>CASDTU010000060.1 GCA_949283775.1 uncultured Bacillota bacterium
CCCCTGCGGCACCGTTAAAAGTTTCGCAATCTCCTTATTGTTCTTCTCCGGCTTCGACAGATTGACCGTGATTTCAAGGCAGTTCTTTCCGTCCTGATACTCCCACTTTAAATTCTTCGCGATCGCGCTCTTCTTCACATACCCGTTCGCAACCGACAGCCCGTACAGATAATCGCAGGCCGCCTGCTCGCCCGACTCCCCCTTGATCCGCAAAAACTCGCCGTTTACCTTCGACGGCAGCGGGGATAATAGCCCGAAAATGTCCGCACAAAACCGCTCCGCAAAACTTTCCTCGCACAGCCCTTTTTCCAAGACGTACTCCGTCAGCTCCTTCTCCAGCTCGTCCGGCACGTCCATCCCCTCGATGTCCGATACCTCCGCTTTCCCTTCGTACGGCTCGCTCAGCTTCAGCTCCGACAGCAGGACGTTCCGCATATACGCTTCGTCCGTACCTTCCAGATGCAACCGAAGTTTTGCATATTCCAGCAACCGCTCTACCAATTCTCTCCCGTCCATAAGCACCTCTCTCATTCTCATCTCAGCTTTTGTGTTCCGCCGCATCCTTTCCGGAATTTTGCGGCAAAAACACTTTCGCTCCGCTTGTTTTTTTTGAATTGCTTTTTCAAATATTCATTATAAAGAAATAGATTTATTTTGTCAATACTATCGCCGAAAAAACATTTTTCCTTCCATACTTTTACGACGATTCCATAACAAATTTAATAAAAGCAAGGCAAATCCTGCTTTCTATACTTGTAAAATTCAAGGCGAAATTTTTATACTTTCATTGACTTTCTTTCGTTTTTCTATTATATTTATTTTAAGAGGAAAAAATGCTCTCTTCGGCAGAGAAAAAGGAGATCATCCATGGCTCAAAAACAAGTTATTCTGATCATGACAGACACGCAGAGAAAAGATATGATCGACGGCTACGGCGGCGAAAATATGCATACGCCGAATCTCGATTCGCTTATCCGCAACGGGATACGCTTTGACAACGCCCAAACGACACAGCCCGTTTGCGGCCCCGCAAGAAGCGCTATTTTTACAGGAACGTATCCGCATTCCAACGGCAGTTGGGGAAACTGTATGCCCCTCTATCCGAATATCAAACATATCGGCCAACGGCTCAGCGCGCACGGCATCCATTCCGCATACATCGGGAAATGGCACCTCGACGGCGGAGACTATTTCGGATACGGCATCTGTCCGGAAGGCTTCGATCCGCAGTATTGGTACGATATGCGCAACTATCTTTCCGAGCTTACCCCGCAAGAGCGCGTAAAGAGCAGAAAATGCTCCGCTACGCGCGAAGGCATCACGGAGGACTTTACTTTCGGACACCGCTGCGCAAACCGCGCCATTGATTTTCTGCAAAAAAACCACGGCGAATCCTTCTTTCTGACTCTCTCATTCGACGAACCGCACGGGCCCTGTCTTTGCCCGAAAGAATTTTTAAACCTTCATCTGCATCATAAATTCAAAAAATCCGAAAATGTATTCGCGCCGCTCACAAATAAGCCGGAGCATCAGAAACTTTGGGCGGACATGTTTGATTTTTCAAACAACCCCGATCTGCTGTTCCCCGAATTTTTCGGCTGCAACTCTTTTGTCGATTATGAGATCGGCAGAGTTTTAAATACGATCCGCAAGCTCTGTCCGGACGCGCTCATTCTCTATACCGCCGATCACGGCGATATGCTCGGCTCCCACTGCTTAAATTCCAAAGGCGCGGCCATGTACAAAGAAATTCTCAATATCCCGCTGGTCGTCTCCCAACGCTCCCTTCCCCGCGGCGTTGCCAATTCTACACCCGTCAGCCATGTGGATATCCTGCCGACGCTCTTAGAATATTATGGCATACCCCTTCCGTACGGATTGGACGGACACAGCATTCTTTCCCTTTTGCAGGAAAACAAACAGTGCCAGCGCCGCGTCTTTGCGGAATTCACGCGCTATGAGATCGATCACGACGCCTTCCTCGGGTTTCAGCCCATCCGCTGCATCTACGACGGAAACTATAAACTTGTCATCAATTTGTTGGATACGGACGAATTTTACGACCTAAGATCCGACCCCGAAGAAATGATCAACCGAATCGACGATCCCGCTTACGAATCCGTCCGCAAAGAACTTTTACAGGCCCTCGTCGACGAAATGTACCGCACGCGCGATCCCTTCCGCGGTTATCAATGGGAAGACCGGCCGTGGCACAAGAGCGAACATAAAAATTTCGTGCTGTATAAAATGTCGCGCCAGCGTCTGGACGAAGATATGCCGCGCCAGCTCGATTATGAAACGGGTTTGGAATTGACCGATTCCGTTGTGCGGCGGTTTCAGTAAGGCACGGGCTTTTTTGCAGCGCCGCTTCCCCGATCCCGCGGCACCTGTCCCCTCTTGTCTTCCCTTCTGCCGGTAAAAAGCGCCTCTCAGTATAAAGGCAAGGGCGCCCCGCTAGGCGGCTCTGCGGCAATACCGCTTGCTGGCTCAACGCTTTGCAAACCTCTCTGTTTTTACAGGCCGCTGTTTTGCAGTGGCGCCGTTTTGCCATGGCGCTGTTTTGCAGTGGCGCCGTTTTTACAGACCGGCCGCTTGATTTGTCCGACAAAAAAAAGAATCTGCTCCCTATTTTGCAGATTCTTTTTTTATTTGCCCTTTTACGCTTTCGAAAAACCCGTTTGCTTTTTCAAAATCTTTTTCATTCGGACGATTTTTTGCGATCCCGCCGATCTTTCGCAGGATCCCGTACGTATCAAACCCTCGGCAACAAAACTTACCCACATAATCGGCGCCTTTTTCCTTCAATATTTTTTCTTCTCTTTTGACGTAGTTTTTTATGTGTATCCCGCAAGTATACAAAAGAAAAACCTTTTGCCCCTTTTCTATTTTGAATTCCCTGATACACTCTCTGATCTTCGGATGCATGGCGTTGAAATAGATGCCGGATGCAAACCCGATTCCGTCATAGCCCGTCAGATCGGGAATTTCGCCGCGCAAAATATCGAATGTTTCCACGTTTTCGCGCTGCGCCAGCAACTCTGCGATTTTTCTCGTATTGCCGTGATGCACGGAAACATACAAAATTGCAATTTTCATGAAGTTACTCCTTCCGCGGCGACGATGTGTTTTCCGCGTGTGTACGGCGCGCCTTGTACCGACAATACACAATGCACCTATATTTCTGATCGTTGATTTTTCTCACGGTAAACAAGATTGCTTACTGTGCGGACTACTGCGCGCTCTGAATCGGCTGCGTTTCCTGCGCTCCGCTCTCCGTCTGCGGCTGCAATTGCTCTCCCGTTAGCGGCTGCAATAGCTCTCCCGTTAGCGGCAGATCGCCCGAATGATCTCCGCGGTACAGAAGTTTTAATAAAATCGGACAGAGCAGAGAAGATACGATCACCAACAAAATGACCGGAAACAGAGGATTGATCGCTGTGCCGGCAAAGAGGCCGCCTTCCAGACCTTTTTTGCAGACCACCAAAGCGACTTCGCCGCGAGCGATCATGCCGCAGCCGATGATCGACGACTCCCGCAAGCGGAAACCACAGCATTTGGCAACACCGCCGCAGCCGATGATCTTGCCCAAAATCCCTGCCGCCACAAACGCAAGGCCGAACCACAGCAAGTTCAGCGTAAACCCGTCAAAATTCGCGCTGATACCGATATTGGCAAAAAATACCGGAGAAAAGATCATATACGAATTGATGTCGACTTTTCGGTCAATATAGGAGGTGTCTTTGAGCGAGCTCAGAACGATACCCGCCACATACGCCCCCGTAATGTCGGCAATGCCGAACAGTTTATCCGCCGCAAACGCAAACGTAAAACAGGTCACAAGTCCGAAAATGGGCAGTCTGCGCTTGTGATCGTATTTTTCCGACAACAGTTTAAACAGCTTTTTGAGTACAAAGCCCACGGCAAATGCGCAGACAAAAAACAACACCGTCATTAAAACGGTCATCCAAGGCTCCGCGTTCGGATCTTTAAAGCCGAGCACGATGGATAATATTACGATCCCGACTACATCATCGATAATCGCCGCAGACAAAATCGTTGTTCCGACGCGGCCCTTTAATCTGCCCATCTCTTTCAGCGTTTCTACCGTGATCCCCACGCTCGTCGCCGCCAAAATAACGCCGATAAATACGGCGTCCAACAAGATCTTTGAATCGCTCAGCGCCGAAAAACCGCCTAAAAACGGAACTGCAACCAAAAATCCCAGCCCCATCGGAACGGCAACGCCGCCGCACGCGATCAGCGTCGCAACCGCACCCGAACGCCGAAGTTCCTTTACGTCCGTTTCCAGCCCAGCCGAAAACAAAATCAAAACGACGCCGATTTCGGCAACGCCGTTTAAAAAATTTTGTTCCCCTTCCGTGGGCTGAATGGGCGACCACCAACCGAACTGCCCCCAGATCGCAGGTCCGATCAACAGCCCCGCTATAACGGCGCCGACAACCTGCGGCATTCCGAGCTTGCGCATCAAAAGCCCCAGCAGTTTCGTGGCAAACAATATGATCGCCAAATCCATTAAGATAACTGTAATATCCATTTTCTTCAACCCGTTTTCAAAAGTTTGAACGCGCTGCCATTGTTCCGACCTGCAGAATTTTGTACAGCCTCTGTTCCCTTTGATAAAATTCTTTCACATTCTCAGCCTCGATTATTTTATACCTATTTGCTCCGAAAGTCAATTAAAAGCCGGCGATTTTCCCGATCGCCGGCCAAAGTTACCGCTTCGCTGTTTTCGCACCGATGCCCTGTATTTTTTATAAAAAGGTTCAATATTTTTGCAGCAAATTCCCCCGCCGCACAGCAAATTCCCTCGCCGCACAGCAAATTCTATCGCTGCACAAAGACAAAAATTCGCTCTTTACAAAATATACTGCTTTTACAAAATTTCGATCTGGCAGGCTTTCATGGCCTCGATCGCGCATGCGTGCCGCTCTTTCGTAACGCCGGCACAGCAGCTTTCCCGCACAGCGATTTTTGTTTCCGGACAAAACGCCTTCAATAAAAGCGCGTTCGACAATACGCAAATGTCCGTACAGACCCCGATCAATTCAATGTGCGTAAAATTCTTTGATGCGGCATATGCACCCAATTCCACGCTTCCGAACGTAGGTTTGTCAAAAATTCTGTCCCCTGCATCCGCAAGACCTTCCGCTATCTCCCAGCCCCGTTCTCCGCGCAAACAGTGGAGAATCGGCAAATTTTTCCCTTCCCGCGTCTGCAAATATTGCTCCGTGTGCGTGTCGCGCGTAAATACAACCGTCTCTCCCGCCTTTCTCGCTTCCCGAATCCGCTCGGCAACCTTCGGCAAAATCTTTTTTGCCTCCTCTGTCCCGAGCGCTCCGTCGATAAAATCTCCCTGCATGTCCACAACGATCAATAGTTTTTGTTCCGCCATAACTTTCCCCCGCTTGCTCGCTTTTGCCGCTACCTTGTTTCTTTCCCGTTTGCTATCCGTTATTCTTTGCTCCGTTACAGTTTCGCTCTCTTATTTCTTTTTGGCCTGACAGAAAACCTGCTTATAACGGTCTATGCAACTTTGAACGATCTCGATCGCCGATTCCCTGCCCATGATCTCTTTCACCGAGGTAGTCTTATGTTCCAGCATTTTATAAACCTCGAAAAAGTGCATCATTTCATCAAAAATGTGCCGCGGCAACTGTGAAATGTCCGTATAGATATTATACGTCGGTTCTTTAAACGGAATCGCAATGATCTTTTCATCCATTTTGCCGTCGTCGATCATGTTGATCACGCCGATCGGATAGCATTCTACGAGCGTAGCCGGCAAGATGGGCTCACTGCAAAGGACGAGTACGTCCAAAGGATCTCCGTCATCCGCCAGCGTGCGCGGCAAAAAACCGTAACTTGCCGGATAGACCGTAGACGTGTACAAGATACGATCAAGTTTCAACACCCCCGTATCCTTATCCAATTCGTATTTGCTGCGCGATCCCTTTTGGATCTCAATATAACACATAAAATCTTCTTTTTGGATCCGATTTTCGGAAATATCATGCCAAATATTCATAGAACACCTCTTTTTGATTGTACCATAAATTCCCTGCTCTTGCAATCACTTTCTGAAAAATCTTTGCGTTCCTTGTTTTTTCGACAATATTTTTGCCCTTTCTTCCGCCCCTGTCGTCTTTTCCTTTGAAACACCAGAAAAAATCAGAATATTTTCAAAAAATACGGAAAGAAACTTTGACAATTCCTGAATTTTATGCTATCATTAGTAAGCATTGTTTCGAAGATCGTTTTTACTTTGAATTGAGCCGTGCAGAAGTACCCAAGTGGCTCAAGGGGCTCCCCTGCTAAGGGAGTAGTACGGGAAACCGTAGCGCGGGTTCAAATCCCGCCTTCTGCGCCAAATTGAAAAATAGTCGTTTTTAGAGGATTTTGCCATAAAAACGGCTATTTTTTATTATAAAGTATTCTGTATTATTGTGCAGTTTTGTGTGTTTTGTTACTAAATTTGTTTTCAAACGCTGAAATTCTGCCGCATCAAGATATTTTTCTCCGCCCTTTTCATAGGCTTTGAGCTGTCCAATTAGGCTTTCGTTTTCACCTTTTAAACGCTCATTTTCACGGCTTAATGCCGTATTCCCTGTGCCGCTTTCTTTTTTCGCGTTCTCAATGTCCGCGCCGTTGATTTCCATAATTTGGTCAATGATTTCTCCTGCATTCTCAACGCCGTGAAGCAATGCCTTTAATTCCTGCCTTTTCATAAGTCCTCCTACGCTTTTTATACGGGGTTGCTCCCCTTAGATTTTTTATGCGCAATACCTTTTTACGCCTTGACTGCTTTGGGCATAAAAAAAGACAAGATTTCTCTTGCCTTGATTTTGGTATGAAAAAAGCACGACCTTTCTGCCGTGCTTTTTAACTCCTGTATACAACTTCTACAATATCTTCCATGGTAAAATAAACATCATCATTGACTTTTTCACCCCAAACCTCTTTACCGTCTTTACTGATTGCTAAAACGGTAACTGTTAATCCTGATTTCAATTTTACAACATCATTTTCTTTAATTTCAAATTTGTTCATTATTCATCCTCCTGTGTCGGTCTTAGCGTTATCAACCTAAGTTTATCATTCTCTTGCATCCAAATCACCTTTATCCACATAGGACGATTTTTTGTACCGAACACAATCATATCTTGCTGATATTTTATCCCATATTTACCTTCTTCAGCAACTTTTATTGGATAGTTTTTACTTTGATTTTTGATTTCTTTAGCAAATAGTTCCCAATTATCTATATCATATCCGAGCCGTGATATAAAGGCTTTCCCTTTTGAATATCCGTCTCTATTTTCAGGATTGAAAATATATTGAGTAAATTTTGGTTCTGCAAGCTCTACGCTTTTACTATGTGCGATTGCCTTTTGGGCTACTTTTATCGTTTGAAAAGCCTTTTTATATAATTTAAAAACCTCATTATTATTATACTTTATTTCTTGAAATTTTTCAAGAGTTTTCGGTAAACTTGATTTCCCTAATTCTTCGCGATAACTTTGTAATTGTTTATAATCTCTTATCAAATTATGACTTTTCTTGTGAGCAAAAGCAGAATCTTTTGTGCGATAAGAACGCCGGAAAGAAGCAATATCTTTATACGGCATTGAGAAGCCAAGCTCTTGTTTTGCCTTATTAAAATACAGAATTTCGGTGTTTTTTTGCCTGTTCTCTGCTTGCCATTTAGCGTATACATTCCGTTCGCTTTCAGAGCGAATGTCCTCTTTTTGACTTATCCTTGACCGTTCAATTTCTTTTGCGAGTTCTTTTTCGTCCATGAGGTCAAGCCATACAGGAATAAATTCATGCCGACAGTTGGGATGCATTAGCGCATATCCGTTTTTTAGTGCTGTTTTAAATAATGCAGGGAAGCGTTTATCTTTTCCGCTGATACAATATATTTTCCCTTGATATTTTGCACAGATTTCACAAGTTGGATATATCTCTGTACATCTTACATAATCTGTACCGTTTTCAAGAGCCCTGCCAAAATCCTATATTTTTGCTTTCTATTCGTGCCGACCTTGCCGCCATAGACGCATAAGCAGATATTGGAACTTTTCGACCTCCCTTAAATGAGATTTTTCATCATAACGATAAAGTTTCCTCCACTTTTCACTATAATATAGTTTCCCTTTATCGCTATTAAAAAACTCAATAGCAACCTTTTCATATTCTTTTGTATTTTTAAATCCCATTTCTATTGCGCGACGCTTTTCAGATCGATCCGACGCGGTTTTTTATATCTCTTTGAATACGTCTTTCAACGCAGGATAAAATTTCCGAAACGCTGCATATTTTTTGTCGTACGCATCCGCAATTTTTTCATCCGGCAAAACGGTCTTCTTTACGCGGACAATTTTTTTCGCCGCTTCCGCAACCGAAGGATACTCTCCGCAGCCGACCATCGCCAGCATCGCGCCGCCATAGGAAGGCCCCTGTTCCGTCTGCGGGATTTCGACGGGCATGTGCATCACGTTCGCGATGATCTTCTGCCAAAGCGGACTTTTCGCTCCGCCGCCGCACAGTTTCGTCTTCTCCACGCGTACGCCGTTCGCTTTTGCCGCTTCCAGACAATCCCGAAGCGCAAAGCCCACACCTTCCAAGACGGCGAGCGTCATCTGACCGCGCGTCGTGTCGGGGCGCATTCCTATAAAAGCGCCGCGCGCGTTGACGTCGTTGTGCGGGCTCCTCTCGCCCATGAGATAGGGAAGAAAATACACGCTGTTTTTGCCCAGCTCCTCTTCCAATCCCTGCTGTTCCTTGCCGTAATCGTTGCTCTGCAAAATTTGATCCGACCACCATGCGTTGCAGCTCGCCGCCGACAAAATACAGCCCATCAGATGCCAGCCACCGTCCGCATGGCAAAAGCTGTGCAGGGCATTTACTCTATCTTCCGCGTATTGCTTGCTCGATACAAACAGAGTGCCGCTCGTACCCAGCGAAATATTGCAGCCGCCCTCTCCGACGACGCCCGTTCCGACAGCCGCCGCCGCATTGTCGCCCGCACCCGCGATAATCTTGACCGATGCCGGCAAACCGAGCTCTTTTGCGATCTCCTCTTTCAAATATCCGACCGTTTCATAGCTCTCATACAGTTTCGGAAGCATCGATTCGCTGATATGGCAGATTTTGCACATCTCTGCGCTCCAGCGGCGGTTTTTAACGTCCAAAAGCAGCATTCCGCTCGCATCGGAGAAATCGGTACAAAAACTCCCCGACAGCTTATACGCGAGATAGTCCTTCGGAAGACAGATCTTTGCGATCCTCGCAAAATTTTGCGGTTCGTTTTCCCGCATCCATAAAATTTTGGGCGCGGTAAACCCGGCAAACGCAATGTTGCCCGTATAAGCGGAAAGCGTCTCCTTTCCGATATGTTCGTTTAAGTATGCCGTTTCCTTTTCGGTGCGCCCGTCGTTCCATAAGATCGCAGGGCGAATGATCGAATCGTTTTCATCGAGCACGACCAATCCGTGCATCTGTCCGCCGAACGAAATTCCTTTCACGGCCGACTTGTCCTGCCCGTGCAGCAATTGTTTCAACCCTGCGATCGCCGCATCATACCAAAGCGCGGGGCTCTGCTCGCTCCAACCGCTTTGGGGATAATCGACCGAATACGTCTGCGTATTCTCCGCCAAAATCGAGCCGTCCGATGCAACCAATAAAAATTTTGCGCCGCTCGTTCCCAAATCAATTCCGATATATGTATTCATCGCCGTTTCGCCAGCCGCATCACAAAATGCCGCCATCCAAAGCCTCTGCAATTTTTATCGGCAAAGCTTACCCCCCTTTAAAAGATTTTCCGTTTTTTCATATTCTGTTTTTTTTGACTCTTTTTACTCGCAACGTCCTGCCCTTGCAAGAACGCTTTTCATTCCAACTTTAAGAAAACCGCCCCTGCCATACATTCGCCCTGCGAAATTTATTTTTGCTTTGTCTTATTTCCCAATTATTTTTATAAAAATTATTTACAAAAACGTATTGATAAAAACTGTTTCCCAAAAGCGCAACTTTGCCAAATCGCAACGCTCTTTTCAAAGCTCCGAGACGTTTGTTCGTCAAGGCTCCATTCCCTTCTTTTTCCGTATTTCGCGCACGGTCTTTTCATAGCCGTTGTCTTTCGGCTCGTAAAAAACGGCGTCCTTTAACGAATCCGGCAAGTATTGCTGCTTGACCCATCCTCCGTACGTATGCGGATATTTATAATTTTTGCTCTGCGCCTTCGTCTCTCTGTCCCCGAACGTATTATCCATTAAATACGGCGGAATCCCATCGTCGCGCACTTCCCTCGCCGCGCGGCGCGCCTCGTCCATCGCGATCACGACCGAATTGGATTTTTCCGCTTCGCAGACATAGATGATCGCGTTCGACATGGGAATCAACCCCTCCGGCGCACCCATTTTCTCAAAAGCATACATTGCCGAAGTCGCTACGACGAGCGCGTTGGGATCCGCCATCCCGACGTCTTCGCTCGAATGCGCGATCAGGCGCCGAAGGATGATCATCGGATCGCAGCCGCCCTCGATCAGGCGAAACGCATAGTACAGCGCCGCGTTCGAATCGCTGCCGCGCAAACTCTTGCAAAATGCCGACAGCATATCGTAATAGGTATCCTCGTTATAGGAAAGCGCCTTCCGCTGGATCGACTGTTCCGCATCCGAAAGCGTGACGTGGATTTTTCCGTCCGCCTGTGGCGGCGTCGTCAGAACGGCCAGCTCCAGCGCATTGTACGCCATGCGCAGATCCCCCGCGCTCATATGCGCAATATGCCGGATCGCCTCTTCTTCGACTTCCGCTTTGTACGCTTGCAGTCCCTTCCTCGACGTCAAAGCGTTTTTCAAAGCTCCCTCGATCTCGCCGTCGCGAAGCCGCTTGAACTCAAAAACGCGGCATCTGGAAACGATCGCCGGCGTCATCGCCGCATACGGATTTTCCGTCGTCGAACCGATAAAAATGATCGTACCCTGCTCGATCGCAGGCAAGAGCGAATCTGACTGCGTCTTATTGAATCGATGGCATTCGTCTAGCAGCAGATAGGTCTTTTTATTATACATTTTCAAAGAGTTGCGCGCATCTTCCACCGCCTTTTTAACGTCCGCAACGCCGCTTTGAACCGCATTCAGCTTGATAAAATTCCCGTGCGTCGTCGCGGCAATGATATTCGCGAGCGTGGTCTTGCCGCAACCCGGAGGCCCCCAAAAAATACAGCTGCCCAACCGATCCAACTTGATCGCGCGGCGCAAAAGGCTGCCTTCGGCAACGATGTGGCTCTGGCCGATAAATTCATCCAGATTGTTCGCCCGCATCTTGTCCGCCAGCGGCTTAGCACCGTATTCATTGTTGTTCAAGTCAAAAAGATCCATCTCTGTTTTACTCCTTCTGCGATCCGCTTCCGGCAACTTTTCTTCCGCAAAATCTTTGTCTTTTATCCCTGCGCTCCGCAGCAATCCGGCTTTCACTTTAATAATAGCCGCCGGATTCACACGATTCGCCTTCTTCGCTATCTGCCCGGCGCCTTTGCGATGTTTTTATTCTTCCAAGCAGGCGCGGATCTTTTCGGCATTTTCTTTTCCGATTCGATATCCTGCCAGATAGGCTTCTTCGTAATACTTTACTTTGTATTGGCTGATATCGCCCATTTCCGGTTCCAGCCAGATATCCGCCGTCTTTTTGGATTGCCTGCGGTGGCTTTCCGTGCGGTTGGCGTCCATGATATCGTACACCCGCGTAATGAGAGAGATCATATTCGGCACTTTTTCTACTTCTTTGATTTTGCCGAGCACGTCAATGGCAACGACGACTTCCGCACCCATCTTTTTCACTTCTTTGATCGGCACGCGGCACAGAACGCCGCCGTCTACGAGCAGCATCCCGTCCTTTTCCACCGGACGGAATACCGTCGGCATGGAGCTGGAAGCCAAGATCGCGTCCACAACGTTGCCTTCGTCAAAAACTTTCAGCTTTCCCGATTTGATATCCACAGCAACGCAGGAAAACGGAATCTTCAGATCGCTGAATGAACAATTTTCCAAAAAGGAAGACATCATGCGCCGCACTTTCGTCCATTTCATCAGTCCCAATTTGGTCAGCGGCAAAAATCCGAGATCGACAATGTCCCCCATTTTCAACTGACGGATGATCGTTTTCATCTCTTCCGGCGTCATGCCTTTTGCATAACAGGCTCCCACGATGCTCCCCATCGAAGAACCGCTGATAAAATCCGGGCGGAGCTTCTCCTCTTCCATCGCCTGCAAAAAACCGATATGCGCAATGCCGCGCGCTCCGCCTGCGCCCAGCGCAAAACCCAATTTCTTTTTCATATTTTCCTTTTTCCGTTCATATTTTTATTCTATGGATATTCCTATTTCCGCAGTCGGGCGCAAAATGCGCCGCTCTATCGGCTTGCTGCCGAAAATCGCCCTTTTCGGGCTTCTATCCCTGCTCATCCTCTCTCCCGCACGCTATTCCGCCGCCTGTATGAACGGGATCCTCCTTTGGGCAAGAGCTGTTTTGCCCGCGCTGTTTCCCTTCTTTATCCTAACCGGAATGCTCGCAAGACTCGGCGCCGGCGATTCGCTCAGTAAAAAAGCGGCTCCGCTGATGCGCAGATTGAAAATGCCGCCTTCTGCGGCCTATTGTTTTTTTCTGTCCGCACTCTCGGGCTATCCTCTCGGCAGCCGGATCGTCGCCTCGATGTACGAAGAAAAGAAGATCTCTGCCGGAGAGGCAAAGCGCATGAGCGTGCTTTGCTCCACGTCCGGCCCCATGTTTATCTTAGGAAGCGTCGGAAGCGCCATGTTCCGCGACGTTAGCGCAGGCGCCATTCTCCTTTTATCCCATCTTTCGGCCGTCCTTTTGATCTGCCTGTGCTTCGTCCCCTTTCTCAAACCCCTTCCCGATGCCGGTCTCCGCCTGACGCCGACACGCAATACGAACAATCTTTTTTATGAAACCGTGCGGGAATCCGTCCTTTCCATTCTCTCCGTAGGCGGATGCATTGCCGCTTTTTCCGTTCTTTTGCAGGCGCTGGACGATCTAAATCTTTTCTCGCTCGCCGAAAACCTTTTTTCCTTTCCGAATGCGCCGACAGGCGCGGGAGAGGTTGTCTCTTCCTTCCTCCGCGGCTGTATCGAAGCGACGAACGGCTGCGCGCTCCTGTCCGAAACGCAAACGATCCTGACCCTTCCGCTCACCGCATTCATCATTACGCTGGGAGGGCTGTGCATCCTTTCCCAGCAACTCGGCTACTTGAAAAAAGCAAACGTTTCCGCCCTGTTCTTCATCGCGTTTAAATTTCTGCAAGCCGCCGCGGCGTTTGCGATCTGCCTGCTGCTTTGCCTACTCTTTCGCTGAAAATTCCGAAAAAAGAAACTTTCCGCATTTTTTGCTGCGCGACCTCTTTTCTTCGGCCGCATTGCGGCGGCCGCCGCATTTTCGGCCGCGAAGGTATAATCGTTTCGCCGCCGTCAATAACAACCCAACAGCAGAAAATCTTTTCCGTATTCCTCCATCCGCTTCAGCGCCGCAGAAACGGCCGCATCCGCTATATTGCCCTCAAATTCAATAAAAAACCGATATTCGCCCGGCCGGTCTTTGATCGGCCGGGATTCTATTTTTGTCATGTTCAAATCGTAAACGGACAAAATTTGCAGCATCTTTAAAAGCGCGCCCGGCTCGTGCGGACAAGTTGCCGCAAAATACACGCGCTTACTCTCGCCCGGCAAATTTTCCCTGCCCTTTGCAATCAATAAAAAATGCGTGAAGTTTTTAGGCTCGTCCGATATGCTCTCCCCGATAAAATCCATTCCTTCCGCGCGAACATGACTGCCGACAATGCCGGCTTCCGCCGCGGAGTGAATTTTGGATACGCTTTCCGCCGTCGAATCGGTATAGACGATCTGTGCGCTTGCCAGATTCTGCGCGATAAACTTTCCGCACTGCAAGATCGCCTGCTCGTGCGAATACAGCCGCCGAACGTCCGATAAACGAGCGCCCTTTACGGAGATCAGCCGATGGTCCACTTTTAATACGTATTCCTTTACGGCATACAGCGCCGGATTCATATACAGCAGATCCAGATTCTGTGTGACCGCGCCCTGCAACGTGTTTTCGATCGGCAAAACGGCAAACGATACTTCTCCGCTCTGCAATTTTTTGACCACCTCATAAAAAGATTTACACGGCACCAGCTTTGCCTGCGGACATAAATTTTGCGCCGCAAGCATGGAATAACTTCCCTCCGGCCCTAAATAACTTACTAAAACCATCTCTCTTACCTTTTTCCCGAACCTGCCGCCTATACCAAAATTGCCCTTTGCCCGCCCGCGAAAGCCTTTCCCGTTTTTAATGGTATGACCCTTTTACAATTTAACAACCTTTGACGGCAAAACTGTCTTTATTACATTCCTTTTCTTGCGGCGGCTTATTTTCCGCTTCGCCGCGTTGTGCAGGTCTGTCTGCTCGCGGCAATCTGCCTTACTGCGGCCTGCCGTTAAATTTTATCCGCGATATCCAAAACGAGGCGCTCCGTATCCGCCCACCCGAGGCACGGATCCGTAATCGATTTTCCGTATACGATATCCTCTTTTTGGCACCCCTCTTCGATAAAGCTCTCGATCATGAATCCCTTTACGTATTTTTTAAAATCTTTGTCGTACAGGCGGTTATTCATGACTTCCTCTACGATGCGGATCTGCTGGCGATACTGTTTTCCCGAATTGGAGTGGTTCGCGTCGATCACGATCGCAGGATTTTTCAGCCCCGTCTTAGAGTACCCTTCGATCACCTTCATGACCGTCTCGTAATGGAAATTGGGAATGTCGTTTCCGTACCCGTCCACGGCGCCCCGAAGGACGGCATGCGCCAATTCGTTGCCCGTCGTGCGCACTTGCCAATTCTGATATTTGAATACCTGCCCGCCGCTCTGCGCCGCATATATGGAATTGAGCAGGACCGGTATCGATCCGCTCATCGGATTTTTGATCCCGACCGGAAGATCAATGCCGCTGGAAACCAGCCGATGCATCTGATTTTCGCTCGACCGTGCGCCGATCGCGATGTACGTCAAAAGATCCTCCACGTATGCATAGTTTTCCGGATACAGCATCTCGTCCGCCGCCGAAAGTCCGCTCGCCCCGATCGCGTCGATGTGAAGCTGGCGGATTGTCAGGATCCCTTTCAAAATATCTTCCTTGCTCTTCGGATCCGGTTGGGTAAACATCCCCTTGTACCCGACGCCTTTGGTACGGGGTTTATTCGTATAAATGCGCGGCACTATGACGATCTTGTCTTTGACCTTTTCGTTCAGCTTGCCGAGCCTTTCCACATAATCCAAAACCGGCTTGCTCTCGTGCGCCGAACAGGGACCGATGATCAGCAAAATTTTATCGTTCTTGCCCCGTATCACGTCGGACGCAAGGCGGTCCCGCTCCTCTTTTATTGCCTTTAAATCCTGCGGCAACGGCAAACGCTCCAAGATTTCTTCCGCCGCAGGGATCAATTCTTCTCTTTTAAACATCCTTTTTTCCTTCTTGGATATACTTTCTTAAATCCTCCCGAATTTCTTCGGGTACATACTTGTCCACATTTTTATGAAACCTGATCGCATCCTTCACGAGGCTCGAACTGATATGGAGAAATTCCTGCCGCGTAGGAAAAAACACCGTCAGCATATCCTTATACATATCGGTATTGATATAGTTCAGCTGCGCTTCATAATCATAATCGGTACCGTTGCGGATCCCGCGCACATAAAAGCGGACGTTTTCCCTCTTTAAAAGGTCTACCGTCAGGCCGTCATATGCCACTACGCGCACGTTCGGATATTCCGCAAAGACCTTTTCCAGCATCCCTTGGCGCTCTTCCAATGAAAACAGAGGCTTTTTGTTCGGATTGATCAAAATCGCAACGATCACTTCGTCAAACAGCGCAAGGCATTTCATCACGATATCTTTATGCCCCAGCGTCGGCGGATCAAAAGTCCCTGCAAACAAACACTTTTTTTTCATATTGCCTCCCGTTCGGTTTTCCTTTTTCAAAATTTTTACAGAAAAGCTATCTTCTTTTTTACGCTTTGCCGCGCTCTGTCTTTCGTGCGGCTCGCCGCGTTTATACTTTTTTACGGCTCGTCGCGTTTATAATTCTTAAAACTCGCTGCGTTTGTATTTTTTTGCGGCTCGCTTTTTTCCGGTTTGAACTTTGCTGTTTTGTTTGGCCGCATCTTCCTTTTAATCGGGAGAAAAGAAGGACAGATACACGATCCCGTATTTTCGTTCATCGTACAAAACCAACTTATCAACGGCGCCTTCAAACGGTCTGTCGCTTTCAAAGACGGCGACGCCGCCCGTATTGAGCAGATTCTTTTCCGCGATCAGGCGAAGAGCCTCTTTCCCTGCCTCGCTCTTATAGGGCGGGTCAATATAGATGATATCAAACGTTATGTCCAATTTGGAAAGGAGCTCCCGATAATCGAGATTGTAAATTTTTGCGTTCGCGCGCAGCAGGGCAAGATTCTTTTCCAATACCGCCAAACTGTCTTTGGAAACGTCGTTGAACACCACATAATCCGCGCCGCGGGAAAGCGCTTCCAGCCCTACGCTGCCGCTTCCGCAAAACAGATCCAATACGTTCGCGCCGTAAATCTCCGGAGCAAGGATATTAAACAGCGATTCCTTCACCCTGTCCGACGTCGGTCGGATATCCTTCCCTTTGAATGCGGTCAGAACCCTTCCCCTATATTTTCCGCCGATGATCCTCAACGTTTTTTTGCTCCTTTTTTATCGTTTTTGCCCTTCGCCGCACTTACGGCCGCATTTCCTTTTTTCGCCGACGCGGCGTTTTGCGCGCTGTACTGCGCCTGCTTTGTATCGATCGATTCCGTCTGACGGGCCAATACGTATTGACGCAATTTCTCTTTTGATCCGCCTAAAATATACGCTACCGTCGCAATGATGAGAAATAATGCGACCAAAATATATCCCCACCAAAGCGAGGAATTCGGCACAATGACCGACTCTTCGCCCGTAGAGCCAAGCGCCAACTGAAAAACCAGCAATACCGGAATATATGCCCATCCCGATACGATCATCACGATCGCCCGCGCGACGCTGTTGTCGTAAAAAGCCCCCACAAACAGCAACACCAGCGGAATCAGCGCGATAATTACGCCGATCACAAATCCTTTATAAACGCGATATTCTCGGCAAGGCCTGTACTTGCCGTCCGCCGACGTCAATCCAAGCGGCTTGTTCTCTCTCTTTAATTGCCCCACGACTTTCATTTTATACGCTTCCTGCCCGCTGGATCGCAGCAGCAAAAATGATGCCGCACAGTCTGCCCCGAATAACGCCACGATCAGAATAATTTTCAACTCGGTAATACTGATAAAAGCGCACGACAGCATCGTCAGCCCCATCATCAGTTTCAAAACAAACGGAGCCAGCGATTTCTTGATATATTCCAACGCGCTCCAACCTGCTTCGCTTAAAAATTTTCTCATACGTCCTCCACGCTTATTGCTCTTTTTATACTCGTTTATTCCAAATGCTTTCTGCTTGTCCCAAACGTCTCATCCCGTTCTTTTTACAAAATATTTTGATTCCGATCTTTTCTCCAACCGAATTGCAATCAATCGCCGATATCGTTTTCCAAGATCCGCAGATCCGTTACCAGCTTGTCCATCCGTACGTCTTGCTCTTCCACAGGCAATTCGTCGACGATTTGAAAATCATAGCAGATCCCTATCTTTAAAACGTCTCCGTTCTCGGCAAAAAACCTGTCATAATACCCGCCGCCGTATCCGAGACGGTTTCCATGCCTGTCCGCCGCCAACATCGGAACAACGCATACCTGAGGCCTTGTTTTTTCTGCTTTCCCTACGGGTTCGCCGATCCCGTAACGGTTGAAGACAAAATCTTGCCCGACATATCGCACCAGCTCGATCGTTTCCCCCTTTACCCGCGGATAAAAAATCGTCTTCCCTCGATGCAAAAGTTCCCTTGCGATCCTTTCCGTATCCGCTTCGCTCTGAAAGGAACGATACAGAAAATATCTTTCCGCTGCAAGAAAATCCGAGAGAGAAAACAATCTTTCAAAAATCCTCTCATCTCGTTCCGCCCGATCTTTTGCCGCCGAGCGAAGCTCTTTCATTTTTTTTCGCAGCGATTTTTTTAAATCCACTTTTCACTCCACAGCATCTGTCAATTTTTTAAACGCTTTGCGGCTGTCCCTCGCCGAATGAATATTCCCTCACGATGCGGCCGCTCAGTTTTGTCAAAACCTCATAGGAGATCGTGCCCGCTTTTTTTGCATATTCTTCCGCATCGTTTAAAAGACAGATCTGTTCGTATTTTTTTCGTCTTCCTTCTAAAACG
Organism: uncultured Bacillota bacterium; assembly: GCA_949283775.1. GTDB lineage: Bacteria > Bacillota > Clostridia > Christensenellales > Borkfalkiaceae > Borkfalkia. The sequence continues at coordinate 18,411 of CASDTU010000060.1, forward strand.
ACGGCGTCCATACACAATGCGTTTCCGCTGAAAGCTCCCTCTTTCCGAAAAAAACCGTCCGCATATCCCGCACGGCAAACGCTTAAAAACTCCGCCTGCGGATTATATTTTCCGTATCCGGCTCCACCTGCCCTGTATCGGCGCGCGTTTGCTACGGTTCCATACAGCTTTAACGCTGGTTTTAATTGCCACGACTCCATCCGAAAACCGCTCGGCAAATATCCGTACAGTCCGATCCCGATCCGTACCATATCCAAATGATACCGCCGCGAAAGAAGTGTGCCGCCGGTCGCCGCTATATGCTTTACCAACATGCCGAACGTGTCTTCCGCCGAATTACAAAAGTGCTGAAACAAAGAAAACTGCCGCTCGCAGATCTTTTGATCTTCCGGACAATAAAAGTGTGAATAGATCCCCGAAATTTCTACAAAATCTGTGAACCTGCTTCTCAAAAAACGCTCAAATTCCTCTCGATCAAAGCCGTATCGGTTCATGCCCGTGTTGACTTTTAAATGGCACCGAATGCTGACGTTGTTTCGCTCACAAACCCTTCGGATCAACCGATAATCTTCTTCGTCGCCTATCGTCAGCGTCAAACCATGAAAGGCGCCGCGCAAAACTTCCTCTTCGGTTAAAGGTGGGGTCAAAACTAAAATCTCCTTGCCGATTCCGGCAAAGCGCAGCTGTATCCCTTCTTCGATCAGAGAGACCGCATACGTGTCCGCAATCGGCAAAAGAGCCGCCGCCACCTGCGCCGCGCCATGCCCGTATGCATCCGCTTTGACAACGGCACAAAATTTTGCGTTTTCCGCAATCGAGCGGAATATTTTTGCGTTTTCCAGGATATAATCCAACCGCACAACGGCTCGGTCACACTGCATACACATCCTCCGAAACTTTTGTTCTATTCAGTATATGTCGCAGTTTTAAAAAACGCCAATACTTTTTTTGACCGACAATCTCTATTCTATTTTTCTTTTTGCTTCTGCGCGCGAAACACAAACCAAAAAATCACAAGAACCTGCAAAGGTACCGCTATGATAAATATCAGCCAAATGTTGCTGATCGGAATCGTAAAAAACAAAGCCGCCGCAGTAGACCACAACAGGAGCGATACAAAGATCGCTTTACTGTAACGGTTCCACCACAGGCAGGAAAAAACGACGCAAATAATAAACGTTACGGGTACCGCCCACAAAAAGATAAGATAGGTCTTCCCTTCAACTCCCGCCATCAACAAAAAAGAAAACAAGGTGACCGCAACCACCCATACCAAAAGACAGCTCATGAGCGCAATCATGATTTGACGCCGTTCTCTGCGCACGCGCCGCGTCAAAATCATCTTTTCCGTATGTTCGCAGACAAAATAATCCAACGTTACGTCGTATAAATTTGCCAGCTCATACAAGACGGCTACGTCCGGTAAACTTTCCCCCCTCTCCCATTTCGATACCGCCTTATCCGAATAATTCAGTTTTTCCGCCAGCTGCAACTGCGTCAACCCTGCCGCTTTGCGGCATTCGACCAAATTGCGCGCGATGATACTTTTTAATTCTTCCATAGCAGTATTATACCATAATCCCGTTTTCTTGCAAAACGTTCTGCAATACCTTTAAAAAATTTTTACAAAATGCCTTGTTTTTTGATTCTACTGGCAGTAGAATCAAAAAACAGATCTTCTACTTTTCGTTTTTGTTTTTTATAGTCCCGTTTTGAAATCGTAGGTTTACTTTTTTTTGCTATTCTTTTACTATTATTTTATAAAGATCTTCTCATTTTACTATCAGTAAGTATTTAACGCCACTTGGTATAGCTTCTAAATATTGTTCGCTGCCGCTTTCATGGTGCTGATCGCTGCCGTTTTCATGACGCTGATCGCTGCCGCTTTTTGAAACAACTTTAACGTTAGATTTTTAATGGAGTGAAATTTTAACATGCTCGGCAAACCAACTTGCCGCAAAAAAATTTTTTTACCGACAAATTCAATTTGAGCAAATTTTTCGCTATCTGTCTACATATCAATTTGATAAATTTAAGAATGAAAAATTTCGGAGTATCCAAATGAAAGAAACTTTACAATCCTTACAGCAAAAACAAATCACAGTGATCGGAGATTCCATTCCCAAGGGACTGTATCTGGAAAACAAAAAAATTTGCAGAATTGAACAAAACGCCGTTTCGATTCTTGCGCAAACGCATGGGCTCTCCATCGAAAACAATTCGCAATTCGGCCAAACTCTCAAAAAATCGTATGAGAAGGGCTTTTTTACGACTTTTCTCGCCGAGCAGAAAGGCGCGTCCGTATTGGTCATTTCACTCGGCGGAAATGACTGCGATTACGATTGGAAAAGCGTTGCCGAACACCCGTACGCCGGCCATCAGCCGAACACACCGCTTCCGGAATTCGAAGATCTCTTAAAAACCGTTACTCTGCAACTCAAAAATGCCGGAATCTCCCCTGTCTTTACGGCTCTGCCGCCCATCGATTCATTCCGCTATTTTCAAAACGTTATCAGCAGCCGCGCCAACGGCGAGCGCGTTTTGGAATTTTTCCACGGCGACATAACCAATATCGCGCGCCATCAGGAATGCTACAATCTGGCGATCCTGAAAAATGCCGTTTTAAACGGATGTCGATTTTTAGATTACCGTTCCCCTCTTCTTTTACAGCCGGATTATCTATCCTACCTTGCCGACGACGGCATTCACCCCAATCAGAAAGGCCACCTCGCTATTGCCGAATTCTGCAAAAAGTATATCGATCGGCATTTTGTCGCCGAAAGGATCCGAGTCGGCTGATCCGGCATTCTTTCGCCGCCGAACCAAGCGGACTGATCCGGCATCTTTTTGAATCGTTTTTAGCTGTTTGTCAGAACGAAAAAAGACAGTGCAAAAGTGCGCTGCCTTTTTTTATCGTATCTTTCGTTTCTTCACTGCACATCTTCCGCCGTTTCCGCATCGGCGGCCGCCTCGCTCGGTTTTTCCTCCGCCTTCTTTGCTCTTCCGCCTTTGAAAAACAAAAAATCACAATATTCATGACCGTTCGCCAAAGTAGCTCCCGCTTTAAACAAGATCTTTTGTCCGAACCCTGAAAATGCGATCCGCTCATATTCACAAAATAAAATGCCTATTTCTTTGCATCCGAATTTGCCGCAAATCACGCAGTACAAGCATTCATCGATATGAAACGATATTTTCCGGCAACTCGTCTTTAATTCGCTCCGCTTCCATTCGACAGCCGGAAACTTGTATTCCATAAAATTTTTGATGTTGCGGCGAAACGCACGAAAAGGAAAAAACCTGCGGTTTTGCCCGGCGTGCCGCTCTGCGCAGTGCTGCGCCGCTTTCCGCACGGCCTTCGCCGTAAATTCAATGGCATCGCTCTGCCGATACCCGACAGCCAGAAGCGTCTTATAGTAAGCAATCACCGGATATATCAACGTCTTTAATTGCCGCTCCAAGGTCTGACTCTTACGATAATCGGTCGTTACGACAAGTTCGGTATACAATTTAGAAGCACGTTGATAAATTTTTTCGCCCTTCTCTTCCCCGAACAATATTCCCGCATCCCGACGCAAAAAATAGAATTCCGTATCCTCGTAATTCATAGCCTGAAAAGTTGTCCGACTCCCACTTTTTTTCTATTATAGACCACTTCCCTTTCTTTGTCAATATTTCCAAAAAATTTTTGATAAAACATCTTGACATTTTGCACTTTTAATGGTATACTTTCCTTAATAATAATTAGTATCGATAAGGCGAACCATGCAGAGCAGAAGAAACACCATACAGCGCAAAATGATTGCAGATGCTGTATGCCAATTAAATCATCCGAACGCGGAACAAGTTTATGCAAAAGTCGTCCGACAAAATCCGAACGTCAGCAAGGCGACCGTGTACAGGAACTTGCATTTACTGGTGCAAGAAGGCATGATCTCCACCGTACAGGCCGACACGGGCTCGGAAAGATTTGACTACAAGACGCATAAACACTACCACTTGCGTTGCAGGATCTGCGGCGAGGTCTTTGACGCAAACCTGCCCGTCTTTTCAAACTTGGAAGAACAAGTGAAAAACAACGACGGATTTAAAATTGAAGATCATACTATCGAGTTCATCGGAGTATGCAATAAATGTAAAAATGAAATCGGAGGATAATCAAAATGGAAAAGTCACTCAAAGGCACAAAAACCGAAGCAAATCTGCAAGCAGCTTTTGCCGGTGAATCGCAGGCGCGCAATAAATATACTTATTACGCAAGCAAAGCAAAAAAAGAAGGATATGTTCAGATCGCAAATCTCTTTGAAGAGACGGCAAACAATGAAAAAGAACACGCGAAAATTTGGTTTAAACTGCTGCACGGCGGCGACGTGGGAACGACGGAAGAAAATCTGAAAGACGCAGCGGCGGGTGAAAATTATGAATGGACCGATATGTATGCCGGTTTTGCGAAAACGGCAAAAGAAGAAGGCTTTGACCACATCGCTTTCTTGTTTGAAAAAGTCGGCGAGATCGAAAAAGAGCATGAAAAACGCTATCTGGCGCTTTTAAACAACGTACAAAAAGAGATCGTCTTCTCGCGCGATGAAGATTGTATCTGGCAGTGCTCCAACTGCGGTCATCTTGTGATCGGCAAAAAGGCGCCGGAAGTCTGCCCTGTCTGCTCGCATCCGAAGGCTTATTTTCAGCTGAAAGCGGAAAATTATTGATTGATTCCGTTCTTTGTAAAGTTTTTCCCGGAAAAAACTGAAAGTCCGATATCGGCTCCCCTTATGGGCTGACGGTCGAATATATTGCCTGACGGTCGTCATTATGGCCTGACGGTCGAATTTATTGAAACAGATGCCGCCGTATGGTATGAAAATTTCAAACCTACGGCGGCGTATTTCACTTGTTTTTCTTTTTTCTCCGGACGTATTTTTTGTCTTGCTTTTCTTTTTTGTCCGGACTGATTTTCTTCATTTTACATCTTTTTAAGGAGAATATTATGAATCCGCTTGCATTTCATAAAATTTCTTACGGGGTTTACGTCCTTTCCACTTGGGACAACGGGCGCCCCACCGGCTGCACGATCAATTGCGCCTGCCAGATCACATCCAATCCAGCGACATTTCTCGTCAGCGTGAATAAGGACAATTATACCCATCAATGTATTCGTGACTGCGGATACTTTGCCGTTTCCGTTCTTTCCGAAAAAAGCGATGCGACCATCATCGGCACCTTCGGTTTCCGCTCCGGAAAAGATACGGATAAGTTTTCTTCCGTACCCTTCCGCGTTCGGGAGAAACTGCCCGTGCTCGACGACGTCTGCGCATACGTCGTCTGCAAAGTGATCAATACAATGGATTCTCCGACGCACACCATGTTTTTGGGCGAAGTGCTCGGCGCCGATGTTTTGAACAACGATCCGCCCATGACGTACGCCTATTATCACTCCGTCATTAAAGGAAAAACGGCAAAAAATTCTCCGACGTATATCGAAGAAAAAGCCGCGAAGCCGAACAAAGAAACTTACGTATGCTCCGTCTGCGGCTATATTTACGATGGGGAAATTCCCTTCGAAGAACTGCCCGACGACTGGACTTGCCCCGTTTGCGGACAGAAGAAAAGCGTCTTTAAAAAGTCCGTATGATTTTATGCCCTTCTTAAAGTCAGCAAAATCTTATATCCTGCTCTTTGAAAGCATTAAAATCCTATTACGTTGCCATGTCCTGCTTGTTCTGAGAAATGAAAATGCGCCCACCTGTTTTCTGTGGGCGCTATTTTTCACTTCTCATTTGTTTCTGCCGAGTCAAAGATGAAAATAATTAGCAAGGATTTTGTTTTTTATTGTCGTTTCTTGTTATTTGTTTTTATTTTACCACACCGTTTGGTGTTATGTCAAATATTATTGAGCGTTTCGCTTAAAATAATCGTATCATGTATGGAAATAAATTTGCCGAAAACTTAAAAGAACTGATTTCCGACAAAAGCATCAGCAGTATTGCGAAAGAAATCGGCATTCCACAACAGACTTTATCTCGTTATTTGCGCAACGAACGAGAGATCGGCTTGGAAAATCTTTGCAAAATTGCGGATTATTTCGACGTCGATCTGGATTATCTGACCGGACGGCGCGACTTTTAACGCATGGAATCACACTTTTATTTTTCGACTTTCATTCTTCTATTGTAAAATTTCAAATTATGCTTAACCTTTTCAAAATTTAAAAGGCGCATTCGCAGCATAGCTGTGAATGCGCCTTTTTTTTCATTTTAAAACTTTACAGCGTTTAGTCCATCTTTTCAAGCAGCTTCAGATCGATACCCTTTTCGCCGATCTTGATGATCTCGACCTTTACGGTATCGCCGATATTGAGAACGTCTTCGACCTGATTGACGCGCTTTTCGCTCATCTTGGAAATATGGATCATGCCGTCCTTGCCGGGAGCGAGCTCAACGAACGCGCCCACCTTCGAAAGAATACGGACAACCGAACCGATGAACATATCGCCCACTTCCGGATCGCGCGCGATCGAGAGAATGATCGCCTTCGCGCGCTCTGCGTTGTCGGTATTTTCGCCATACGTCGCAATGCATACTTTTCCGTCGTCGTCGATGTCGATCTTCACGCCGGTCTCCTCAATGATCTTGTTGATCACCTTACCGCCGCTTCCGATGACTTCGCGGATCTTATCGGGATCGATCTCAAAAGACAAGATCTTCGGAGCATACTTGGAAAGCTCTTTGCGCGGCTGCGGCAATACTTCCAGCATTTTGTGCAGGATAAACTGACGGCCTTCGTTTGCCTGTGCGATCGCACGGCGCAGAATATCTTCGGAAATGCCCTTGATCTTGATATCCATCTGGATCGCCGTAATTCCCTTTTCCGTTCCGGCCACCTTAAAGTCCATATCACCGAGGAAATCCTCCAATCCCTGGATATCCGTCAGGATCGCAACGCGGTCGCTGTTCGTGTCTTTGATGAGGCCCATCGCGCAGCCGGCAACCGGAGCTTTGATGGGAACGCCCGCATCCATCAATGCGAGAGTCGAACCGCAGACGCTCGCTTGCGAAGTAGAGCCGTTGGAGCTCATGACTTCCGACACCATGCGAATGGCATAAGGGAATTCCGCTTCGCTCGGGATGACCGGTTCCAACGCGCGCTCTGCAAGCGCTCCGTGTCCGATCTCGCGGCGGCCGGGGCTCTTCAAACCCTTCGCTTCGCCCGTGGAATACCCGGGAAAGTTGTATTGATGCATATATCTCTTAGATACTTCGTCGTCCAAACCGTCCAGCTTCTGCACTTCGCTGAGCGTTCCGAGCGTACAGGTCGTGAGAACCTGCGTCTGTCCTCTCGTGAAGACGCCCGTTCCGTGCACGCGGGGAAGCACGCCCGCTTCGCACCAAATCGGACGGATCTCTTTTAAACTTCTTCCGTCGGGACGAACGCCCTTATCCAAAATTTTGGCGCGTACTTTTTCTTTGGTCAAATAGTACAGGCTGTCCTTGATCTCGCGCGTCTTATCGCCGTAAACGTCTGCAAAATGCGCCAAAACGTCCGCTTCCACTTCGCTCTGCTTCTCTTCGCGAGCCTGACGGTCAAACTCTTCCAGCGCTTTATCCAGCTTGTCCGAAGCGTAGGCGCGCACCTGCACGTCGAGCTCCTCCGGAATATGATACAATTCCATCTCGCGCTTGGGCTTGCCGATCTCTTTTTGAATGTTTTCGATAAACGCACACTGTTTTTTGATCTCTTCGTGGCCGAACAAAATAGCGCCGACCATCTCCTCGTCGGATATTTCCTTTGCACCCGCTTCGACCATCATGATCGCGTCCTTCGTACCGGACAAACCGAGCGTGAGAACGCTCTTTTCGCGCTGCACGTTGTCGGGATTGATCACATACTGTCCTTCCACCAAACCGACCTGCACGGAACCCGTAGGACCTGCCCAGGGAATATCCGAAATGCTCAGCGCTATGGAGCTGCCCAGCATCGCAAACGGTTCGGGAGGAATATTCGTATCGACGGAAAGCGCCGTTGCAATGACGACAACGTCGTTATACAATCCCTTCGGGAACAGCGGACGGATCGGGCGGTCGATCAGCCTGGACGTCAAGATTGCCTTATCGCTGGCTCTGCCCTCGCGTTTTTTAAAGCCGCCCGGAATTTTTCCGACTGCGTACATCTTCTCTTCATAATCCACTTGCAGCGGGAAAAAGTCCATCCCCTCTCTGGGCGAATCGGACATCGTAACGTTCACCATTACGACGGTATCGCCGCAGCGCACTACACAGGAACCGTTTGCCTGTTCCGCATATTTCCCCGTTTCAACGATGACCTTCCTGCCGCCGATCTCTGTCACAAATTCTCTGTAATTCTTTGTCATTCTACACTCCTTAACTCTTTGTTCTGACGGAAAACACCCTTGCCTTCCGCAATTTATAAAAGGGCCGAACCCCTGTTCCGCCCTTCCATATACTTATTTTCTCAAATCGAGGCGCGCCACGATATCTCTGTATTTTTCGATATCTTTTGACTTGATATAATCAAGCAAACCGCGGCGCTGACCAACCATTTTCAAAAGACCGCGTCTGCTGTGATTGTCATGCGGATGCGCCTGCAAATGCTCGTTCAAATGATTGATGCGCTCAGTCAAAAGCGCGATCTGCACTTCGGAAGACCCCGTATCCCCGTCGTGTCTCTTGTACTCGTTGATGATCTCTGTTTTCTTTTCCTTTTCCATTGTTTTACTCCTTGGAACCATACTGAATTCACGCAAACAAAGTTCGGCGAGGAGAACCGCACGACCTTGATTACGCATAGTTTAATTTTACCACAACTTTATCGGAATGTAAACTGTTTGACCGTGCTTCCTGCAATTTATCGAAAACTTTTTCAAAAATACTTTAAAAAATCGCACGGCGGCGCTCCACCCGTTTTCTTTCCCCGACACCGAAAAGTTTTTTTTGCAAAAGGGCTTTATTGTCTGAACAATTCGCGCTTTTGCTCGATCAGCGCATCGATTTTCTGAATATACGTCGGGATATCCTTCGGAGATCCGATCCGCTCGATCCGCCCCTCTTTTAAAAACAGCTTTTTCCCCACCGCGTTGGCGCCGCACGCCAAGTTGTCCGTGATCTCTTCCATGACGTCCACATTGTAGACGCACGCCTTTTTCGGCTTTGTCCAGCCCGTGTTCTCGCAGTTTCCCGCCATGTATTTTTGCCGATACATATAATAGGGACTGTACCCCGCCTGCGCGAGCCTTTCGCGCGAAAAGCGGATCATGTCCTGTATGCGCGCGACGGACAGATACGACTCCTCTTCTTTGAGCTTTGCGCCCTTCTTTAAACAGAGCGTATGCACCGTGATGTTTTCAGGCGACAATTGGACCGCCTTTTCCACGCTCTCGCAGAACGATTCATAGCTCTCGCCCGTCAGCCCTGCGATCAGATCGAAATTGATGTCGAACCCAAACTCCCTCGCAAGCGCATAGGCGCGGTAAATATCTTCCGCCGCATGATTTCTCCCGATACGGGCAAGCGTTGCATCATCGAACGTCTGCGGATTTACGCAGATCCGCGTTACCCCGTAATCTTGCAGCAGCGCCAATTTTTCCCGCGTAAAAACGTCCGGGCGCCCCGCTTCCACCGTAAATTCCATTCCCTCGCGCAAAAAAGGTTCGGCTGCTTCCAACACCCTTTGCAGGTGCTTTTCTTCCAAAACCGGCGGCGTTCCTCCGCCGATATAGATGCTGCGCAAGTTTTTATACAGACCTTCGCACGCCCGTATTTCCTTTTCCAGCGCCGTCAGATACGCTTCGATATACTGCCCCGTACGGCGGATATCCGCCGTAATAAACGAACAATAATTGCACTTGGACGGGCAAAACGGGATCCCTATGTACAGATCCGCGTTGCCTTCCTTCTTTTCATAGATCCCCCGCTGCTCGGAAAGCACCTTCCCGACCAGCGCGATATTTTCATCGCTGACTCCGAACTTTTCAAACAAGGGGCGGAAATCTCTCCCTTCTTCCTCCTCCGAATACGCCAATTTCGTCGGACGGATCCCCGTCAACGCGCCCCACGGCATCTCGACGCCCGTCAGCGCTTTTAAAGTCTCATACACCGCCAGCTTGGAAAAACGCTTTGCGTATCGCTTGAACTCCAGCTCGTTCTTGCAAACATGGCTTTCCCGATACACGTACTCCCTGCCGCCCGCCAAAACGGTATTGATAAAATTGGAATCCGCATACAAAAAACTGTGCGCCAGATCGGGTACCCTTTCACCAAACAGCCGAACGACGTCCATCAGCTCCGCTTGCAGAAATTCTGTATTTGTTTTCAGCATCCTTTACTCTCTTTTCAGCTCTTTCTATTCAGTGCGGCGCTTAAATTTTTCGCGCGCCGCAATTTCATTTTTGCAAAAACAGCCTGCAAAAACCACGAAACGTTTTCAGCCCTTCAAAAACCGGCGATTTTATCCTTTCGGTCTTTTGGGGCAATCGTTTATGCCAGATAGGGATTGTATTTTCGCTCGTGGGACAGCGTCGTCTGCCGGTCATGCCCGGGATAGACGACAAGATCTTCTTTCAGCGAAGCGATCTTTTGCAAACTGCTTCTCAGCTGCGTCATGCTGCCGCCAGGAAAGTCAGTCCTTCCGATACTCCCGCAAAACAGCGTATCTCCCGTAAAAATTGCGTTCTGCGCCAAAAAACATACGCCGCCGGGCGTATGCCCGGGCGTGGACAGGACGCTGAATTCCATTCCGCAAAGCCGCAACACTTCGCCGCCGCGAAAGGTAAAATCCGCCGTAAACGGCGCAACGGAAACACCTGCCATCGCCGCAAGATTTGCCGCGCTTTTGAGCATCTTCTGGTCTTGCTCCGATACGCCGATCTTGGCGCCTCCTTCCTGCGCGGCGGCACAGCCGCCGATATGGTCAAAATGACCGTGCGTCAACAGGACATATTCAATTTTCAGTCCCTTCTCCGCCGCATAGCGCAGGGGTTCCTCTCCTCCGCAATCGATCAAAACCGCCGCCTGATCGTCCTGCGTGAGAAGATAACTGTTTGCTCCGAGTACGCCTGCCGGTATCGTATAAATTTTCATTTCCCTTTACTCCGCCGTCTCTGCTCTTTGTACGCTTTGCCGCACAACGCCTGGCTGTGCTTCATGCAAATTTTCGGATCGTTTTGCGATGCAAAACGATCCGAAGGTTTTCCTGCGTACAGTTTTTTGATCGTTTTTCCGCGCAGCTCTGTTGTTTTTCCCATGCAGCGCTGTTGTTTTTTCGCGCAGCGATGTTGCTTTTTCCGCGCAGCGCTATTACACTTTCTGCACGGCGTTGTAACCGCCTTGTTTGTGCGGTTTATTTATTGGTGGCCGTGCGGTAGACCTCGTCGATGCGCTCGTCCGATTGAATTTTACGGATCAATAAATCAATGTCTTCCTTGCCGTTCAGGCGGATATTCGCCTCGATGACGGCGTCTTTGTTTTTATCAAAACGGGAATTGACGCCCGTGATCATCAGACGCATATCGCTCACGACGCTCGTCAGAACGGACAAGGCAACGCCCTGATCCTTCGCCTTGATGATGATGCCGGCAACAAACCGTCCGCCGCGCGTATCCGTCCATTCCGCAGGCAGAATGCGTCCCTCTTCCTGCTGTAAATCCTTAATGTTCGGGCAGTCCGCACGGTGGATAACAACCCCTCTGCCGCGCGAAATAAATCCTACGATATCGTCCCCCGGAACCGGATTGCAGCAACCCGCAAAATGCGTCAAAAGCCCGCTCATTCCCTTTACAACGACGCCGTTGGAATCGTTTTTCTCTTTGTTTCCGCGCAGGATCGGCTGTTTCGGAACTTCCTTTTTATAAAAGTCAATGAGTTTAAACAAGATCTGATTGACCGTGATTGCGCCGTAGCCGACGGACGCAAACATTTCATCCTGCGAAAAGAAGGAAAATTTTTCCGATATCTTCGAAAAGCTCTCGTCCGTCAAAATGTCCGACAAGTTGTAGCCGCGGTGCTTCGCCTCCGCCTCGAGCATGCTCTTGCCGATCTTGACGTTCTCTTCCTTCATCTCGCGCTTGAAAAACTGCTTGATCTTTGCGCGCGCGCTCGAAGATTTGACGATTTTCAGCCAATCCCACGAAGGGCCTTTGGAATTCGCGCTCGTTATGATTTCGACCACGTCGCCCGTCTGCAACGTCGCGTTCAGCGGAACGATCTTGGAATTGACGCGCGCACCCGTACAATGATTGCCGATCTCGCTGTGAATGGCATACGCAAAATCGATAGGCGTGGCGTCCTTCGGCAAGGAGATGACTTTCCCCTTCGGGGTAAATACCAAAAGCTCGTTCGAGTACAGCTCGGTCTTGAGCGACTCCATAAAGTCTTTGGAATCTTTGAGCCCGCCTTCCCAATCCAAAACTTCCCGTATCCAGGACAGACGTTCGGTGAACGAGCTGTCTTCCGCTTTCTTTTCCTTGTATTTCCAATGCGCCGCGATACCGAATTCCGCCGTGCGGTGCATTTCAAACGTGCGGATCTGAATTTCAAACGGCTGCCCGAAATTGGTTACGACCGTCGTATGCAGGGACTGATACATATTCGCCTTCGGCGTCGCAATATAGTCCTTGATCCTGCCCGGGATCGGTTTCCAGCGCTTGTGGATCTTTCCGAAAACTTCATAGCACTCATCCACGGTGCCGACGATGACGCGCACCGCCGTCAGGTCGTAGATCTGATCCAGCGTCTTGTTCTGCGTCTTCATCTTTTTGTAGATGGAATAAAAATGCTTCGGCCGTCCGAAAACCTCCCCTTCGATCTTGCTCTCCTCGAGAATGTTTTTGATCTCCTTGACGACGAAATCCACAAAATTGTGCCGCTCATACAATTTCTGATGAATGTTCTCCACCAAAAATTCATAGGCTTCCGGTTCGAGGTATTTCAGGCACAGATCTTCCAGCTCGCACTTGATCTGCGAAATACCCAGCCGCCCCGCGAGCGGCGTATAAATATCCAGCGTTTCCTGCGCCATCTTGACCTGCCGCTCTTTGGATAAAAAGTTCAAAGACCGCATATTGTGCAGGCGGTCCGCAAGTTTGATGATGATGACGCGGATGTCCTTCGCCATCGCGACGAAAATTTTACGGAAGTTTTCCGCTTCTTCCTCTTCCCTTGATTTGAAGACGATCTTGTCCAGTTTGGTAACGCCGGAAACGAGCGCAAGGATCTCCTCGCCGAAATTGTCCCGTATATCCTGTTCGGTGACCGGCGTATCCTCGATGACGTCGTGCAAAAAGGCCGCCGCAACCGTCGCGCTGTCCAGCCCGAGCTCTATCAGGATCTGCGCGACCGCGCACGGGTGAATAAAGTATGCTTCGCCCGACGCACGCTTTTGTCCGCTGTGCGCCTCTTCCGCATAATGATAGGCCCGAAGCAGCAGCTCCCGATCCGAACCTTCGTAATTGTCGTAAATCATTTGCAATACGGTATTCATACTTTTTCCTTCAACGCGCAGACCGCGCGATAAATCTCCGAGTGATTCAGATCCGATTTTTTTCCCTTTGCAACGATCACCTTTCCGCTCTCAAACGTCAGCAAGCCAAGCTCCGAAAAGACTTCCGCCGCAAACACGACCTGCTCTTTCGGAAACGGAAGATCCGCCGTCAGCGCCGCATCGACGCTGTCCGAACAGACGCAGCCCCTGCGCAGACGGCGGTAAATTTCTCCCATGATTTCACGGGACGTGTCCAGCCCCGCAATAGTATTATACCCGCATTTTTCCCGATTGACAACAACTTTTTTGCCGCCGAGCGATTTCAGATGAAAATCCGCAGGTGCATCCAAATAAACAATCTCCCGATACATGGAAATTTCCGCGTCGGCGGCAGGCGAAACAAGGACCACGTTCCCGACGTTTTGCGCCCCCAGACGAAACAGTTCCACTTCCAGTCCCGCCGCGGCATCTTTCACCTTTTCGGGTACTTCCTCGCTGCAAAGAAGCAGTAGCCCGTAAAAACAGGAACCGCGGGCGGTTTTGATCCGGTCTACGATCTCCTCTTCCGTCTCGTACGCAATCTGCAAACCGGCCGGAGCTTCTTCTTTCAGCCGCAAAAGATTGTTGCGGAAAATATACAGCTTCGTCTTTTCTCCGATCTTCGGGGAACAGACCATGTCTCGCACGATCCCGCGTATATTTTCCTGACCGCGAAACTGCGACAGGCCGCATTCGAAAATGATTTTCTTTTCGTTGTCGCAGGCAAGAAGCGGCAATGCGCGCTCCCCGCCAAACCATAAATATTCCATACCCGCCGCCTTCAACGCGATATGCGGAGAACCTTGCTTGATCCGCCGCGCATTTACGGACTGTATTTTCAAGGAAAAGAGCGGTTTTTTGTTCCCGACACCGCACGGTTCCAGCCGTTCCAACTCCCTGACCAGTCCGGCGTCAAACGAAAAGTTTTCCTCGCAGACATATACCGAGGGCAAAAAATCCTCCCGCGTATACGTCTTTTGAAGATAATCGTTCATCGCGCGCTTTAAAAACGGAAAATTTTCTTCCGTCACGTTCACGCCCGCCGCCTGCGCATGGCCGCCGAATTCTTCAATATATTCCGAGCATGCCTTTAACGCTTCGTAAATATTGATGCTCTCGATCGTCCGCGCGGAGCCCTTTAACGTATCGCCGTTTTTGACGAACAGGATCGCGGGGCGGTTGAACTCTTCGGCTATTTTTGCCGCAACGATCCCGACAAGCCCCGTATTCCAGCTCTCGTCATAGAGCAATATGCAATTATCGAAAGCGCCTCCTTTGGCGATCTTTTCCTTTGCGCTGCGGTACACTTCGTCGCAGAGCTGCTGGCGCTCTAAATTATATTCGTTCAGCCGGCAGGACAGATCGTACACCTCTGCCACGTCCTGCGAAGACAGCAGGCGCAGCGCACAGGCGGCATCCCCCATCCGCCCCGCCGCATTGATGCGGGGCGCTATCGTAAATGCGAGCGACTGCGCCGTAACGTTCTCCTGTTTTCCTGCCAAAAGATTGCGGATCGCCTCCCTCGGGCGCGTATTGATGATCTTTAACCCTTCATAGACGATATCGCGGTTTTCCCCGACCAGCGGCACGCTGTCCGCCACGGTCGACACCGCCGCAATATCCAAATAAGAATACGCTTCTTTTCCCAACAGCGCACAGGCAACTTTAAAAGCGACCCCCGCGCCGCATAAATTGTCGTAAGGGTACGCGTCGTTCAGTTTCGGATTGACAATGACGCAATCGGGAAGTTCTTTCGGCAATTCGTGATGATCGGTAACGACGACGTCCACTCCGCGAGAGCGAATATATTCTACTTCTTCCCGATTGGAAATTCCGCAATCGACCGTAACGATGAGCTGCGGAGACCGCTCCGAAATCAGCTTTTCCAGCGCCGCCACGGACATCCCGTACCCTTCGCTCCGCTCGGGAATATGCACAACCGTCCGGATCCCGTATTGCTGCAAGGCACCGGATAAAATGGCCGCCGCGCCGATCCCGTCCGCATCGTAGTCCCCGAATACCGCCACAATTCCGCCGCTCGCTTTGACGGAATTGAGCTTATCCACCAATTCGCGCATCCCCCGCATCAGAAACGGGGATAAAAAGTTGTCCTTCGAAGGATTTAAAAAACGGACAATTTTTTCCTCCGTGTCTATCCCCCGCGCGCAGAGAATTTTAGCCGTCAGTTCCCGTATCTTGCAGGAAGCGGCAAGCGCTCGGATCATCTCTTCTTGCGCCGCATTGTATCGATATTCCGCTATGATCTTTTTCACGCTCACCCCTCCTTTTTTATGTACAATTTTTTTACCAATATCTGCACTTTCAATAAAAATCGCCAATTCTTCCTGCCATCTCTTCGCAATACAAATAGTACGGCATCAGTCATTGCCTTTGTATTTTAACAGAAAAGGCGGGAGCAATATTTCCCCCGCCTTTGAATCAAAAATTCCTGTTTAAGCTTCGTCTGTCGTTTTTACTTCTTTGGCAGTACGTTCCGCTGTTTTTGCTTCTTTCTGCCTTTTCTTTTCGGAATCATAATTATATTTTGCTTTCTCTGCGCGGTTTGCATCCGATCTTTCTTTGATTGCCGCATAGATTGCAGGCGAGAGGAACAAAGACGAATACGTCGTTACGACGAGAGCCATCAGCATACCGAGCATAAAGGAAGCCATGTCAAATCCGATGATCACGCCGATCACGCCGAACACGACGACAAACGCCGCCAAAAGCACGATCGCCGTGAGGATTGTCTTTGTGCTTTCCTTTACAGAAAGCGCCACCGCATCGCGGGCGGGCATTCCCTTGCGCTCTTCCAAACGGAAATCTTTGCGCATTTTGCCGAACACCATAAGATTTAAGAAAGCCGACAACAGGAGCGTGATGGCCGCAACGCCGATCAGGCCGACCCCTGCCGGAATCCGAAGAAGCGCGACGATTGCGAGCGTCACGATAACGTCGTGCAACGCCGCAACAAAAGAAGTTACGCCCATTCCGACGTTGAATCGAATGGCAACATAGACGAACAGGATTACCAAAACGACGGCGGCGCCGATCGCCGTACGCCAAATATATTCGTAATGCGGCGCATTTTCCACTTCATGATACGTAACGATGACCGATGCGTCATTGACGCCCTCAATCTGCGAATTGCCGATCGCCGTCTGCAATTCGGAAACAAACGCTTCCGCGCCCTCTCCCGTTACCGTATAGGAAAGAATGCCGCCGACCGAAGTCGATTCGATATAGCTGTCTTCTTTGATCTTCAATCCGCTCTTTTCGATCTCCGCTTTGCAAAGATCGTCCAGATCCGTGCGGAACTTGTCCTGCAAGGACATATACCCGGAGTCGGATACTTCAATGACCGTATAATCTTTGACCGTGGAATCGGCATTGAAACCGAACACCCCGAACAATATCGCTCCGACAAGAATCACAACAAGGCTTATTGCCAAATATAGGAGCAGACTCTTTTTGGAAACAGTTTTACTCATCTTCCGTTTCCTCCCTCTTGAAATTGCAGAACGCTATTTTATTCTTGGGCTGCGCAAGGAACATGTAGAAATAGAATCTCGTGACCGCAAGCGTGCAAGCCGCGGAGATCACCGTTCCCATCAAGAACACAAACGCCATAAAATGCACCGTTCCGGTCGAAATCAGCATGAGCACGACCGACGCGAGCAGCAATACGAGGTGAAGATCGATCGTAAGAGCCAAACTCCTTTTATATCCCGCTTTGATCGCGGCCGTCAGCGTTTTGCCGGTCGCAAACTCTTCGCGGATATTTTTAAACGCATACCAGTTCAAGGATACCATGATCGCGGCGGACAATACGATCGCCATCAAGCCTTCCATATTGATATAGACGCCGCCGATCAGGGAAATACAGAGGATAAAGATCAACGCATAGGTCAAAAAACCGTAAACGTGCGCAAGCCCCATCCCTTTATATCGCACGAGAGAATAGACGATCATCGCGAGAATCAACACGCCGATCGCAATCGCAAGGATGGTCGCGGCGTTTTCCCCCATCGTAGGAGACAGCCGATAGATCTGCGAAGCGTCCAATTTCAGATCGAAGACATTGTTTTCGTCCAGCGTGGAGTTGATGACGCAGGCGATGGTTTCCGCCGATTCGCGCGTTTCAAAACTTCCGCTGATATAGACGACGTCGCTGTCCCATGCGCTGTCAACCTGAACCGACATCAAAAGTTCGCTGCCGACATACAGATACAGCTGCGCCGTTGCCGCACTGCCGTCCGTAGAGGAACTGCTGGCATTTTCCACAAGTTCGCCCGTGATTTCGGCAAATTTGCTCTGACCCTCTTTGGTAAAATGCACCGCAACCGCATATCCGCTCTCCGCGTTGCCTGCGGCACTTGCCTTTTTCACATACCGGGAATCCCCTTCCAGCAAAACGTTTTTGGACGCAGTCCCTTCCGCCGTATCGCTGAAAATCAGGCTGCCGGAGTAAGCAAATTGATCGAACAGATCGCTCGCCGATTCGTTCGTATAAGGGATCTGAACAAGGACGGTATAATCATCCTGCAATTTTACCGAATAATCTACAAAACCCTTCTGTTCAAAGCGTTTTTGCAGCGCCTGAAACGCGCTGTCAAATTCCGCCTGAAAACTTTCGGTCACTTTGCCGTCTTCATCGGTGATCTCGTCGGAAAGATAAACCCCTTTGTATTTCGTGTAATCTTCCGGATTGTCATATGCATTCAGGTCTTCGCCCTCATTTTTCGCCTCTTCGTACTGAACGCGGATCATTTCGTATTCGTCCTGCGAAATCACCCCGTCCGGATAATACACGGTATAATAACCGCCCCCGAGATCGGTACCCAGATCCACGGTGCTGAGAAGCGAATTAAAAATCTTTACGGTGGACGGTATCGCAAACGTCGCCACACTGATAAAAATCAGAGCGACAAGCACAATCGTTATGACGACGATCAATGCCACCGACTTCTTCTTGCCCATTGCTTCCTCCTGCAACTTAAATTAAAATTTCCCGCACGCGCCTTTTTGGCGCCTGCTCCGTACAATATACGCAATCTTCCGCTTTTATCAAAAAACGGAAATATACTCAATAATTATAATAAAATTCAAACGTTTAGTCAAGTGTAAACGATTCTTTTTTTCGGATTTTTACCCGATTATCATAATTTCTGTTTTCCCCTTCTTCGCCCGTTTTTGAAAAGATCGGCTTTTCATCGCTCTTCGTTTTGCGAAAGGCGCTTCTTTTCCGCCAGAATATGCATCGCGTTTTCCGTGCGCTTGCGCATCATCGCGCAGGTGATCTCATACGGATCGTTGATGTCGCCGTTAAAGTGATAATTGTTCGCGCTGCATCCGCCGCTGCAAATAAATTTCGCAAAGCAGCCGTCGCACTTTTTCCGCGTAAACAGGCAGGACTCTTTAAACTGCTTGCGGATCTTTTCGTCCAGCTTGCCCTCGTATACGCTCCCCATCTTAAAAGCGGGATCCCCCGCAAACTGATGGCAGGGATAAATATCGCCGTTCGGCACGACCGAAAAATATTCGTTCCCGGCTCCGCACGCGCTCACGCGCTTGGCAAGGCACGGCCCCCCTTCCAGATCTACATTGAAATGAAAGAAATGAAAGCCTTTCCCTTCCGCATACCTCTTTAAATATTCGTCGCAGAGCGCGTCGTACTCTTTGAAGATCGCGGGAAGCTCTTCCTTCGTGATCGCAAGATCTTCAATGTCCGTTACGACCGGCTCCATCGAAATGCTGTCAAATCCGTTGTCCGCAATAAACAGCACGTCCTTTGCAAAGTCCGTATTTTTTTTCGTGAACGTGCCGCGGACGTAATAGTGCTTGTCCCCTCTGATCTTGACAAAATTTTTGATATTGTCGATGACGAGATCAAAACTTCCCTTACCGTTCGCCGTCTTGCGGACCGCATCGTGGACTTCTTTTCTTCCGTCCAAACTTAAAACGACGTTTTCCATCTCCTCGTTCAAAAACTGCGCGATATCGTCTTTGAGCAAAAGCCCGTTGGTCGTGAGCGTAAACAAAAACTTCTTTCCCTTTGCCGCCGCCCTTTCCTTTGCATAGTATACCGTCTGCTTTACGACGTCAAAATTCATCAAAGGTTCGCCGCCGAAAAAGTCCGTTTCCAAAATTTTGCGGTTTCCCGAATTTTCGATCAAAAAATCGATCGCCCTTTTCGCCGTTTCCAGGCTCATGAATTCCCGCGCCGAATGATAGGCGCCCTCGTCCGCAAAACAATACTTGCAGCGAAGATTGCAGTCGTGGCAGATATGCAGGCAAAGCGCCTTGACTTCATCGGACTTTGCGGGATATACCTTCGTCTCTTCTTTGAACAGAAGTCCGTCCTTTTCCAGCTGCGCGAAATCTTCCTCGTACTCCCTGCGCTCCGCTTCGCTGACCGACGATATATCTACGTCTTCACCCAGTTTCTTCCGCAGCAGAAGTGCCGCCTTTTCGTCGCACTCGTGCAGCGACGAACTGCCCGTGTCAAATATATAATATCTCTCTTTGTATTGAAAAACGTGTACCATAATTCCTTGTCTTCTCGTTTCCGTTTAAAGTCTTTTCTCCGCT
The DNA here is from genome assembly GCA_949283775.1 of uncultured Bacillota bacterium. Taxonomy (GTDB): domain Bacteria; phylum Bacillota; class Clostridia; order Christensenellales; family Borkfalkiaceae; genus Borkfalkia. The sequence goes on from CASDTU010000060.1 coordinate 38,532, forward strand.
TCGCCTTTTTATCAGAAGCTGCGCACGATCCCGCTTTGCCGTTTCCCGCACGCGGCCGTATCCAAAATCTTTGCCCGTATCTTCCGTTTCGGCGTTGATTGCCCCTATCCTCCGCTTCGGTTTTATCAAAATCTTTGCCCGTATCTTCCGCTTTTCCGATCGGTGCAAAAAATTTTAACAAACCGACCCGAAACGCGGAATCATACCGCAAAAACGGACAAGGCTCTGCAAAAGCCTTGCCGCAAAAATAAGCCGAATATGATTTTTTGCAAATATTTCGATATGCAATACTTCCGAAAATGCCGAAAAAGGAGATACCTGCCCGTTTGCAGTCTCCTTTCCCCGTCTGTATCGCTCTGCTTTCTCTATAAAATGCTTTTTAACAGAATTTAAGGAGCAGTAAAACTGCCCCTTAAAAATGCTTTTTCAGTTATTCTTTTCGGGATTGTTTTCTCTGGGAAGTCTTTCGCAGGACTGATTTCCGACCGTGCAGCTCGTTTTGCAAGCGGACTGACAAGTGCTTCTGCATTCTCCGCATCCCGTAACCTTTCTGTCGGCAGGACGTGCGACCGTTTTAATTTTATTCATTGCTCAATCTCCTTTTGTCGCTTTTTATTTATTATAATATACGGCGGCAAAAATTGCAAGCATTTTTTTATCTTCAAAACAAAACACGCCGATTATTTTCCGTTTTTCAGGATCGCGCACAGCACTCCGCCGATCGCACCCGTGATACAGCCAAACACAAAATCCAACACGTTTCCCCAGCCGAAAGAAATCTCGCCGGCAATCGCCGCAAACAACAGATAGGTCAAGAGTACGACGCCCGCGCCGCTCAACAGCCCCTTGATCAGGTTTTTCCCCGGTTTTAAACAGAGAATACACCCCAAAAGGATCGCGAGCATCTTGATGATCTGATTGATCGGCATGATCACCGCAGATCCGATGGAAAAGAGTTTAATAAAAAGTGCGAAAACAAGCACAGCCGCCAACGTCGCGACCGTCGAAACGCCTATGCTCTTTCCTATTTCCGCCGCCGCGCGGCTGTTTTCGCTTCGCATATAAAAATACCTCCGCATGAGCTTTTGTTCTATCTCTATGCGCAGGTATTTGCTTTTATTCCTGTTTTCCCGCCGATTCAGCCGCCTTCCGAAAATTATTTGTCTTCCTTTTCGTCCTTCTCTTCCGCCTTTTCTTCCGCAGCTTCTTCCGCTTTTGCCTCTTCTTTCTTTTCCGCGACCTGTGCGGCAGCCGGTTCGGGTTTTGCGTCCGTCTGATAGATCGCCTGTTTGTCAAACTTCATATAGCTGTAATTGCCTTCGCTGTCGCCCGTCTTCAAAACAAACGTGTTCTCTTCGTCGTTTACTTCCACAACTTCTCCTACGATCCCGCCGATCGTCTTCACTTTGCTGCCGGGACGTACCGCGTTGACCGTTACCGTAAACGCTTTTTGCTTTTTCTTCTGCGAAATGAACGACCATACGAAAAATGCGATCAATAATACGACGATCACAATAATCGGAATATACGACTTCCATGAATTTGTGCTTTCTGCCAAAAGATTCAAATACATATGAATTTTTCTCCTTTTTACAATCTTGCCGATTTCCTATATAATACCTGTTTTACGCAATTTTGGCAACTGTTTTTTCTCGGTTTCCAAATAAAAAATTCTTCCGCCGCACTTTTTTCGCCGTTTCGACACATTTATAAATTTTTCGACTTAATTCGCTGCATCGTATTTACGATAAAATTCTTCGCAATACTCTTTCAGTCCGCCTTCCAAAATGGCCTGCCGAAGCCCGCGCATCAATTTATTCAAAAACGTGATATTGTGCATGGACAGCAGCATCGAAGAGAGCATTTCGCCCGCATTCACCAAATGCCGCAGATACGCTTTGGTGTAATTTTTGCAACAGTAGCAGTCGCATTCTTCGTCCAGCGGCGTAAAGTCGTCTTTATAGACCGCGTTGCGGACGACGACCTTTCCCTTAGACGTAAGCGCCGTGCCGTTGCGCGCGACGCGCGTTGCCAAAACGCAGTCAAACATATCGATCCCGCGCAGGACGCCCTCGATCAGGCAGTCCGGACTGCCCACCCCCATCAGATACCGCGGAACGTGCGTCGGCAAAACGGGCTGGATCGCTTCCAGCATCTCGTACATCAGCGGTTTCGGCTCGCCTACGGAAAGGCCTCCGATCCCGATCCCGTATTTCGCGTACGGCTTCGCCGCCTCTACGCTCTCCACGCGCAAATCTTTGAAAAAATTCCCCTGTACGATGGGAAACAGCGCCTGGCTTTCGTTTGCATGCGCCTTATCGCACCGCTCCAACCAACGGATCGTACGCTCCAACGCCTTCGCCGCATACTTTTTGTCGACGCCGTATTCGCTGCACTCGTCAAACTGCATGATTATGTCCGCACCCAGCGCGTTTTCGATTTCCATGACCTTTTCGGGCGTGAAAAAATGCTTGCTCCCGTCGATATGCGAATTGAACCACACGCCTTCGTCTTTGATATTATTCAATTTTGCAAGCGAAAAGACTTGAAATCCGCCGCTGTCCGTCAGGATCGGACGATCCCAATTCATAAATGTATGCAATCCGCCCGCACGCTTTACAAGCTCGTGGCCGGGACGCATATACAAATGATAGGTGTTGGCAAGTATGATCTGCGAACCCGCCTCTTTCAGATCGCGGGGAAGCATCCCCTTCACCGTCGCCTGCGTGCCGACCGACATATAGACCGGCGTTTCGATATCGCCGTGCGGCGTATGAAAAATACCCACACGCGCGCCCGTTTCCGAGTCCGTTTTAATTACCTCAAACGAAAATTTTTCTGTCAAAATCAACAATCCTTACTGCTTTTCTTTTTTCCCTTTTTCCCCGCGCCGCCGCGCTTTTTCAGGTGTTTCTTTACTGCACCTCGCAAAGCCGCCTTCGGCGCCGAAGCTATTGAATGAACATCGCATCCCCAAAACTGAAAAAGCGATACCGCTTTTCCACCGCCTCTTTGTAGACGCGCAGACAATTTTCTCTCCCCATCATAGCCGAAACGAGCATGATGAGCGTGCTTTCGGGAAGATGAAAATTCGTAATAAGCGCATCCACACACTTAAACCGATAGGGCGGATAAAGAAAGATCGACGTATCGCCGCTGCAAGCGTGCAGAAAACCCTTTTCATCCGCGACCGTTTCCAGCGTCCGAACCGAAGTCGTCCCCACGGCGATCACGCGCCTGCCTTCCTTTTTGGCGGCGTTGACGATGTCCGCCGCTTCCTGCGATACGCAGTAATATTCGGAGTGCATCACGTGATGCGTCAAATCCTCCTCTTTTACGGGGCGAAACGTGCCCAATCCCACGTGCAGCAGCACTTCGGCGATTTGCACGCCCTTTTCTTTCAATTCCTGCAAAAGCTCTTTCGTAAAGTGCAGCCCCGCCGTCGGCGCGGCGGCGGATCCGTCCGTCTTGCAGTACACCGTCTGATAGCGGCTTTGATCTTCCAGCTTTTCATGAATATACGGCGGCAGCGGCATCGTTCCCACGCGCGAAAGGACGTCCTCGAACACACCTTCAAAATGAAATTCTACAATGCGCTCGCCCGTCTCCGTCCTGTCTTTGACCGTCAAAGACAGCTCCTCGGAAACGAACAGTTCCGTTCCGACTTTCGCTTTTTTGCCCGGTTTGACCAAAACCTCCCATTCGCAAAGGTCGCGGCGCTTCAAAAGGAGTACCTCCACCTTCCCGCCATTTTTCGTGTAAGCAAACATCCGCGCAGGCAAGACCTTCGTATTGTTGATCACCAACACGTCGCCCTCTTTTAAATATCCTTTTATGTCCCGAAAAATACGATGCTGCGTCTCCCCCGTCGCCCTGTCGTATACCAGAAGGCGGGAAGAATCACGCGGCTCGGCCGGTGTTTGCGCAATCAATTCTTCCGGTAAATCGTAATAATAATCCGATTTCAATAACATATTTATTCTCTCTTCTTCCTTGTTCCAGCCCCAATTTTATACAAGCCCCCCAATATTTTTTGAATCAATATCGGAATTTGCTTTTTTATTTTCTTGCTGTAAAAATCTTTAAAAGATATTTTCTACTCGTCGTCGAACATAGACGTCTGTATCTTTTGTTTTTCGCTCATCTTTATGCCCATATGCTCGTATGCGCCTTTGAGGCATACCCTTCCGCGCGGCGTGCGGGCAATAAATCCTATCTGCATCAGATAGGGTTCGTACACGTCCTCGATCGTGTTTGCGTCCTCGTTGATCGTCGCCGCCAGCGTTTCCAATCCGGCAGGGCCGCCGCCGAACTTTTCGATCAGCGCGCGGAGCAAGCCGCGGTCCGTATCGTCCAGCCCGAGTTCGTCTATGTCCATCTTTTTCAGCGCAAAGCGCGCATCTGCAAGATCAACAAGGCCGTTTCCTTTCACGGCGGAAAAATCGCGGACGCGCTTTAACAGGCGGTTTGCGATCCGCGGCGGTCCGCGCGAACGCCGCGCAATTTCATTCGCCGCATCCGGCGCAATTTCGATCCCCAGCGTCTTCGCAGAACGTGTTACGATCCTTGCAAGCTCTTCGGGCGTGTACATCTCCAAACGGCAAAGCACGCCGAAGCGATCGCGCAGCGGCGACGCCAGCATCCCCGCTTTCGTCGTCGCGCCCACGAGCGTAAACTTCTTTAAAGGAAACCGTAAGTTTTTGGCGGACGGTCCCTTCCCTACGATGATGTCCAAAGCATAGTCTTCCATCGCCGAATATAAAATTTCTTCCACCGAATGGTTCAGACGATGGATCTCATCGATAAATAAAACGTCGCCGTCGTTCAAATTGGTCAAAATTGCCGCAAGATCGCCGCCGCGCTCGATCGCAGGCCCGCTCGTCAATTTGATCTGTACGCCGAGCTCGTTCGCGATGATATGCGCCAGCGTCGTCTTCCCGAGCCCCGGAGGGCCGTACAAAAGAACGTGATCCAGCGCTTCCTGCCGCATCTTCGCCGAAGATATAAAGACCGCAAGATTTTCCTTTACTTTATTTTGTCCGACGTAGTCCGCCATCGTCTTGGGCCGCAGGGCGTTCTCTTCCAGATCGAACTCGCCCTTCGTACTCATTACGAGCCGTTCGTCAAACCCGTTTTCAAAATCTTCTTCAAAACTCATACGATCCTCTCCCGCCGAACTGATCTTCTCCCGTTTCTTCTCTTGACAGGGAAGTTATCCCGTTTCTCTCTTTCAACGCTCCGCAAAAACCTTGCGGCCTTGCGTCAAATCTGTAACTCAGTTCACCTGTTTTATTTCCTGAACATCCCGCCGCATTTTAAAACCAAAGATTACATATTTTTCAATGCGGTCATGATGATCATTTCCATCGAATCGGCGCCCTTCTCGATCGCGCCTTTGACCGCACGCACGCTCTCGCTGCGCGTATAGCCCAGCGACATCAGCCCGACGATCGCGTCCTCCTCCCGATCGGAAAGTTTCTCCGAAACCGCCGCAACAGGTTTTCCGCCCTCTTTCGCAGGCAGCACGGCTTCCGCCGAAACCTTTTCCCGAAGCTCCAAAATGATGCGCTCCGCCGTCTTTTTCCCGAGCCCCTTTACACTGCTGAGAAGTTTTACGTCCGAAGACGCGATGGCAACGGCGAGCTCTCCCAGGTTCATGCCCGCCAATATCGCGATCCCCATTTTCGGCCCTACGCCAGAAACGGAAATGAGCTTCAAAAACATATTCTTCTCTTCGATCGACACAAATCCGAACAGCGATACACCGTCTTCCCTCACCTGCAAATAAGTATACGCTTCGCCTTGCCCTTCCGTGATCAGTTTGGCAAACAGCGCCCCCGAACACACGATTTCGTACCCGATGCCGTTGTTTTCGAGCAAAACCACGCCCGCTTCCGAATGCAAAACTTTTCCTTTGATATAACCGATCATTTCCTTATTCCTCTGCTTTCTTTTTCAAAACTGCCGTTAAAAACGCCCTCTTTGTTTCGGCTGCGTTCAGACAAAAACGCAAGCGTTTTTTCCCGCAGGCCACTTCCGCAAAACCGGCAGGAGCAAACGGCTAAATACTGTACAACCCCGAAAGGCGCGAGGTGAACGAATGGCACAGCGCGACAGCGAGCGCATCCGCCGCATCGTCCGGCCGCGGCACGCCCTTTAAATGCAATAAATTCGCCGTAACCAGCTGGATCTGCTTTTTTTCCGCCTTTCCGTACCCCGTCAGTGCCTGCTTGATCTGCATGGGCGTATATTCGAACAGCCTGCCGCAGCGCTTGACGCAGGTCAAAAGCGCGACGCCGCGCGCGTGCGCGACCGCAATGCCCGTCGTAACGTTTTTTGCAAAAAACAGTTCCTCAACCGCAACTTCGTCCGGAGAATATTTGTCGAGTATTTTTACAATACCCTCTTCCAGAATCGCAAGCCTTACGGGGAGCCGCTCCTCCTTCGGCGTCAACACCACGCCGTAATCCACGGCGGTAACGTTCCCGCGCGCGTCTTTATTCAAAATTCCGTATCCCATCGTCGCCAAACCGGGATCAATTCCTAAAATAATCAATTTTGCAACTCTTTTTTATAAAATACTTGTTTTTTTGTTCTAAATATATTAAAATAGATTCATAGGAAGTTTTTCTTCGCCATTAACGAAAAACATTCGTTTGCTTTCTATTATTTTAAAGTTTTCGGGCAAATAAGTCAATTAAAATCAACTTAAAATAAATTGTGGAGATGAAATTATGAAATTGTGGGAAGGACGTTTTACGCAGCCGAGCGCAAAAAGCGCAGATGATTTCAACCAGTCGCTCTCTTTCGACTACAAACTGTACTGGCACGATATCCTCGCCAGCATCGCGCACGCAAAAATGCTGGGAGAAACGCAGATCATTCCGAAAGAAGAAGCGGATAAAATCAGCGATACGCTCGTCAATATGCTCGCCGATATCGAAAAGGGCAACCTCCCGATCGAAGGTTCGGAAGATATCCATACGTTTGTGGAAAACGAACTCACAAAACGCATCGGCGTGATCGGCAAAAAACTGCATACCGCACGCTCGCGCAACGATCAGGTCGCTACCGACATGCGCCTATACGTAAAGGACAGCATCGTCAATATCTGCGGCCACATCAAGGCGCTCATCAACACTCTCCTCGATATCGCCAACAACAATGTACAATATATCATGCCCGGCTATACGCATATGCGCAGAGCACAGCCTATTTCCGTCGCACAGTACGTCAACGCTTACAGCGAAATGTTCCTTCGGGATCTGGAACGCTTTACCGACAGCTATAAGCGCACCGATGTGATGCCCCTCGGCAGCGGCGCATTGGCAGGCACCGATTTCCCGATCGATCGCAGAATGACTGCAAGTTTGCTGTCGTTCTCCGAAATTTCCCAAAATTCGCTCGACGCCGTATCCGACCGCGATTTCGTTGCGGAATACATCTTCTGCTGCTCCACGCTGATGGCGCACCTGTCCAGATTCTGCGAAGATCTCATCCTCTATTCCTCCGACGAATTCGGCTTTATTGAAATTTCCGACAGCTATTCGACCGGCTCTTCCATCATGCCGCAGAAAAAGAACCCCGACATTCCCGAACTGATCCGCGGAAAAACCGGTCGCGTCTACGGCAATCTGATGGGCATTTTGACCGTCATCAAGGGCATCCCCATGACCTACAACAAGGATCTGCAAGAAGATAAAGAGGCGCTTTTCGGAGCGGAAGAGACCGTTTTGAACTGCCTCGGCATCTTTACCGAACTGTTGCAGAACATTTCCTTTGATACGAGAAAAATGCGCCTTGCCGCAAACGGCGGATTCTCCACCGCTACCGACATTGCCGACTATCTCGTGCAGAAGGGAATGGCGTTCCGCGACGCGCACGCCGTCACCGGCCAGATCGTCCGCTACTGCATCGAAAACAACAAGACGCTGGACAGGCTCGATCTGTTCGTTTATCAGAGCTTTTCTTCCCTGTTCGACGAAGAGATCCTGCAGCGCGTACGCCCGCACAAGTCCGTAGAAGCGCGCAAAGTCATCGGCGGAAGCGCGCGCAGCGCCGTCCGCGAAAATATTCGCTCCATTACGCGCAGATTGAACCGTATGTTCAAAGAATAACGGCAGTCAAAGCGGCGCTCACGCAAACTCTTGCCGCTTTTGTTCGGCTTTGTTTATAGCAAAAAAATTTGTGAACGATTTTTTGAACCGCAATTTTTATATAAAAAAGCGCCCGCATTGCGCAGGCGCTTTTTTCTTTCATCCTGTTTCGCGCAAAAACCGAAATGTCTGCCCCCTGTTTTTGTTTTATGAAAAGGTCTCTGCCCTCTTTTTTAAGATTTTTTGTAAAAAACAAATAATTATTGACAGCCCGTCATACGTATGGTATACTTTTGTTAAGAATACTGAATCATCCGGAGAATCGTCATGGGTATAAAAGAATTATTTCGTTTTTTGCATCATATTTCCAAAGTCATTTCTAACGGCGGTCCGAAAAGAGTCGCGTATGCGATCGGACATATTCTCATGATCGTTCTGACGGCGCTCGCCTTTTATGCCGTCTATTGGCTGGCCTCCAACTGCGGAGACATTCTCGCTAACAACGGCTTCTTTGCCTTTGTATTCTCCATCATCGGCCTGTGCATCTGCGCTGTTTTCGGACTTATCTGTTTTTTGCAGGGCGTCATTGCTCAGTTAGTTTTAATCATCGTTTCCGCCATTGAGTTGAAAAAAAATCCACAAGAGCGCGGCTCAAACTTAGCAGCAATGATCATCGGCATTCT
>CASDTU010000061.1 GCA_949283775.1 uncultured Bacillota bacterium
CGCGCGGTTCAGTTCGCACTCTCAAACGGAACAGTCCATAGAAGGACAGCTGAAAGAATGTTATGAATTTGCAAAACGCAACGAATACAACGTAATCGGAGAGTACATAGACAGGGCTTTGACGGGTACGACGGATAAGCGCCCCGAATTTTTGCGTATGATTGAGGATGGCAAGAAAAAGACATTCAAGTATGTCCTTGTCTATCAGTTAGACCGTTTTGCCCGCAACCGTTACGACAGCGCGACTTATAAAGCCAAACTTAAAAAGAACGGTGTTCGCGTGTTGTCTGCAAAGGAAAACATAACCGAAGACGCAAGCGGAATTCTTGTAGAAGGCGTACTCGAAAGTATGGCGGAATACTACTCCGTCGAACTTTCGCAGAAGATAAAACGCGGTATAGAAGTATCGGCAAGCAAATGTCAGTTCTTCGGCGGTGCGGTTCCGCTCGGCTATTATATAGACCAAGACAAGCATTATCAGATCGACGAAAGCAAGGCGGTATTCGTCCGCAAAATCTTTGAAATGTACGCCGACGGAAAAACGATCGTGGAAATTGAAAAATATTTGCTCGATAACAAGGTTTACAACAACGGTAAAACGATCGGACACGGCACCGTAAAGCGAATGCTCCACAACCGCCGCTATTTAGGCTATTATATTTTTCACGACAACGAAGTAAAAGGCGGTATTCCGCAAATCATATCCGACGAACTGTATGAGACTGTACAGGCGCGGTTAGAGCGAAATACAAAAGCTCCCTCGTCCAAGAAGGCGAGAGAGCCGTTTTTGCTGACTACGAAGTTATTTTGCGGGCTTTGCAATTGTGCTATGACAGGCGTGAGCGGAACGAGCCATACGGGCAAAAAACACGCCTATTATCGGTGCATTGGGCGAAAGAACGGGTGCAAACAAGAGAGCGTTCAAAAAGATTTGATTGAAGAAACCGTAGTGCAGGATACGCTCAAATTGCTCGACGATAAACTGATCGACCAGATTTCGCAAGCCTTATACGAGATATTGCAGGGAGAACTGAAAAACGGTAACGTGCCGCGCCTTGAAAAACTGCTTGCGAGCAATAAGAAAGCGAGCGAAAACCTTATGCTGCTTTTGATGGACGGCAAAGCGAAGAATACGATTCTTGACAAACTCGAACAGCTTGAAAAGGAGCGTAAAGAGATAGAACTGCAACTTGAAACGGAAAAGTCCGAAATTCTCGATTATACGCTTGAAGATTTGCGTTACTATGTCAAACGGTTCAAACACCTCGATTATATCAAAACCGAAAACAGGCAGGCACTCATCGACACCTTTGTAAACAAGGTCTTTTATTACGGCAATAAAAAAGGAAAAGTCCGTTACAATGTAACAGACTTTTCTACGGGTTCGCTTTACGAACGAGTGGTGGGGATGGTAGGGCTCGAACCTATGACCTCATGCATGTCAAGCATGCGCTCTAACCAACTGAGCTACACCCCCGAAAGATTGCTTTATTACTATACCATTTTTGATTTCGTTTTGTCAATCAAAAACGAAATCTTTTTTTTGATTTTTGCAATTATTCTCACGGGAAAAGCCATAATGGAATTTTCAAAAAAGCGCAAAACGGTATCGTACGCAAACGGTATCGTACGCAAAACGGTATCGTGCGCAAAATGTGATCCGTGCCTGTCAAGAAAATATCTGTTTGCTTAAAAAATTATAATGACGGCCGATGCCAAAGCGTGCCGCGCCGGCAAAGAGGAATAATGTCCGCCGATCGGGAATACAATATTTTGTACTTTTAAGCTGCGAGGTTGCCATGGATTCTTTTCACGCTCATTCCGCCGAGGAAACAATGGAAAAATTGAACAGTTCGCCGTTGGGGCTATCGGACGAGGAAGCCGCCGTTCGGTTGCGGCGGTACGGCCCGAACGTATTGCAATCGGGCAAAAAAGGCGGTGCGTTCCGCTTATTTTTGGCGCAATTTAAGGATTTTATGACGATTTTGCTCATTTGCGCCGCCGCCGTTTCCGCCGTGATCGCCTATCTGACAAAGGATATGCACGAACTTGCGGATACGGGGATCTTGCTCTTTATTATCTTTTTAAATACGTTTGTAGGTTTCATACAGCAGTACCGTGCGGACAATGCGATCGAAAAGCTCAAGACGCTGTCCGTTTGCCGCGTCAAGGCCATTCGCGGAGGAAAGGATGTGCTGCTCGACAGCGCAGACATCGTGCCCGGCGACGTCATTGCGCTGGAAGAGGGGGACCGCGTCCCTGCCGATTGCAGGATTTTGCGGGCGGAAGAATTGAAATGTGACGAGTCGGCGCTTACTGGCGAGTCGGTCGGCGTTTCGAAAACGGCGGACGTTGTCGCCGAAAAAGCGGGGATATCCGATCGGAAAAATATGCTGTATTCTTCGACGTTCGTCGTGAAGGGACAAGCGAAAGCGATCGTCGTACATACTGCGGGGGAGACCGAGATCGGCAAAATAGCGGGGATGCTGGAAAATACCGAAACGGTCCGCACGCCTTTGGAAAAAATCCTCGCCGTTTTGGGCAAAGTGATCACCGCTTTTGTGATTTCCGTCGCCGCCGTCATTTTTCTTTTCGGGATGTTTTTCAAACAGGGCACCGTGCTCGGAAACTTTATGTCATCCGTCGCGATCGCGGTAGCGGCGATTCCGGAAGGGATGCCGGCGGTCGTTACGGTGATCATGGCGATGGGCGTGCAGAAGATGAGCCGCGCAAAGGCGATCGTACGAAAACTGCACGCGGTGGAAACGCTCGGAAGTTGCAGTTGTATCTGTTCGGACAAAACGGGGACGTTGACCGAAAATCGCATGACGGTGGAGTGTGTTTTGACCGATTTTTCTTCCGGCGCAAAGGAGGGTGCGCAAGCGGAGGCACCTTTGCGGCCGCGCGGAGGCACGGCGGAAGACAAGGTCTTGCAATGTATGGTGATCTGCAATACGGTCAAGGGAAACAAGGGGAGGCGGATGGGAGATCCGACCGAGGTCGCCCTGGTCGATTATGCCGATCGGCTTTCGTACAGTTTGGATTATACGAAGATCGGGAGCCTGCCCTTTTCCTCGGATCGAAAAATGATGAGCGTAGCCGCCGTGACGCAGGGAGGAAAGTACGTCTTTGTAAAGGGCGGCGCGGACGTCTTGCTCGAACACTGCGACAGGATCGTATCGGGCGGGCAAATCCGCAGGATCGGCAGAGAGGATAAGCAAAATATATCGCAGGCCGTGCAGGCTCTGGCGGAAAAAGCACTTCGCGTTCTGGGGTTTGCGTATCGGGAGTACGAGGGGAAAATTTCGGAGGAAAATCTGATCTTTTGCGGGATCTGCGGCATGATCGATCCTCCCAAACAGGGCGTAAAAGAGGCTGTGGCCGAGTGCGTACAGGCGGGGATCACACCGGTCATGATCACGGGGGATCATTGCGATACCGCCTATGCGATCGCCTCTCGCCTTGGGATTGCGTCGAGCAAAGAGCAGGTCATGACGGGCGCGGAGCTTTCCGCTCTGACCGAAGAGGAAAGGCACGGGAAAATTCCGAAATGCCGCGTGTTTGCGCGAGTGAGTCCCAAGCATAAGAGTATGATCGTGGAGGAATACCAGCGCGCCGGCAATGTCGTCGCGATGACGGGCGACGGGATAAACGATGCGCCCGGCATCCGCAAGGCGGATATCGGGATAGCGATGGGCATCTCCGGTACGGACGTTACGAAAAGCGCCGCGGACATGGTGATTGCAGACGATAATTTTTCCACGATTGTAACGGCGGTGCGCGAAGGCAGGAGGATCTTTGCCAATATCCGCAAGACCATTCAGTTTTTTTTGGCTACAAACCTTGCGGAAGTTTTATCCATTCTGATCGTAACGCTCGCTTTGTATCGGCTTGATTTTCTCACGTCGACGCAGCTTTTGTGGATCAATCTGATCACGGACAGTCTGCCCGTCCTGTCGCTGGGAGCGGAACTTGCCGAAAAGGATTCCATGCGGCGCCCGCCCACGCGCGCATCCGCGCTGTTTTCCTTTGAATCGATGCGTTCCGTGCTGTTTTACGGCATCATGCAGACGGCGATCTGCGTGGGCGTGTTTGTGTGGAGCAATCGGGTGTACGGAAACGCGGCCGCGGTAACCATCACTTTTTTTGTTCTGTCGTTTTTGGAGCTTTTCCATTCGTTCAATATCCGTTCCGAACGTGCGTCCCTGCTGAGCAGGGGATTTTTCGGAAACAAGATGCTGTTTTTGACGATCTTCATCGGCGTTTTCGTCAACGTGCTTCTCTGTTTGGTGCCGCTGTTGCGGGCGGCATTCGGGATCGTCGCTTTGACGGCGGCGCAGTGGGCGGTCGTATTCGGCTGTTCGCTGGCGATCATTCCGATCGCGGAAATTTACAAAGCGGCCGTTCGCGTCGCCGAAAAACAAAAAATGAAAAAGTCTTTGAAAGCGGAAAAAAGCAGGACGGTAAAATCGAAAAAGGCAAAAAGTTTTTCGTAAACCGCCGAAAAGACGCGGTTTGCAAAATGCGCGCGGCTCTGTCGGAGAAAAACCTTTGTTCGCAGAAAAACAGGGACAAGAAAGGCGCAAAAATTTTGTTTGAAGCGGTAAAAAACGCAGGAAAGGCACTGTCAAAAGCGGGAAAAGGCGCGTTTATTGCTTCGGCCGCGCGGATGAAGAGAAAATCTTTCCGCCTTTTATGGGGAAGAAGCGGAAAGACGATAAAAAACGGAGAAAGGCAAAGCGGCGCGCCTGCAAAAAATTGCAGGCGCGCCGCTTTATAAAAAAAGGCAGCCGTATCCCGGCAAAGATGTCGAAGGGGAGCGGGCTGTCGTATTTTTTTATTCTTCCGGAACTACGCTGATAAAAATTTTGGCGCTTACGCTTTCCATCAGCTTTACCTCGACGGAGAAATCGCCGAGGGTGCGGATGGGCTCTTTGAGCGCGATTTTTTTCTTGTCGATGTCGTATCCCTGTTCCGAAAGTTTCGCCGCGATTTCCTTGGAAGTGATGCTGCCGAACATTTTTCCGTTTTCGCCGCACTTGATCGAAAGCGTTACTTTGGATTTATCCATTTTGGCGGCGAGTTCGCGGATCGCGCGCACTTCTTCCGCGCGGCGGCGTTCTTCTGCTTCTTTTTGCAGTTTCAAGCTGTTGACGGCAACGGAAGACGCCTGCTCCGCAAGTCCCTTTTTCAGTAAAAAGTTTTTTGCATATCCGTCGCTGACTTCTATAATTTCGCCCTTTTTGCCGGTACCTTTTACGTCCTGTTTTAAGATTACTTTCATCGGTATTACCTCGTCTTCTACTACATACTATTGTACAATGGTTTGTAAAAATTGTCAACCTTTTGCCTCATAATGTGCTTCACAATGCGCATAATAAGAGAAGGAGGTGACCGAAATGGACAAAATCAATCATTCGATCGGTTGCGAAGTTTCCGCTTGCATGTTCAACTGCGAAGGCAAAAACTGCACGTTGGACAGAATCGTTATCGGCAATACTTGCGATTGCAGCGCGGATAAATGCACCTGTTGCGAAAATTTCCGTAAAAGATAACGAAAAAACGGTTCAAAAGCCTCGCCGAAGTTTCGGCGAGGCTTTTGAATTTCCGCCGGGCAAATGTAAAAAGCTGCATAAAAAAAGCGGCTGTACGCCGCTTTTTAAATTTTATTTTTTTTCAATTCCGCTACCGCGTTTTTCAAAAAGAATTCCGCAGTGGAATCGTGAGAAACGGTTTGGAGCGCTTCCTCAAAATCGCACCATTTCGTTTCGGAGATCTCTTGCTGATTGGTTTGCAGTTCTCCGTCGGATACGACGACGATGAAATTCAGCATCAAAACATTTTTCGGTTCATGGTAACGGGAACTCATGTATTTATATTTGATGACGTTGAGTCCGGTTTCTTCCTTTATTTCGCGGATGATCGTCTTTTCGGCGGACTCGCCCTTTTTTATATAGCCTGCATACAGCAAAAAATCACCGTTAGTATGTTTAGCGATGAGAATACGATCCTGCGCTTTGTTGAGGACCACCATGCTGACGGCTGTTTTAAAAGGCGGGAATTTGAATTCTCCGCAAACGTTGCAAAAGGGCACGAGACCTTCGTTTTCACAGTATTTCAGCGAAAGCTTATTGCCGCAATCTTGACAAAACATAGTATTTCCCCTCCTTTTTAAAATATTTTTCTATTTATTAAGAATAAATCATTTTTAGAAAAAAGTCAATATATCCTTAGAAAATTTCACGCATTTTTTATATTTTGACGTACTATTTTTGTAAAAAAACGAATATTCTCCGATGAAGTTCGCGCGGAAAAAATCTGCGTTTTGCAGGGCTTTTCTCCGCGAAGTGTCGCCGCAAAAGTCCTTGAAAGGAAGCGTCGCCGCAAAAGTTTTTAAAAGAAAGCGTCGCCGTAAAAGTCGTTAAAAGGAAGCGCCGCCGCAAAAGTCCTTGAAAAAAGTGCAGGCGTAAAAGTTTTTAAAAGGAAACGCAGACGCCGCGGGCGTTCTTGAAAGCGAGGCCGTCTTTATAAAAGCCGCGAGCGCTCATGAAAGGTGCGATAAAAAGTTATTGCATCGGCGGAATATTTTTTGCAGAAGCTGTTTTTTTCATTTTGCGCATCGGATCGCAGAGGTGAGACAGGATCCGGTACATTGCAAAGGTTACGAGGCAGAGCGCAAACTGTACGACGCACAGAGTCGTGATATAGACAGGAGAAAATTTTACGTGTCCTATTTTAACCAACCACAGGGAATGAAGCGGCAGGGGCAGAGGAGAGATGGAAACAAAGGAAAAATTGGGGTTGTAACCGTTTCCGCGCGCGATTGCGGCAGCGTTTAGAAAGACCATCGCAACGTAATAGATTGCAATGCTGTAAGTGAGGTGCAGCAGGTGTCTTCCGCTGGGCGCGCCGTCTAAGCTGATCGCGAGATGGGCGGTAACGGCAAACAGGAAAATATGCGAGAGCGCAAAATAGGTTACGTTGTAGTGGAAAATCGTGACAGGGCCGGTATTCGGCCAGACAAAGGCGATGATCGCGCCGGGGCAGTTGACCAAAAAGAGCATTCCTTGAAAAAGATTGCTGCGGGACAATACCGCAAACGGCAGCAGCGCAATGCCGAAACTGCACACATAAAACGGCAGCGCGCCGATGATTCCTTTGGCGTCTTGATAATCTTGCAGCCGCACAAACGAAAAACGTACGGCAAGCTGAAAAAACAGCGCGAGCGACAGGAGAAAAAGATAAAAATACCGCTCCTTTTTAAGTTTATTCCGCAAAAAATAGTACAGCGCTATCGTAGTAAAGACGCCGAGAAGGATAAACAAGAAATGCCAGCCGCCGAAGCGGACAAATCCGAACTGTTTATGCGACATCAGACTAGGTCTCTGCATGAAAATGTTCAGCGGAAAAGTTGCCGGAAGGACGAGCAGGCAAAAGAGCAGGAGCGCTTGCCGAACAATTTTGCGATCAGCCCCTGCGCCGGCAAAAAAGAGATAGGTGCAGGCAATGAGCGTAATGCTATTATAGAAAGCGTAGGCAATGACCTCCGGCAGGGTAGGTGAATGTATGGCAAAGAAAAACTGCGTAAACAGAAGTCCGAGCAAAGTGGCGGGAAAAACGACAAAACGCGCCAAAACTACGCATCGCGAATCCTCCAAAAGCAGCGCGGCCGGCAAAATTAAAAATCCCGTCATGCTTAGCCAGCGCAGCAGCGCACCGAAGATGTTGCGAAGCGAATTCAGGTGAACAAATTGCTCCATAACGTTCGCGGAAAAAGCATTCCAGATGAAAGATACGGCAAGCAGAATCGTCAGGAGTATGTTTTGCCATTTTTTCGTCAGTTTCATGATTTTCTCTCGTAAGTACAAATTTTTTCAATAGCACATTTATTGTACCATACATACTGCCGGAATGCAAGAATATCGTTTCAATTAAAACGTTTCGGGCAGGAAGCTGCGTCGTGAGCAAGAAAAGTCAGGCAAAAAGCCCAAAAAGAGGGAGAAAGGTCAGGAAAAATAACGGTTTAAGGCAAAGACGATCTCTTCATCGGCAATTTGTGCGATCGGTGCGAACGGATTTGTCTGCGAAAAGGATTCTTCCTTGTCGCTTTCGTTGTTTTTTGCGCCTGCGAACGATCCGGCTATTTGCGAGAGAAGATCCGTTTGCCGCAAGATGGGCGCGAGCCGGCCGAAGTCAAGCTTTTCCGCCAAAGAAAGAAGCGTTTGCAGATCGATTTTCTGTTTTCCGGACAGAAAATCGCGCAAAACTCCGTTCTCGCCGAGCAGTTGCTCTGCTTTTTTTAAACTTTGCGAAAGCTCTTGCAGCGTGATCTCTCCCAGTTTCAGATCGCGAAAGGTTTCATTTTGCGCGAGCGCATGCAGGGCGGCTTCAAGATCGGTAAAACGTCTGTCGGTACGGTTTGTGCTCGCTGCATTGTTTTTTGCAAAATAGAGGGCAAGCGCCAAAAATAAGATTTCCATATGTATCTCCTTTTTATTTCTTTTTTGGATCCGCTGTTTCGGCTTACTTTTTTGCCGAACTGTTTCAGATTACTTTTGCATCCTTACGCAGCGGACGATATTTGTCATATTTGCGATTTCAGAGCGATTGCTTTGCTTGCCGTTTTTTCTCCGCGCGCCGCGACAAAGGGAACGGACAACAAAAGGGCAAGCGGCAAAAAAGGAAAAGGACGCTCTGCGGCAAAGTTAGTTTCGCGGCAAAGTTGCAGACGGCAGAATGGGGACAGAAAATGCCGCTGACAGAAAGCGAAGGCTTTGCATATATATGATTGTGAGCGGCGAAAGCGGCAAATTTTTTCGGGAGGAAGTGTATGAAAGATTTTAATTCCTATTCGCAAGAGAGCGGAAAAGAAAAAAAGGAAGGAGCGGAGGACGTTGCGGATCTGGCGCGGTCCATGGCGCGCGCGTTTAACGGAAAGGGCGAAGCGGACATTCTCCGCGCCATTTATAAAGAGGCGGAAAACGGCAGGAAGGCCGGCACGCTGACGGATGCGGACCTGGACAATTTTTATGCGGCCGTTGCGCCGATGCTGGATGCGGGAAAGAGAAAAAAATTGGAAGCGGTCTTAAAAAAGCTGAAAAAGTATTGAAAAATTCTGCGCCTTTAAGAGAAGGTTTCTTTGCGCAGCTGTCCGCACAAGCTGCTTTTTGGGGGGCGGAAAGATGCGGAACGCGGCATATAGTAAAATTACAATCTTTTGAGAAGCGCGCCTTTTTTGAGGCGCGCGCAGCGTATAGCGGAGCAAATTTTAAGGCGCGCGCAGCGTATACCGGAGCAAAAGTTGTGCAAAAGCGGTTAAAAAAGCCGAATCTGCCCAAGACACAGGCATTTATTGTCTGCCTTGAAAGAGAAAGCCGCTTCGGGCGGCGGTAAAAAACGGGCGCGATGATTTTTTGAAAACGCGCTAAAAATCGTTTTAAAAACAGGATACAAGAGATAAAATTCAGTTTTTTGCGATTTCCGCGCAGGCTTGCAGAAAGATCTGCATTTCCGCATCGGTGTTGAATTCGCTCAGGCTTGCGCGGATTAGCCCTTCGCCGTCCGTATGCAGCGCACGGTGCATCAGGGGCGCGCAGTGCAGTCCGCCGCGCACGGCTATGCAATATTCGTCGGACAGACGCTGGGCAAAAAATTCCGATTGCAGATTTTTGCAGCGAAAGGCGACGATGCCGTACGGGTTCGGGCGGGAGTAAACCGCAATGGCATCGATTTTCAGCAATCCATCGATCAGCTGTTTTGTCTTGGCAAAAAGCTCTCTCTCCAACCTTTCGATGCGGCTCATGAGATAGAGCGTTCCCTCCGTGAGCGAAGCTGCCGCAGGGCAGGAAAGCGTACCCGCTTCCAGGCGATCGGGATAGAAATCGGGCATATCGGTGCTGAAACTTTCGCTGCCCGTTCCGCCGAACCAGACGGGCGCAAGTTCCAGCCGCTGGGAAAACAGGAGCGCTCCCGAACCCTGGATTCCGTGCATTCCCTTATGCCCTGCGAGGGCGAGCGCGTCGATGCCTTCCTTTTTCAT
The DNA here is from genome assembly GCA_949283775.1 of uncultured Bacillota bacterium. GTDB lineage: Bacteria > Bacillota > Clostridia > Christensenellales > Borkfalkiaceae > Borkfalkia. The sequence goes on from CASDTU010000061.1 coordinate 10,040, forward strand.
ATCGATCCTGCGATGGCCGCAGGCCTGCGCGCCGTCGCAGAGAATGTATACGGACTGCGGCAAAAGCGCTCGCACGGCGGAGGGATCAACGGCCGCGCCCGTTACGTTGGAAGCGAGCGTAAATACCGCGGCAACGGTATTGGGCCGAAGGGCGGCGGCTATGTCCTTTGGCGATACCGTGTCGCCGCGCAGGGGTACGATCGTAATTTCTGCCCGATTTGTCTTTTGCAGGTGCGTCAGTGGACGAAGTACCGAATTGTGTTCCATGACCGTCGTGATAAAGTGCGGCTTTTGCTTGCCTATATGCGCATCGGCGCAGCCGAACAGGGCGATGTTGAGGGCCTCGGTGCAGTTTTTGGTCAAGATGACGCGCTCGTAGGAATCGGAGTGAAAGAAATCGCACAGCAGTTTTCTGCAATGCAGGATATTTTCCGCGAGGGCGACGGAGAGGGAGTGACCGCTTCTGCCGGGATTGCCGCACACGCCTTCGATGGAGGCGCGGACGGCGCGCAGAACGGAATCGGGTTTTGTGCCGCCGGTTGCGGCGTTATCGAAATAGATCATGTACAAATCCGCCTTTTTTTGTTTTTTTGGCTGCGCTTTGTTCGGAAACAAAATCGCAGGAAGAAATCATATACTGTACTAATATATGCCGCGGATTCAGATTTTTGTAATCAGGCAAGCAAAGGAGAACAAATTTATGGAAATGATATTGGCGGTTTTCCGTTCCCGCGCGCAGGCGCTGGATTATATAGCGCGGCTGGGGCGAATGGGGATCAAAGCGAGCGCCGTTTCCACGCCGCGCGAGGCGAATGTGGGCTGCGGTATATCGGCAAAGCTCGGCGCATTTGACCTGGCCGCCGCCCGCCGCGCGGTATCGCTCGGAAATTACGGCGCTTTTGCCGGATTTTTCCGCGTGGAAAACCGATACGGGCGAGTCGTCGTTCAGCGCATCGCGTAGAAAAGGCGGTTTTGTGCCCCGAAAATTATTGTAAAAACGGGGCCGTTGTGGTACAATACAGGCATGGATACTCAGCAAGCCGAAAAGGCGTTGGAAATTTTAAGCAAAGTATATTCCGGTGCGCGGCCCGCTCTGCACTATGCGAGCGCCTATGAACTGCTGGTGGCGGTGATCTTGTCCGCGCAGTGTACGGACGAGCGCGTCAACAAGGTGACGGCGGAACTTTTTAAAGAACATAATACGCCGCAGGATATGCTGCGCCTGTCGCAGGAAGAATTGGAAAGATATATTTTTTCCTGCGGTCTTTATAAGAGCAAGGCCGCGCACATCCTGTCGGCCTCGCGCGATATTATGGACAAGTTCGGCGGAGCCGTTCCGGAAGATTTTGCACAGCTGAAATCGCTTGCGGGCGTGGGGCAAAAGACGGCAAACGTTGTTTCGTCGGTATGGTTCGACAGGGACGCGATCGCCGTGGATACGCACGTTTTCCGCGTGAGCAACCGATTGGGGCTGGCACATGCCGCAACGCCGATCAAAACGGAAGAACAGCTGAAAATGATCATTCCGCAAAAAGATTGGTCCAAAGCGCACCATTGGCTCATCTATCACGGCAGACAGGTCTGCCATTCGCAGAAGCCGGACTGCGCGCATTGTCCGCTTTTTGAATATTGCGATTATTACATACGTTTGCAAAAGCAGACGGATCGGAGTTAAGATATGGCATCGTTATTTACGGATAAAGTAAAGATCATCATCAAGTCGGGCGACGGCGGCGACGGAATGAATTCCTTCAAGAGTTTCAAGGGTTTTGCCAACGGCGGGCCGGACGGCGGCGACGGCGGTAAGGGCGGCGACGTGTACGTTGTCGGCGATAAGGACAAGAACGATCTCGTGGAATTCCGATACGGCGGCAAATTCGCGGCGGGAAACGGAGAGAGGGGCGGAACGAACAACTGCTTCGGCAAGGGCGGACAAGACGTCGTGATCGCTCTGCCGCTGGGCACGCTTGTGCGCGACGCTGAGACGGGAAAGGTGCTCTGCGACGTGTATACCGACGGCGAGAAGAAACTTCTCGCAAGGGGCGGGAACGGCGGAAAGGGCAACGTCCGTTTTACGACCGCGCGGAGACACGCGCCCCACTTTGCGCAGAAAGGGGAAAAGACGCAGCCGCACACTCTGATTTTGGAGCTCAAAGTGATCGCGGACGTGGGCTTGATCGGGTTTCCGAACGTCGGAAAGAGCACTCTTCTTTCCAAGATCAGCGCCGCAAAGCCGAAAATCGCCAATTATCACTTTACGACCCTTTCGCCCAATCTGGGCGTCGTGAAATATTATGACAAATCGTTTGTGGCGGCGGACATTCCGGGCCTGATCGAAGGCGCCGCGGACGGAGCAGGGCTCGGGCACGATTTTCTGCGGCACATAGAGCGCACGAGAATGTTGGTGCATGTCGTGGATATTTCGGGCATGGAAGGGCGCGATCCGTATGAGGATTTTCAAAAGATCAACGCGGAACTCAAACAGTACAGCGAAAAACTCGCTTCGCTGCCGCAGATCGTGGCATTGAATAAGTGCGACTGCTTCGGCGCGGAGGAGAATGGTAAACTCTTTCAAAAGAAATGCCGCAAATACAAAAAATATCCCATTACGGCGATCACGGGCGAAGGAACGCGCGAGCTGATCGAGGGGATCTTTGCGGTTTTGGATACACTGCCGCCGGCAGAACCCATTCCCGCCGACGAATTTGAATACGAAAAGGCGGACAGCAGTGCGTTTTCCATCGATAAGGACGAGGAGGAAAACGTCTGGTATGTTACCGGAGGTCTCGTCGATATGTTGGAGAGGAACGTCGTCTTGTCCGATCCCGATTCGATGGCGTATTTTCAGAAAGCGCTGAAAGACAAGGGCGTGATCCGCGCTTTGAAGCAAAGGGGAATCGCGGAAGACGATACCGTCGTCGTGGGACAGGTGGAGTTTTTATTCAAAGAATAATTGTATCTTTGCCTGAGACGATCGGAAAGGACCGGATGGGGCAAGCCGCCGGGTCGGGCGAATCGCCGGGTAGCACAAGCCGCCGGGTCGGGCAAATCGCCGGGTAGGACAAGCCGCAGAACGGTCTTTACGGCCTGCGAAGGGCCGCCTGTGTGCGGGCGAACGCAGCATTTTGCGCGGCAAAACGGCCGCGGCAATATTTGAAACGCAAAAAAAATCCGCGCGGCAGCCGGCTTGAAAAGATCGGATGGAAAGTGCCGCAAAAAAGAAAACTATAACGCACTTTTGCCGGAAATGTACTTGAAAACACGGGCGG
>CASDTU010000062.1 GCA_949283775.1 uncultured Bacillota bacterium
AACAAAGAGTCAATAAAGAAGTATATAGCAAATCAATTGCAAGAGGATAAACTGTATGAACAAATAAGTATGAAAGAGTATATAGACCCGTTCACGGGAGAGCCGGTAAAAGAAAGCAAATAAAAAACAGCCACCGAGAGGTGGCCGCTGAAAAATAGTTGCGATTGTCAGAAACTTCGAGCACGAGTAGTGCCGCCGGTACCATGCGCTTGAAGCGCCTAATCAAGCCACCGGCTCAGCCGGTGGTACTTGACTACAGACAGAAAAACAGTTTTTATCGAAAAATTATAACGCGGGCTAAACAGTGCGCGGGTTAATGGCAGCCCCCGCACTGTTTGCAGTTGCCGCTGCATTTTTTACTCTTTTTTCCCGTTGCGGAAAACAGCTCTCCGCTCCAATCGCGCTCGGCGGGCTGTCCGCAGTCCGGACATAGTACGACATCGTCGTATTTTTGAACGAGCTCTTCAAACTTTTTATTGCATTTTTTACATTGATATTGTAAAATCGGCATTTGTATGTTCTCCTTTGCCGCAGGGGCGCTTGTATTTCGGCGGCAGTTTTTTAACAGTTGTTTTCCGTTTGCGTGCGGGCGGCGGAAAAGTCTTTTTTCAGAGTATCGAAAAGCAGGGATTTTTTGCTGAGCGCATGGGCGGCGTAGTGCAAGGTAAAGAGGATCGCGCCGAGCGTATTGCAGATCATGTCTTCCATCGTATCGTTTACGGCCGTTACGAATCCGCCGTCCGCAGTGGGGATATGCGTACCCTGCGCGGTATTTCCGAGCAGGGCGTCGCCGGAAAATTCAAAGATCTCCCAAAGCACGGCAAACATCAAGGATACGGCGAAACAAAAAAGCATGATCAAAAGGGGCTTTTGAGCATATACGTCGGCGAGTTTGCAAAAGAAGAAAAGTCCGATAACGGCCGCAAGATACCCGAAAGCAAAATGGATCGCGAGGTCGTACCACCAGATTTTTGAATAAAAACCAAGTACGGATCCTAAAAATGAAGCGAGAAAGGCAAAAATAACAAAAACAGCGTAAATTCCGTCGCTTATTTTTTGTTTAAAAATCGGTCTGAAAATAAAAGGGATCAGCCACAGCAGGATATTTAAAATCAGGACAGTCATTCTGCCTTTCGCCGTTCCGTTTGCGATCCGAACAGAAGTTAAGACGATCATTGCCGCGAACATCGCCGCGCTTGCAAGATCCACAAGCAGGCGGATGAGCGGGATTTTTCTTTGGTCGGTACTGTTACGTTCATTCATAGCATACCTCCCTGCCGCACGGCGCAGTTTTGCCGCTTGGCCAAATACATTTTGTATATAGATCAATTATAACAAATCAAAAGAAGAAAGGCAAGCGCTCGCGTACTTTCGCGCCGATCGGAAAAGAAAACCTCCGTCTTTATCGGCGCAAAGAAAACGGGGGAAGCATCCGTCTTTATCGGCGCAAAGGAAAAGAAGACGGCTGCCAATTTGCCGTTTTAGTAAGGCACGTTTGTCCGCAGACATATCAAGGGGGAAAACTGCATACAATAATTGCGTGCAGAAACAGAAATTTTTCGCGGGGTAAACCAAGATGCGTCTGTTTGAAGAGATCCTGGCGCAATTCGGATTCGGCGGCGATGTAGCCTTCTTTGGCGCAAAGTTTGTGGTATACGAAGGGAAATGCGCCTATTTTGAAAATGTAAAGAGCATCGCTTCTTTTTCTTCGGAGCGCGTTGAAATTCTTTTGAAGAAGGGACAAGTGCGAATAGAGGGAGAAAATTTTTCGATCGCGCGCTATGGGGAAGGCGATCTTCTGCTTGCCGGGAAGGTGCAGAAAGTGGAGATCGGGCAGGGAGGGATGCAATGACGCCGCTCTTTTGCGATATACTCACGATCGATTCGGTCGCGCCCCTTCGGGCGCTGGACAAATTGTCCAAAAAGGGCATCGGCGTATACAAAGTGCAGAAAATGGGCCCGACGCGCCTGAAATTGCGCGTAAAATCCAAAGAAACCGAAAAAATTTTTGCAATTTTTTCCGGTTCGTGTTATACTGTAACAAAGATACGATCAGCGGGGCTGAAAAGGCTTGCGGAATTTTTCTTGCGCCGCATGGGGATCGCCGTCGGAGTTCTTCTTTTGCTGCTGCTGTCTTTTGTCTCTAACTTTTTTGTTTTGAAGATCGAGGTGATCGGAAGCGGCGCGCGGTATCGGGAAGAAGCAGAGGAAGTATTGGCAAAGAGCGGGATCGATCTTTTTTGCGTCTTCCGCGCGGACGGGGCGGAAACTGCGCGGGGCGAGCTTCTCTCGCTGCCGGGCGTGGTGTTTGCTTCGGTCGTGAAAAGGGGATGCGTTGTGACCGTGACGCTGGAGGAGAGCGAAGAGACGCAGGTCCCGCAGCGCAAAACGCAGCTTCTTGCTCCCTGCGACGGGGTTTTGGAAGAATTGACGGTCTTTCGCGGCACGGCTCTTGCCAAGGAAGGCGACCGCGTTTCGGCGGGGCAGGCGCTTGTCGGCGGATATTTCGAAACGGAAAACGGAGAAACGTTTCAGACGTTTGCCGTGGCGCGCTGTTCCGTATTGCAAAGCTATTCGGGGAAATATTTCAGCAAAGAGCTGAGCGAGCGGGCAGAGTCGCAGGCGATCGCCGCGGTGCATCTCGCTGCGGGCGGCGAACTTTTAGAAGCACAGGTCAAGGCGAAGGCGGCGGACGGCGGTTTTATCTATACGGTAACTTTGAAAGTACGCATCGTCAGCGCGGTCAATTTATAAAACGAAGAATGTATTATAAAACGAATATATAATAAAACGAAAGAATTTAGGGAAGGCGGACCGCCGAGAGAAAAAACGGCGCACGTTTTTCAATGGAAGACATCGCAGCGAAGGCAGCGAGGGAGGTTTTTTACGGAACAGGTAAAGATAAGTATCGATGCGGGAAATTTGGATGATTTGCAAAAGCTGCTCGGTACGTTTGATGAAAATTTGAACATTGTAACGAACGAATTGAAAGTAACCGCGTCGATCGAAGGGGTAAAGGTGAAACTTTCGGGCGATGCGGACGCGGTGGCGCTTGCCGAGCGCGTGCTGGACGGGATCTTAAAGCTCATCCGCGCCGGCGAGAGCGTGGACAAGTCCCGGATCGTCTATTGCATCGAGCTTGCGAGGGAAGGGAACTTGGAGAATATCGAACAGGTGATGAGCGGCGTGGTAGCAGTGACGTCCCGTGGCAAGCAGATCAAGTGCAAGACGGTCGGGCAGAAGAAATACGTCGAGGCGATCAAGAAAAACACGATCGTATTCGGGGTAGGCCCTGCCGGCACAGGAAAGACCTATCTTGCGGTTTGCCTGGCGGCGAGCGCGTTCAAGGGCAAACAGGTCGAAAAGATCATTCTGACGCGGCCCGCGGTGGAAGCGGGCGAAAAGCTCGGCTTTTTGCCGGGCGATCTGCAAACGAAAGTCGATCCGTACCTTCGGCCGCTGTACGACGCGTTGCAGGAAATGTTCGGCATGGAAACGTATGCGAAGCTCATGGAAAAGGGACTGATCGAAGTGGCGCCCCTTGCCTATATGCGCGGCAGGACCCTGTCGAATGCGTTCATTATTCTGGACGAAGCGCAGAACACCACGTGCGAGCAGATGAAAATGTTTTTGACGCGCATGGGGGACGGAAGCAAAGTGGTGGTGACGGGCGATCTGACGCAGGTCGATCTGCCGGAAGGAAAGCGAAGCGGACTTCGCCATGCGACGTCGATCTTAAAAAACATCGAAGGCATCGAAACGGTCACCTTGACGGCGAAAGACGTGGTGCGGCATCCGCTCGTCATGCAGATCGTGCGCGCCTATGAACACGAAAATACCAGAGAGGAAAGGAAAAGAAGATGAGATATTCGGAGAGTCCGGAGGGCAAAAAATTTGGCAGAAACGAATGTGTTTTGAGCGTCTTTTTGTTTTTGGCCAATTTTCTGATCCTCATGGCGTGGGTCTTTGCATTTATCTGGATCAATTCCATGCGGATCGACGGCGCGTCTTTCAACGAGTACGTGGCGCAGAATTTCAATACGCTTGTCTATCTTGCGGCGAGCGTTTTTGTGCTGTGCATGATCGTTTATTTTTATTATTTCTTCGAAGACAGGCGCGCGTTGGCGCAGCCGAAAAATATCTGGCTGGTGTTTCTCATCCTCGATTGCAGTTTGGTCATCTGTTACTTTTTCGGCACGTTTTTCAACGTCTATTCGCGGCCCGTCGCGATCCTGGCGCTTCTCTCGCTGATGCTGCTGGGCAGGCGCGACGCGATCTTTTTGAACGTCATCTTTGCGCTGCTTTTGTTTTCGGTCGATCATTTTTCCAATTTTTCTTCGGTCAATGCGTTTGAAAAGGCGCTGGACAGCACGCCGCTGATTACATTTTCGGCGGGCATGATCGCCATTTTTGTCGGAAGCAAGGTCAAGACGCGCCTACGCTCCTTTTTGACGGGGTTTGCGATCAGCATTCCGATCATTGTCATGACCTGCTGTATCGAATACGACCGCGGCGTGCAGCTGTTTTATCTGATGCTGTACGGCTTGGAAGCCGGTATTTTATCCGCCGTGTTCTTCATGGCGCTTTTGCCCGTATTTGAAGTGCTCTTTAACAGCATAACCGACTATCGGCTGCGCGAGCTGACCGATCACGATGCGCCTCTGATGCGCGAGATGAAAGAGCGCGCGATGGGTACGTTTAACCATTCCATCGTGGTGGCGCATCTTGCGGAGGCCTGTGCGATCGCGCTGAACGAGGATACCGCGCTTGCGCGTGCGGTCGCCTATTATCACGACGTGGGGAAACTTCGTCAGCCGGAATATTTTACCGAAAATCAGTCGGGATACAATCCGCACAACGAACTTTCGCCCGAGCTTTCGGTCGATATTATCCGTGCGCACGCGAAGGACGGATACGAGCTGATCCGTTCCAAGCGCCTGCCGAAAATTTTGGCGGACGTGGCGCTGCAACACCACGGCACCATGCCGATCAAGTATTTTTACGCGAAAGCGCTGAAAATGACGGACGGCGAGCTGAATATTGAAGACTTTTCGTACAGCGGTCCCAAACCGCAGACGAAAATTGCGGCGATCGTCATGATTGCGGACGCCAGCGAGGCGATTTCGCGCACTCTGCCCAACCGTTCGCCCGAAAAGGTGGAAAATGCGGTGCGCGAAATCATTGAAGAGCGCATGGACCTCGATCAATTCGACGAGTGCGATCTGACCATGAAAGATCTGACGGTGATCAAGGAAACGATCGTGAGCTGTCTTACGGGCGTCTACCACAGCCGCGTGCAGTATCCCAAACTGAAACTCAAAAGAAAGGAAGAAGAGGAGACCAAAGACAATGGCTGAGCTTTTTATCGATTGCGGAGAAGAGGGCTTTGAAAAAGAATTGATTGAAACATATGCGGCGGCGTTTGTAGAGAGCGACGTGCCCCTTTCCTGTGAAGTGGTATTTGAATCGGAAGAGGGGATCCGCAATCTGAATGCGGCAACGCGCGGAAAAGACAGCGTTACGGACGTTTTGAGCTTTCCGAATCTTGACGGCATTCGGGGCAAAGCATTGAAAAAAGAGGATTATCCGTATGATCTGGACGAAGAAGAGAGGCTGTTTCTCGGCAGTATCGTCATCTGTAAAAAGCGGGCGGAGGAACAGGCGGAAGAGTACGGACATTCTCTCCGCAGGGAAATTTGCTATCTCGCCGTGCACGGAATCTGTCATCTTTTGGGATATGACCACGAAACGGAAGAGGACAAGAGCGAAATGCGCGCGAAGGAAGAGGAAATTTTATCCGCAATGGGCGTAAAGAGGGAGGCGTAAAGCATGAAGAGCGGATTTGTTGCCGTGATCGGAAAGGCAAATGCGGGGAAAAGCACGCTTGTGAACGTCCTTGTCGGGGAAAAGGTGGCGATCGTATCGCCCAAACCGCAGACGACGCGCGATCGGATCTTGGGGATCTACAACAGCGACAGCGCGCAGATCGCGTTTGTCGATACGCCGGGTATTTATAAGTCAAAGACGGCGCTGTCCGATCTGATGATGCGCACGGCCGAAAATTCGGCCAAAGACGTGGAGCTGATCGTATACGTACACGACGGGCATAAGGGTGTAAGCGAATCGGACATTTCCCTGATGCGGCATTATCTCTCGTTCGGCGTTCCCACGTTGATCGCGTACACGAAGACGGATATCATGCCCGAAGAGCAGATCCCGAGAGATGTGAAAGAGCTGTTTGACGCGGGTATCGATTGTGACGTCGTTCCCGTCTCTGCGCGGAAGGGGAAAAATATCGAAAAACTTATACAGGCGATCCTGGAAAAGCTGCCCGAAGGGGACAGGCTTTTTCCGGAGGACGTGCTCTCCGATAAATCGGAAAAATTTATGATCGCCGAGATCATGCGCGAAAAGATCCTTTTAAAATACGACAAAGAGATCCCGCACGGCATCGCCGTTCTCGTCAATACCTTTCAAAAGAGGGAGGACGGAAGGGTGTACGACGTCGATCTGGACATTATCTGCGAAAAACCCAACCATAAAGCGATTTTGATCGGCAAGCGGGGCAAAGCGCTGAAAGAGACGCTCTCCTTTGCGCGAAAGAGCATGGAAGAGTTTTTGGGTTGCAAGGTGTTTTTGACGGCGTACGTCAAGGTAAAGGACGATTGGCGCGACAAGGCAAACCTTTTAAAGGAATACGGCTACGAGGATACCGAGCGCTGAGTTTTTTCTTTCAATTTTTTGCAAAAGATCGCTTTTGTTGTTTCGGCCGGGCGTGATCTTGCGCGAAAAGACATATGTGTTTTTTTGCATACGGTTGAAAAAAAAGAGTTTTTTCGGACAATTTACGGATAAATGCGCCGCATTTCATATGTTTTTTTCTGCATTTCTTGATTTTTATCCCCTCGATATGGGCGCAGGTATGAAAAGCGGACGGGCGCAGGCTCAGCGCAAGGCAGTTTTTGTCAATAGAAGAAAATAAAAAAAGGTTTTTGTCAATAAACAAAAAAATTAAAAAAGATTTTTGTCAATAGACGAAAAAATTAAAAAAGACAAGAGCAGGGGCGCCGCTTTTTATAAGAGGCGCCCCTGCTCTTTCGAAAGTTCACGGTATCGCTGTCTGTGCCGTCAAAGCCCATGTTTTCGGGCTGCCAAAAGCATGGGAGACGGCTCGCTAAAAAAAATATCTGCGAGGAAGCAATTAGAAAAATATGTTTGAATCAGTTCGTTGAATCCGGGCGTGCGGAAGAATTGTCGGATGACGGCTTGGCGCCGGTTGCTTTGCCATTCTGCTCATTTGCGGAAGCCGTCTGTTCGCAAGAGGACGCATCCGCAGCGGCCGTTTCCGCGGCGGGCAACGCTGCTTTCACAGGCAGCGTGTTTTCCGAATAGCGCTGCAATTCGTGCGCAAACGCTTTGGAGGAGAATACGAACACGCCGATGACGATCGCAATGGCGATGTCGGGCAGTACGTAGCCGGCTTGATAGGAAAGGCTGTACAGCCAAATGGGTTCAAACGTCGCGAAAGCGCCGAAAGCGAAGATCCCCGAGAGGAAATGCATCAAAAAGCGACCAATTCCGGCTACGATCGCGCCGCACGCGAAGCGCACGGGCAAAACTTTGAGAGCTTTGCTGTTTGCAAACATTCCGGCGAGCCCGATGCAGGAGAAAGCGAGGGGATAATCGAGCAAAAACTGTGCGGGGTGCAGGATATAGGTATCCTGGAATGCCTGCAAAATACCGTAGATCATGCCGGCGAGCAGACCTTTTTTCGTGCCGAACATATACGAATAGATCATGAGCGGCAGAAGGCTCGCCACCGTGATCGAGCCGCCCTGCGGCATTTTGACGATCCGGATATACGAGAGCGCAAAGCTCATTGCGATACAGACCGCCGCAAACGTGATGGAACGGGTGGAAAATCCCTTTTTGGCATGTCTTCCGCAAAGGAAGGCGATCGCGATCACGGCCGCAAGGAGCACCGCCGCGCTGACGTAGAGTCCGACCGTATTGACGTCGGAATTGGTGATCCAGTTGTTTTCCGCCGCATCGCCCGAGGCGAAGTGAAAGCCCATGCAGACCAATGTGGCGATCAAGGCCGCGCCGCACAGACAGCAGCTGACGATATAAGCCGCCGCGTTGCGCCTGAAATAGAGCAAAAGCGCGCTTGCGGCGATCGCGAGGATCAGGCAGAGAATGGGATAGAACAAAATCGCTTCGAATCCGTCGAAAATAAAGGACAAGATCAAGAGCGTGATGCCGACGGCGCAAGCGTATAAGATCGCCGTAAATCCGCTGATTTTGCAGAAAGTTTTCCGCTTTTCGCCTTTAAAGATCAGAAAGCAGATCGCAAAAGCGAGCAGAAGGGCGACCGTCAGCCAGATGACAACGGCGCGCGCTGTGTCAAACGGCGTTTCAAAGTTAAAGGGATACCAGGGCGTTTCCTCGTCCAACAGGGAATACAGAAACATAAAAACCTCCTTTGTTTTTTCCGCCGACGTCTTTGAAAGTTTGAAATAAAAAGGCACGCCCATCCTGAAAGGGGCGTGCCGATACAGCGTCTTTGCAACTTCCGTTCAAGGATTATCTTGTCCGGTTCAAAGGGTATGATCTCAGCCTTTTACAGCACCCCCGGCGGATTTTTCAGTTGTTTGGCTCAATTTCGTTAGCCGCATACGATTATATTCCAAAATCTTGGAAAAGTCAATTGATATATAGTCTTTTTTGTGGTACAATACATAAAATAACAGGAGAAACTGCCATGTATAATTTTTTTGCTTTTTTGGATCGGATGAAATATATCCGCCGTTGGTCGCTGATGCGCTCCTCGCGCGATGAAAATATAATGGAACATTCTCAGCAGGTCGCCGTCTTTGCGCACGCGCTCGCCGTCATCGATACGTCCGTCTTTAAAAATCAGCTGGACGTTTCCAAAACCGTGCTGTATGCGCTCTATCACGAATGCAGCGAGGTCATGACGGGCGATTTGCCTACGCCGATCAAATATTTCAATCAGGAGATTCACGGCGCCTATAAACAGCTGGAAGATCGCGCAGCCGATAAATTGCTCGCGATGCTGCCCGCCGAGCTTACAGGAGAGTTTTCCGTTTGCGTGAAAGCCGATGTGCAGAGCCGCGAATACAAAATCGTAAAGGCGGCGGATAAATTGTCCGCATATGTGAAATGCCTCGAAGAGATTAAAAGCGGCAACGAGGAATTCAAAAAGGCGAAGGAAACGATCGAAAAAGAACTGTATGCCAAAAAGATGCCCTGCCTCGAATATTTTCTGGAAAAGTTTATTCCGGGATTTTTGCTTACGCTCGACGAAATGGAAGATCTGTAAATTTTTACCGGAATGAAGGCTGTAAATTGATTTTTTCATAAATTTGTGATATACTAATGCAGTAAATGAGAAATTCAAAGCGAAAAGGCGGTAGGACAATGGCGAGAATCGATTACCGTGCGCGGGAAAGGGAATTGGAGAGCAAAGGGCTTTACGATGTGGATATGAACGAAGAGCATCATATCGCCAACGCCCAGAAAATAGACGAGGATTATGAATATCTTCCGATCAAATGGACGGAAAAGATCCGCCGCGCGATCGTGCTGTCTGTCGTGAAGGCGGTGGGACCTGTCATCACGTGGATCGGCATGGGCGCTAAGGTCGTCGGCAGGGAGAACCTGCGCGCAGTGAAGGGCGGAGCGATCTCCGTTTGCAATCACGTCCATAATTTGGATACTCTCCTGATGAAAAATTCGCTGGGCCCGTTTCGTACGTTCCATACGGGAAATTATTATTTGTTAAAGCGCGGATGGCTCGGAAGATTGTTCAAGTCCGGCGGCTTTTTGCCGGTCGGCACTACACTGGGCGATATGAAAAAATTACAAAATACCGTGGAACGGTTGGTGCGTGCGGGAAAAATAGTGAATTTTTATCCCGAACATGCGCTCTGGCCGCGCTATGAAAAATTAAGACCTTTCAAGCCGGGCGCGTTTCGGTATGCTGTGAAATTCAATGTGCCCGTTCTGCCCGTTTTTATCGAATTTAAAATGACAAAAATCAGGCGGTTTTTCCGTTTAAAAAAGAAGATGATCGTCCATATCCTTCCGCCGCAATATGCGAAGGAGACCGGCAGCGACAGGGAAAGATCCGAGGAGCTTTTGCGGACAGTTTTCGAGTGTATGCGCGCAAAGGGAAACGAGCTCTATCAAAGTGAAGTAGACTGTTTAAGAGCAGTGGATCGGGGAACTTCCGCGGAAGAAAAGAAAATTTCGCTGCCGCGGGAAGTGGGGACGGAAGTGATCGAAACGGACGTGTTGGGCGGCATAGCGGAAGCGCTGCTGCCGGAGAAGGAAGAAAAAGAAGAGGAACAAACGCAGACGGTATAAAAAAGGGGGAGGGCGGCGCGTTGCGCCGCCCGATTTTGAAAAAAATAAAATGATAAATTTTTTGGAAAAGGGGATAAAAATGCTTGATAAAAAGCAAAAACTTTGCTAAAATAGCATAGCAATTAAAAATTGGGGTGTCGCCAAGCGGTAAGGCAACGGACTCTGACTCCGTCATTCGTTGGTTCGAATCCAGCTACCCCAGCCACAGATACCATATATTGTATAAGGATTGTGCTTCCAAATACAATATATGGTTTTTGTTTTATGTGGCTTCTTTCACTCTTCCCCAAATCGGGGAAAGAAATGGGGAAACTTTTCGGATCGAATTTTATTTTTTACACCGCTTTTCAGCCTGTTTTGCCCGCATAAGCGGGCTTTTTTGTTTTATTTTAGCTTTTTCAAAAAATTGGTTTGGGGAAACTTTTGTCAGTAAACTACCTTTTCGGCTTCTTTGAGCTGAAATTCCTCCGAATAGTGCGTGTACACCGTGGAGGTGATCGTGCCGCTCAAACTGTGTCCCGCCCAGATGCTCACGACTTCGCTTGCAACGCCGGCCTCTTTGCAACGGCTGATGAACGTGTGGCGCAACTCGTGCGGGTGATGTTCGGGGAACAACCTCTTCATTCGCGTGGATATCGTGTTGAGGTTGGTGTTCTTCGCTTTCTCAAAGTCGATATAGGGGAGTACCTTTTTCACCTGAGGTGTGAACGGAATCTTCCGAAGCACGACATTTTGCCCCAGCCGTTCCTTGCTCGTTTCGCATTGCAGCCATTTTCCGTCTAAGACTTGTATGGTTTTGAGTTCGGATTTTCTCAGGCCGAAATAGAGAAGAACAAGCAAAGCGTCCGTACCTTCGACGTTCTTGTGCGACTTGCAGTAATTGACGAGCCTTGACTCTTCGTCTTTGGTAAGCGCTTCGCCCTTCTTGGTTTGGTAGGCGGGCAGTACGACCTTTTTCATGGGAGAGGGGATATCGTAATCCTCTGTCGCCATGTCGAAGATGCAATTCAGCATG
>CASDTU010000063.1 GCA_949283775.1 uncultured Bacillota bacterium
GTTTATACTTGCAGATCTTTTCGTCGATTTTGAAAAAGCCTTTTCAAGCGCAGAAAAGAGGCGAAAGAAAGGTCTTTTTTAAAGCCGTTTTACGCTTGCAGTTTGACCAAAACGGTTTTCCATTCCTTCGGTTTGAAGGAGAGGGTGAGACTGTTTTTCTTTACGCTCGGTTTGCCCGTTTCGCGTTCGAGGTAGTCGGTTTCTGCGGCCGATTCGATCGCGTCGGCAAAATGAAGGGTCGCCCGTGCGGATTTGTCGGAAAGGTTGGCGAGGCGCACGAGAATGCCGCCGTCGACCGTCCGGCTTGCTGCGCTCGTCTGATAGACGACGGAGTCGGATTGCAGGGCAAAGAAGGGAGCGGCCTGCTCTTGCACCGCGCCTTTCTGAACGGGAACGGTGAAGCAGGAATAACCGGCGCGGTACGCTTCCTTGTCGCGGAACACGGCGGCGTCGGAATCTTTTTCGGACAAGAACCGCAGAGCATAGTCAAAGCGGATATCGCCCGCGAGCTGGCCGTCTTTCTCGCCGTTGGTGAGGAAGGTCGTGGAGAAACAGCGCATGAGCGTGATGAAGATGTCGCCGTCCGTATCGGTCGGGCAATACACTTCGTGGAGTCCGCCCTTGGAGAAGAATGCAAGTCCCGTACCGTCTTTGCCGCGCTTTAAGACGAGGTCTTCAAACTGCCGTTCGCCGACGTCGGCTTCTTTCCAATCAAACGCCTGATCGTAGAGGCCGCAGGGACGGGAAATCAGATCGCCGCACTGCGAAACGGTATAGGTATCGGTAGGGATCCCCGTAGGCAGCTGCAAGCGCAGACGATGGTCTTTGCAGGTGTTTTGGACGGTCGTAGAAATATCGATCCGTTTTCCCGTGCGGTAGACGGTGATCTCGCTGCGGATCGTAAGGAGTTCGGTGTTTTCGCTGCGGTGCGCAAAGCCGCGAACCGTCATCGCTTCTTTTGGCAGGTTCCAATATTTTTTTACGCGGAAGACGCATTTCTGCGCCCCGTCAAAGGCTTTTTCGACCGTGCAGGCGGCGCCGCGCGAAGATACGCACGCATCGTCGACGGGCTGGATATGGAACCAGCCGTCGCCCGTCTCCGCATCGTCGAGGAAGGAGTGCAGGTTGGGATAGATCCGTCCCGTCTCTTTGTCCTTGACGTCGAAAGTGCCGTCCGAGCGGAACTGTACGGACAGGGTATCGCTTTCGCAGGAGAGGGGACCGTCCGAGATGCGGTCCATGATGCGGCAGGGCTTGTCGGAAGGACGCACATAAAATACGGTATAGCCGAATGGCTGCAATTTTCCGTGAATACTGACGATGTGGCGGTCCGCCTGCCGATTGTAATTTCCGTCCATATTGCGCACAAAGGCGCCGCGTTCGGCGCGGACGATCTGATAGGGAACGTCGTTGCCGTTCTTGTCAAAGATGCGGAACAGGTTGCGCTGTTCGTAGTTGAGGAAGCGGCATTCGCGGGCGGGGAAGTCTGTCGGGAAATCGATGGGCATCGTGATTTCTCCCTCGTACTCCTGCGGCAGAGGATTGAACACGTTGACGGCCACTTCTTCCGAAGTTTCGTCGGCTTGGAAGCGGCGGTACTGCTGTTCGTGGAGAAGCTGTTCATATTCCTTTGTTACGCACATACATTTTTCGAACCGCTGGCTCATTTCTCTGTGTACGGCGTCGATGGAGCAGCCGCAAATGCTGTCGTGGGCATGGTTGAGCAGTAAATTTTTATAGGCAACGTCGATATAGCTGAAGGGGAACCCCAACCCGCGCGCGGCGGAAACCGCAGATACGGGCAGCGCGTACTTTTCCATCCGCAGCTGGCAGTCGTCGTTTTCCCGTTTTAAATCGTAGCGGCTGGAAAGGGTATGCGTGATTAGTTTGTTGTGTTCGACGATGTTTTTACCGAGTTGATTGATCTCGCCTTTCACTTCGGGCAAGGGCAGCTCTGCGAGGTCCTTGCAGATGTCGGCGAGGTTTTCGAATACGACGGGGCAGCCGTATTTTTCTTGCAGTCTGCGCGCAAGTTCGGGCGCAAACGGGTGGATCTTTTCGTGGTCCATGCCGTCCATTAGGACGACGTACGGAAAGTCCGTGCGCGTAAGTTCTCGCTCTACATATTTGCAGGCAAGGGCAAACAATTCGTCCATGCGTTTTTCCGGATTCGGAAGGCAGGGCAGTATGACTTCGGCAAAGAAGGAACCGTAGCCGCAGATCTCCGGTGCTTTAAAACCGGTAACGGCGCTTCCGTCGGGGGAGACCCAGCGGAAATGGCAGGGCGTAAAATCGTCGTTGAGGCCGCGGCTCAAAAGCGCGCCGCGGATGCCGAATCCGTTTAAAATGCGCGGCAAAGCGGCAACGTGTCCGAAGATATCGCACACATAGCCATAGGGGAACGCATCCGCGCCGAAGTCTTTGGCGATGCGGTGTCCCTTTTCCAAGTTGCGGACGATGCTCTCCGCCGAAACGAGAAATTCGTCCGGCATCGTATAGAAAGGTCCGACAAGCAGTCGCTTTGCGGAAATCAGTTTGATAAGGCGGTCCTTGTTTTCGGGACGGATTTCCAGATAATCGTCGAGGACGGAAGTCTGGCCGTCCAAAGTAAACACGGTGAAGGACGGATCTTTTTCCAGAGTATCTATGATCTCGTCCAAAACAGGTACGAGTTTGAAGCGGAATTCGTCGCAGGTCTTATACCATTCGCGGTCCCAGTGCGTGGAAGCGAAATAATAAATTTTTTTCGGTTTCATACTCTATCTATTCCTCGTAAGATAAGTTTGTTGTTTTAAATATTTAAAAAAGGAAGCGTTTTCCCCTTTTCCGAGAAAAAATTGTTTTTCATCTGAAAGGTGTTTTAAAATTGTTTAAAGCCATAAAAGGCAATCAAATGTTTTACATATTATACATTATAAAAGAATACGGCGATAATGCCGCGGCAGACGACCGGGTTTTGCGAGAGACGCCGGATTTCTGCGGACGCCGAAAGGCGCTGTGATGACCGTTTACCTCTTTCCTGCACTTTCAAACGCGCGCAGGGCAGAAAGCCCGTTTAGTTCGCCCGCGTCGAGCCGCGTTCGGCAAGAATGCTGCTGAGCAAAATCTTTTCGTGGCGGAAAGCGGGGTTATTGTGCTGTTCCCAGATGATGCGCGCGGCTTCCGCGCCGATCTTTTCTCCGTTTTGGCGCACGCTGCTGGGGGAGAAGGGAAGGATATCGGAAAATTCGCTGTACTCGTCGTCAAAGAAGATGATCTTCATTTCCTGCGGTACTTTTTTTCCGATTTCCGATAAGATCCGATACAGCGTGATGCCGATCTTATCGCCGTAACTTAAAATGCCGTCGATTTCCGGATGTGCGAGCAGATATTCGCGAATGGTCTTTGCCGCGTTGTTTTCGTCGGCCACATAACATTCGTTCGTAAAATTGATAAGCAGGGTATGTTCGCTCAGCGCCTGCCGATACCCGTTGATGCGCCGTTCGATACTCGTGGAGAGGGAGGGCGGCAGGGTAATAAAAGCGATATTTTTACATCCGCGCTCCAATAAGAGGTCGGTCGCCTGTTTTGCCGCAGAAAAATGGTCGGTCGTAACGGAACTTACGTCGATGTTTTTTAAAGTTCTGTCGATAAACGCGACGGGATAATTGTTGAGCGCAAGCAATAAGAGGTTTTTGCTGTACATGGTATTGTTCTGCGGAAAGACGATGATGCCTGTCGCGCCGAGCAAAACGGCGTCGGAAATGCTCTTTTCCAGCTCGTCCTGCGAAGAGTGAACGTTCAGATACAGCCGAATATTCTTTTGGCTGAGAAAATCCTGAGCGCCGCGGACAATGTCGGTAATAAACCGGCTGGTAAGGTTGGGCAGGCAAAGCATGACGAAATCGTCTCGTTTCTTTTTCGGAACGGTATCCTGTTTTGCGGCAGCGGCAAAGGACCCTTTGCCGTGAATGCGGTACAGTAAGCCTTCTTTTTGAAGTTCGTTCAGTGCGCGCTTAGCCGTGATTCGGGTTGTCTGGAAGCGCATGGCGAGCTGATTTTCCGAGGGAAGCTGAAAATTCGGCTTATCCGAATTGTCCTTCATAAGTCCGATTAAGTATTCTTTGATTTGCAGATAGAGATAATTAGACATATCGGCACCTCGAAGTAAAAGTAGTTTTGCGTGAAAATTTGACAGAAAGAGTTGGACAAGATGAAAATAAATTCTGTCAAGTTGTTTAAGTTGGATATCTTGTATACCTGTATTGTAACCGCAAAAGCAGTTTTTGTCAATATGTTTTTGAAAAATAGTTTCAAAAAGTATACAATTTTATCAAGTTTTCCGGATTTAGGGGGTATTTTTTTTAAAGTTGGGTATTGACAGGTTATAAAATATGTGTTATGCTATGTCTGCGTTGGATAACTTGTATATTCGCCGATACGTTTTAGGGCGAAAATTTCGAACCTGGGGGTGGTCTTTTTAATATGTTTAAACAGGCGGAACTCAGTGCGGAACA
>CASDTU010000064.1 GCA_949283775.1 uncultured Bacillota bacterium
GAGAAAAATACTGTAAAAGGATCTATCTTATCCTAAAAAATAATTGACAAATTTTGATAGGCTTAGTATAATGCAAAGGAATGGATAACTTCTAAGCATTAGAGTCTTCCAAGCAATTATTGGGACCACTTTTTTAAAAAAAAGTTGAGGCCATACGGACAGCCGGGTCCACTGCCGATCGGCGGTTTTCCGCCTTATTGATTGAGTTAAAAGCTCAAATTTTATAAGTTGGTTACTTTATAACCGAAATGCGTTGTATACGCAAACTTGTGAAACGGTCAATAAGAGTAGTAAAAGTTGTTGCTATATAGACTCTGTATGCCAAGCCAATTTTGCCGGAAGGACAATTCGGCAATTCGACGATCAGACATAGAAGTTTTCCTGTCCGCAGTATGCCGGAAAAGGGGAATATGTTTTGAAAGCGGCCGCGCAAGTTGTGTAATTACAGCTTGCGCGTTTTTTATTGCAAGCGAAAGAGCCGCAGGGATCGGACAGACTTGCGGCAGAGCATGGAATGAGGAAGGAAAAAAGTGGAAAACAAAGGAAAGCTGGATCAAAACAGGGCGCCTATTTATGAAGCGTTGGAAATGTTTCGGGATATGCGCGTGGTACCGTTCGACGTGCCGGGACACAAGCACGGCAGGGGCAATCCCGAACTGACGGCATTTTTGGGGGAACGCTGCGTAAGCATCGACGTGAACAGCATGAAACCGCTGGACAATCTTTGCCATCCCGTTTCGGTCATCCGTGAGGCGGAAGACTTGGCCGCCGAAGCGTTTGGGGCGGCGCATTCTTTTTTAATGGTAGGCGGCACGACGAGCGCGGTACAGAGCATGGTTCTGTCCGTCTGTAAACGGGGGGATAAAATCATTCTGCCGCGCAACGTGCATCGCAGCGTCATCAACGCGCTCGTCTTGTGCGGCGCGATCCCCGTCTATGTGAATCCGGAAGTTGATGTCAATCTCGGAATTTCGCTGGGAATGAAGCGCGATCAGGTAGCGAAAGCCATTTCGGAAAATCCGGACGCGGTAGCGGTTTTGGTAAACAATCCGACCTATTATGGTATTTGCAGCGATTTGAAAGCGATCGTGGATATGGCGCACAAGGCGGGAATGTACTGCCTTGCGGACGAAGCGCACGGAACGCACTTTTATTTCGGGGAGGATCTTCCAATATCCGCAATGGCGGCCGGGGCGGATATGGCGGCGGTGTCCATGCATAAGAGCGGCGGAAGTTTGACTCAGTCCAGCCTGCTTTTGACGGGGGCAAATATCAATGAGGGGCACGTTCGGCAGATCATCAATCTTACGCAGACGACGTCGGGCAGTTATCTTCTTATGTCGAGTCTCGATATCAGCCGCAGGAACTTGGCGCTGAAAGGAAAAAAGATCTTTGCGAAAGTCATTGCAATGGCGGATTACGCGCGGGAAGAGATCAACGCGATCGGGGGATATTACGCTTTCGGACGGGAGCTGATCAACCGCGACTCGGTTTATGATTTTGACAGTACGAAATTGAGCGTCCACACCCGCGATATCGGGCTTGCCGGTATCGAAGTGTACGATCTTCTGCGTGACGAATACGATATTCAGATCGAGTTCGGCGATATCGGAAATATCCTCGCCTATCTTTCCATCGGCGATCGGATGCAGGAGCTGGAACGGCTGGTCAGCGCGCTTGCGGAGATCCGCCGCAGGTATCAAAAAGACACCGCCGGCCTTTTAAGCCAGGAATATCTGGCGCCGGAAGTGGTGATCAGTCCGCAGGAAGCCTTTTATGCGAACAAAAAAAGCATCCCGATCCATGCGAGCGAGGGGTACGTTTGCAGTGAGTTTATCATGTGCTATCCGCCGGGAATTCCGATCCTGGCGCCGGGCGAGCGGATCACGAAAGACATTATCCAGTATATCGAATATGCCAAAGCCAAGGGCTGTTCCATGACGGGACCGGAAGATCCCGAAATCGAAAACGTCAACGTGTTGGCGTAGGAGGAAGTAGAAATGGAATTATGGTTCAGTGAATTTCATGCGCCGGACGTAAAACACAGCATCCGCGTGAACCGGCATCTGTATTCGCAGAGAAGCGAATATCAGCAGATCGACGTGTTTGAAACGCCCGAATTCGGTAGAGTGCTCACCCTCGACGGAAACGTTCTTTTGACCGAGCGGGACGAATTTATATACGACGAAATGATCACGCACGTTCCGATGTCGGTGCATCCCTGTGTGCGCGATGTCTTAGTGATCGGCGCGGGGGACGGCGGCGTCGTGCGGGAACTGACGCGCTATGCCTGCGTGGAAAAGATCGATCTCGTGGAAATGGATCCGCAGGTCGTGGAAGTCTGCCGCACTTATCTTCCGGAAAATGCCTGCAAGCTGGACGATGCGCGCGTGCACATTTATTACGACAACGCTTTGCGGTTTTTGCGGCGGTGTACGGCAAATTATGACCTTATTATCGTGGATTCCATCGATCCGTTCGGGCCTTCGGAAGGCTATTTTACCCGCGAATTTTACGGGATCTGTTACAACGCACTCCGCGAGGACGGCATCATGGTCAATCAGCAGGGAAGCCCCTTTTATAAACATGATGCGGACGTCATGCGGCGCAGCCATCATAAAATCGTAAACACCTTCCCGATCAGCCGCGTGTACCAGGCACACATTCCGACCTATGCGGCCGGATATTGGCTGTTTGGGTTTGCAAGTAAAAAATATCATCCGATCGCTGATTTTCAGGCGGAAAAATGGAAGAGTTTGAATTTGGAAACAAACTATTATACAACAAAATTGCATATAGGTTCCTTTTATCTGCCCGCTTTTTTGGAAAAGATGCTCAAAGAGGTCGAGTAAAATGAAACAGAACATAGAGACATTTATCGGTTGCGGCGCGGAATATAGAGAAGCAAAGATTGTTTTATTCGGAGCGCCGTTCGATTCGACGACGAGTTTTCGCCCGGGGGCGAGGTTCGGCTCTTCGGCGATCCGACACGAGAGTTTTGGTTTGGAAACGTACAGCTTGTATCAAGATAAAGATTTGAGCGAATGCCGAATCTTTGACAGCGGGGATTTGGAGCTTTGTTTCGGCGATCCGACGCTCGCGCTTTCCGCCATCGAAAAGCATACGGCGAAAATTATAAAAGACGGAAAACTCCCCTTTTTGATAGGAGGGGAGCATTTGGTAACGCTCGGTGCGGTTCGCGCGGCATTCAAAAAATATCCCGATTTGCAAATCGTGCATTTTGATGCGCACGCGGATCTGCGCGAGAAGTATCTCGGCGCAAGATACAGCCATGCGTGCGTATTGCGAAGGTGCCATGATTTGCTGGGGGACGGAAAGATCCATCAATTTTGTATCCGCAGCGGAGAGCGGGAAGAGTTTGCGTTTGCAAAGGCGCATACAAACCTGCACCCGTTTGATTTCAGCGGGCTGGAAGAGACCGTCGCCGCGCTTGCGCAAAGCGGCGCTCCCGTCTATGTGACCGTAGATCTGGATTGCCTTGATCCGTCTGTGTTTCCGGGAACGGGTACACCCGAAGCGGGAGGAGTCAGCTTTTTGCAGCTTCTTTCGGCGCTGCGCAGCGTGTGCAGTTTAAACGTGGTCGGCGCGGACGTGAACGAGCTCGCGCCGATGCTGGATAGCAGCGGCGCTTCTACGGCGACGGCTTGTAAAGTCGTGCGGGAATTTTTATTGGCATTATATCATTGAAAACGGAGGACAAAGAAGTGAGTAAGGTATTGATTATCGGCTGCGGCGGCGTTGCGTCGGTCGCGATCCGCAAGTGCTGTCAGGTGAGCGGAGTGTTTTCGGAGATCTGCATTGCGAGCAGGACGGTGGAAAAGTGTGAAAAATTGGCGGCGGACCTCGTCGGAAAAACCGATACAAAAATCACGACGGCGAAAGTGAACGCCGACGACGTGCAGCAGGTGATCGCGCTCATCAAAAATTATAGGCCCGATCTCGTGATGAATATCGCGCTGCCGTATCAGGATCTCACGATCATGGACGCCTGCCTCGCCTGCGGCGTCAATTATATGGATACCGCAAATTACGAGCCGGAGGATATCGAAGATCCGAAATGGCGGAAAGTCTACGAAAAGCGGTGCAAGGAAAAGGGTTTTTCCGCGTATTTTGATTACAGTTGGCAGTGGGCATACCGCGAAAAGTTTGAAAAGGCGGGGCTTACCGCACTTCTCGGCTGCGGCTTTGACCCGGGCGTTACGCAGGCGTACTGCGCTTATGCCAAAAAGCACGTGTTTGATCGCATCGATACCATCGATATTTTGGATTGCAACGGCGGAGATCACGGCTATCCGTTTGCGACGAATTTTAATCCCGAAGTGAATCTGCGCGAAGTTTCCGCTCCCGGGAGCTACTGGGAAAACGGCCATTGGGTGGAAATTCCGGCAATGAGCATCAAGCGGGAGTACGATTTCGATCAGGTAGGGAAGAAGGATATGTATCTTTTGCACCACGAAGAGATCGAATCGATCGCGGAAAATATTCCGGAAGTGAAGCGCATCCGGTTTTTTATGACCTTCGGGCAGAGCTATCTTACGCACATGCGCTGTCTGGAAAATGTGGGCATGCTCTCCACAACGCCCGTTTTGTTTGAGGGGAAGGAGATCGTTCCGATCAAATTTTTAAAGGCGCTCTTGCCAGACCCCGCAAGTTTAGGCCCGCGCACGCACGGAAAGACAAATATCGGCTGTATCTTTACGGGCGTCAAGGACGGCAAAGAAAAGACGTATTCGATTTACAATGTCTGCGATCATCAGGAATGCTACCGCGAAGTAAAGAGCCAGGCGATCAGTTACACGACGGGCGTGCCTGCCATGTGTGGCGCGCTGATGCTTCTGACGGGCAAGTGGAACAAAAAGGGCGTGCATACCGTGGAAGAATTTGATCCCGATCCGTTTTTGGACGCGCTGGATCGGTATGGCCTTCCGCGCAGTGAGAATTTTGATCCGAAGTTGGTGGACTGATGAAAGCCTGCTCCATCGATTCGCCCGTTTTCCGTGCGCTGGGGAGGCAGGATCCGAAGGCCGTTTTTGGAGATCTTCCGACGCCCTGTTACGTCATTGACGAAGGGCAGCTGATCAAAAACTGCGAAATTCTTTCCAAAGTCATGCGGGATACGGGCTGTAAAATATTGCTGGCGCAAAAAGCGTTTTCCAATTTCGCCTTTTATAAACAGATCGGGAACTACCTGAGCGGTACGGAGGCGAGCGGCTTATTTGAAGCGCGCCTCGGCAAAGAGGAAATGCCCGATAAAGAAGTGCATGTGTTCAGCGCCGCATATAAGGAAGAAGAATTTGAGAAGATCCTGCTCTACGCCGATCATATCGTCTTTAATTCGCCTTCGCAACTGAAAAAGTATGTCCGCCGCGCGAAAGACGCGGGCAAGAGTATCGGGCTTCGGATCAATCCGGAGCACTCCACGCAGGAAGGGCATGCAATATATGACCCGTGCGCGAAGGGGAGCAGGCTGGGCACGACGCGCGATGTCTGGGATAAGCAGATGACGAAAGAGCTTATCGATTGCCTGGACGGCTTGCATTTTCATACCCTCTGCGAGCAGAATGCGGACGCACTTGCCGCAACGCTGTATGCGGCGGAGGAAAAGTTCGGCGACGTGCTTTGTCGCATGAAATGGCTGAACATGGGCGGCGGACACCATATCACAAAAGAGGGATATGACATTCCTTTGCTCGAAGAAACCGTTCGGTATGCGCAAAAAAAGTGGAACGTACAGGTATATTTGGAACCGGGAGAAGCGGTTGCCCTCAATGCAGGATTTCTTTTGACCCGCGTGCTGGATATCGTGGAAAACGGCGGCGCGCAAATTGCTGTTTTGGATGCGAGCGCCGCCTGTCATATGCCGGACGTGATCGAAATGCCGTATACGCCGCCGCTGCTCGATCCTTTTGCCGGGCGGAAAAACGATTGCGCCGGCGGAAAGCAAAATGCGGAATGTGGCGCCGCGGAATACGCTGAAAGCGGGGCAGAGGAGAAGATCGGCGCGGCTGCAAACGATACGGCATCGGAGAAGATCGGCGCGGCGGAAAGCGGCAAGGCGGAAGAAAAACACGAGAAGCGCGGCGACGGATGCGTTTATTCCTTTGGCGGGCCGACCTGCCTTTCGGGCGACATGATCGGATCGTATGTGCTGCGAGGACAGCTCTGTGTGGGCGATCTTCTGGTGTTTGGCGATATGGCGATTTATACGACCTGTAAAAACAACACCTTCAACGGAATGCCGCTGCCTAATATCTATATGCGCGGCAAAGACGGACAAATTTCTCTGTTAAAGCGATTCGGCTACGAGGATTTTAAAAACAGATTGGGCTGAGCGGCATCATCAAAGCGAAACAAAAAGAAGGCTTTCCGTAGGGAAAGCCTTCTTTTTGCTTGTCCTTTTTGCATCGATCGTAAAGACAATGGAAGTACAGGCAGAAACAAAAAAATACAAAACGCGCTTGCGCAGCGCGGTTGGCTATGGTATAATTTTTTTTGCAAAAAGAGTTTGAAAAAAATTTTTTGCAAATGTGTAAGGATCTGCGAAAAAATCCTACTATAAAAGTGAAGGGATAAAACTATCAGAGGAAAGGGATTAAAAATAGTTCCGTGAAGGGACCAGGGAAAAGGGGGCAAACGATGGAAGACGGCGCGATTTTGGATCTGTTCTTTTTGCGCAGCGAAGAAGCATTAAAGGAGACCGATCTGAAATACGGAAAAAAACTAAACGGGGTAAGCTACCGCATCACGCGCGATTGGAGCGAGGCGGAAGAATGCGTGAACGACACGTATTTGGCGGCATGGAATTGTATTCCGCCCAAGCGCCCGACGTATTTTTCGGCATTTTTGTGCAAGATCGTGCGCAACATTTCCTTTGACCTTGTCGACAAAAAGACGGCGCAAAAGCGAAATGCCGTCGTTGTATCGCTGGACGAAGAGCTGGCGGAAATCTTGTCCGATCCAAAGATCGAGTCCGTGGAGGAAAATGCGCTTGCGCGCGCGATCGGGAAATTTTTGAAAAAAACGGATAAAACGTCGAGAATTCTCTTTATCCGCCGCTATTTTTACGCCGATTCGATGACCGAGCTTTCCTATCTTGCGGAGATGAGCGTCAATGCCGTGACCGTGAAATTGTCGAGAATCCGAAAAAAATTGAGAGCGTTCCTGCGCAGGGAGGGATTTGACCTATGAACAACAAAATTTTGCGCGCGCTCGGCGAATTGGACGAACAGCAGATTTTCGAAGCGGAACGCGACAATGCGGAAGCCTATTTTGAAAAGCGGAAAAAGCGGGTGCGCGGCAACCTGTTCGGGGCGGCCGTATGCGTCGTTTTGTGCCTGTTTTTTTGCCTGCCGCTGCTGATCAACGGGCTGGGCGGCGAAATCGGTTATGGCGGCAACAACTCTTCGCCCGAGGGCGATCCGACCTTGTCGGAAAAGGGCGTGGGCGGAACATATTCCAACGAATACGGGAGCATAACGTTCGAATCGCTTTCGGATGCCGAAGTTACGCTCCTGTTTGAGAAAAAAACGGAAGATGCGTTTTCTGTCGTGTTTTACGGCCGTGAACGGGCGCAGGAGGGCGAGCTTTGGGTAGATTTTTATGCCTGTACCGATCCGAATTACGTAGAGCCTGACAAAACCGGAAAAGAAGGCGTCTTATCGCTTACAGTAAACGGTGTCAAGGCGGCGTCTTTGCCGACGGCGGCGGGAAAGTACCGCATCGAGATCGATTTTTCAAAGCTGGTCGGGGAAAATATCGAGATGGATCCGCAGTTTTCCGTGAGCGGCATGGGGGATTTTTCTATGGATCGCATCGAGAAAAATTCGACGATCGAAGGGATTTCTGTCTGTTTGGAGTCCATTTATGCCGATCCTGAAAAGAATTGCGATACTCTGCTGTTACGGCTGCAAGTCAACGAGCGTATTTCCGCGCCCGATCAATATGTGCGGCAGCTGTATGTCTTTGATGCGCTCGGAGCTTTACAGGGGGTGAGCGCGTTCGGGGAAACATTTTCTGACGTATCGGTCGATCAAAAGAAATATTTCGGTTTGGACTTGTCTTTTGTCGGCGCCGTATATAAGACAACGATCTATTTGCAGCTAACATATGCGCAAGGCACGTTTACGGGAGCAGACGCCGCGCGGTCCGGGAAGCTGGAAATCTTGCTCAACGGAACGGACGAATCCTGCCGCGGCGAGTTTCGGTTTCTGTACAAAACGAAGGACGAGCAAAAAAAGATCATGCTCTTTTCGAGTGTCGATTTGCTTGCGCAAAACAGAGAGATCGTCGTGCCAGCATCGTTTCCGTGCGAGGTCGCGCTCGTCAAACAAATTCTGTTCGAACCCGAAACGGGGGGATTTTCGTATGCGTATACAGTGCCGAAAGGAGAGTCTGTGTGGCTCGGCGTGAAGGTTTCCTCTTTGAATCGGCTGCAATACGAGAGCCGCGTGCAGGCGTATTCGGAAACATATACCGTCAACGGCATTGTATATTACGTTTCGGATTTGGCGACGGACAGCGGATATCCTGCGTATGAGATCGCATACGAATCGAACAAAAATTATTACAGCGTGGAGGTCGAGCTTCCGACGGAGTTTGCTATGGAAGAATTTTTGAGCGGATTTCAAAAACTGGAAAAGGAAGCGGGATCAATTTAAAAAGGGGGAGAAATAAGATGTTGAAACGGAAAGTTTTTTTGGTTTGGAGTTTAGCGCTTGCAATCTTTGCGGTCGTTTTGACGGGTTGCGAGAATAGAGGAAGGAGCACTCTTTTAAAAGATGCCGCCAATTCGCAGGAATTTTCGTATCAGGAAAAAATGGAACCGGAGTATCTGGAAATATCCGAAAGTGCGGAGCGCTTTGCGGCGGCGTTTGCGGCGGCGGCAGGGGGCGGAAAGCAGGAAAATTTCGCCGTGTCGCCCGTATCCGTGTATGCGGCGCTCTCGCTTGCGGCGGAGTGCGCAGACGGGACAACGCGGGAAGAAATCCTATCCGCTCTCGGTCTTTCGTGCGATGCGTTGCGGGCAGATTTTCCGTATCTGTACCGCTCTTTGAACAGCAATTTTGTGTCGGGAAAGCTGATCACGGGCAATTCCGTCTGGGTCAACGAGGGGACTAAGACGCAGGAAGATTGTCTGCAATCTCTTTCCGACAAATTCTTTTGCACTTCGTATATGGCGGACTTTGCGAAAGACAACGGGGCGGCAAACGATGCGGTGCGCCATTTTGTAAAGGACAAAACGAACGGGCTCATCGATAAAGATTTTGATCTGTCGACGGATACCTATTTTGCACTGATCAATACGCTGTATCTCAAAGATTCCTGGAATACGGACGGAAACGACCTTCCCTACACCGATCAAGAGTATACGTTTACAAAAGAAAACGGCGAGGCGCATTCGCAGAAATTTTTGCGGGGCTACTACTTTGAAGGCCGCGCGTATGAGGCGGAAACGTTTACTTCCTTCTTTACGGCGACGGCGGCAGGATTTCGCATCAAGTTTCTTCTGCCGAAGGAAGGGTACGCCCTTTCGGATGTGTTCACGGCCGAAAATCTGGCGCTTGCCAACGGGATAAACGATTATCGGGCGATCGATGAAACCGGTCAGATCCTGTACAAGACGCGCTGCCTTTTCCCCGAATTTCACGCTTCCTACGATCAAGACGTGCGCAAGATCCTCAAAGAAGGCTTCGGGATCGACGCGCTCTTTGACAGCGATGAATGCGACCTTTCCAATCTGATTGCAAAGCGGGATATGACCGACGGCAACGCTTTTTGCTATAAAATTCAGCACGTTACCGATTTGACGGTCGATAAAAAGGGTATTGAAGGGGCTGCCGTGACCGTCGTCGCAAACGGCGGGGAGTCTGCGCCTTACGAATACGAAACGGTGCGGCAGGATTTTGTCGCGGACAGACCGTTCGGCTATATCGTAACCAACCGCTACGGCACGACGCTCTTTTCCGGAGCGGTGTACTCAATCGATTGAATTTTTCTAAAACTCGCCTGAAAAGAGGGAATCGTTTGTTCGGTTCCTTTTTTTGATTTGCCGATAGGGGAGCAAAAATTTTTTCTCATCGTAAAAAAAAGTAAAAAAATTTTTAAAAATTTTGCTCAAAATACTTGACACGTATTTCAGATGTGCTATAATATTAGCAATCAAACAAAGAGAGTGCTAACACTTACGAGCAGTAAGTGCTAACCTTCTGAATAAGGAGATGATATATATGAAAAACGAAATGACAAGACGAAGCGATTTTGATTTCTTTGACGAGGCGATGCATGATTTCTTCCCTGTATTTTACGGCGGAAAACACAGTCAGAAGTATATGCGCACGGATATCAAAGAGACGGACGATGCGTATGTAATGGAAGTCGAGGTCCCCGGCGCGGATAAGAGCGATATTCAGCTCGATCTGAAAGACGGATATCTCAAAATCTCTGTCAGCAAGAGCGAGAAAGAAGACGGCGGCAAGAAGGACAATTACATTCACCGCGAGCGCAGTTATTCCTGTCAGAGAAGCTATTATATCGGCGACGTCGACAGGGATTCGATCAAAGCAAAATACGAAAACGGTATCTTGAACGTGACCATTCCGAAAGAAGCGGAAAAGAAGGAAAAAGAGAGCCGAATTTTGATCGAATAAGAGCCAATCAGCTTTTTTTGCTGAGGAATAAGAGAAAAGAGGGGGAGACGCAAGTCGCCCTCTCTTTATTTTTTGCGACGAAGCATATTCTCTTTTTGCGAGCGGTATTGGAGCCGTGGGCGGAAAAAAGCGGTATTCAGGTTACGGCCGGACAGGGACAGCGATATTCGGAAGCGGCTCGATCGTTTTTTTACGGCGCGGCGCATAAATCTGGCCAGCGTTCTTTGCCCGGTGAAGCGCATAACCGGACCGGCGGCCTTTGCCCGGCGAGGCGGTCCGTCCGTGCCTTGCAGGATCGTTTGACGATCGAAAAGAGAAGGGGAAGAGGGCATGGCCGATATATTTTTTTCAGAGATCGTCCGCTTTATTTTTCGAATTTGCCCGTTTTGTGTCGGTAAATTTTTGAGACGGGCGGCGGAAAAAATTTTTCAGAAAGGATGGACAATTTCAAAAAATGCTGTTACAATGAAAAAGAATCAGCAAAAGAGGCAAAAGGGATTGGAAAAGAAGATTTTATTGTGTGATGACAATCAATATGAACTGAAAGGGCTGGAAAAACTGATCCGGCGGCATTTCAGCGACTGCGAGGTGGTGATGTTCAGCGACAGCCAGCGCGCTTTGGATTATATGAAGCAAAATGTCGTCGCTATTTTATTGACGGATATCAAAATGCCGCTTTTGTCCGGATTGGACCTGGCGATTTTAGCGAAAAACGTACAACCCGGATTGGAAGTGATCCTTTTGAGCGCTTATCCGGAATTTAAATTTGCACAGCGCGCAATCAAGATCGGCGTTCGCGAATATCTTACAAAACCTGTGGAAGAAGATCAGCTTGTCGAACTTTTAACGCATCTGATGGGCGAAGAGGAACAAAACGGTTTTTCCGTTTCCTTGCAGAGCAGGGAGATTTTGGAGACGTTTGCGCAGGGCAAGAATATCGATGCCAATACCTTTACGGGGAATACTTTGAAATGCATTCATTTTATCGAAGAGCATTATTCGGATCCCGAACTCGGCTTGGATATGCTCGCGACCAATCTCTTTTTATCGGTCAGTTATCTTTGCAGTATCTTTAAAAACGATTGCGGCGTGAGTATTGTGCGTTTTTTGAATCAGTTTCGCATGAACCGCGCAAAGGAATTGCTGACCGAAACGAACTTGCCGGTCAAAGCGATCATGGAAAAAGTCGGATATTCGAATTTCTCCTATTTTTCCAATGCGTTTTACAAGATGTTTCATTTTTATCCGAGTGAGATACGCGAACAGCGGGAA
Organism: uncultured Bacillota bacterium; assembly: GCA_949283775.1. Classification (GTDB taxonomy): domain Bacteria; phylum Bacillota; class Clostridia; order Christensenellales; family Borkfalkiaceae; genus Borkfalkia. Next base: position 11,940 of record CASDTU010000064.1, read on the forward strand.
TGAGATGCGCGAACAGCGGGATTGAGCCATGCAGGGGAAAAAGCGGCTTTGACGCTTGCGGCGGGGGAAAACCGCAAGTGGCGAAGACAGGAAAGGGAAAAGACGGAGCGCGGTCGAACGCGCAGGCTGCTTGTTTCAAGCGGATACGCAGGCAGATTTTGCAGAGCGGGTGCGAAAGTTGTTTTGGATGAGGGGAAAAAGATGAAGCGACAAACGATAGCGAAAAAAATGATGCGCGGATATTTCGGCGTCGTACTTTTGGCAGCCATCTGCATTTTATTCACCATAGTGTTTATGATCGTGCGCAATTTGCAGATCGAAGATAAATATCAAAGCAATGCAAAGCTGAGTTCGATCGGAAGACAGCTTGGAGATCAGGTCAGTTTATGCGACAACGGTCTGCAAAGTCTGGCGTTTAATGCGACACTGCAAGAATTTCTTTCCCATGACTACAAGACGACGGAAGATATCGAATATTATCTTCAAAATATCAACAACATCACCAACTTGTTTACGGTAGCCGGATTTTTGGTTTCGGACATGGGAGGGCAGTACACGCTGTATCAGCAAAACGATATGCCCGAGCGATCCCCGTATATCTACGACGGCACAAGGATAGCGGAATTTTCTTTTTTCGATTCGCTGCTGCAAGAGGATGATCGGTTGCGGCAGACCTATATTTATTCGGAAAACGGTATGCTGTACATGGTCAAATCGGTCTTTATGCTCCAAGATCAGACCTTTTTGGGGTATTTGGTGTTCAGCGCATCCGTTGATCGTTTCTTTTCGTTGGCCAAGGATATGCTTCTCGCAAATGAAAGCCTGCAAGTCCGTTTACAGGGCGGAGAACAAGTCTATTCCGCTGCGGAAGAGAACGTTTCCCATCGATACAGTGCGTCGGCAACAGAAAAAAACGGATTTATGAACATAACGCTCCAATACGATTCGTACGGCAGTTCGGATATGCTGGTTCGGCTCATTTTACTCTATTCGCTGCTCATGCTTTTGCTGTTTGTCTTTTTGGTGATCTATTTGTTTCGGTTTATCCGCTCCATCAGCTCCCGTATCGAAAACGTGCACGCAAAAGTCATGACGATCTCAAACGGAAATTTCCAGGTGAAAGTAGAGGAGGATGACGACGACGAGATCGGTGAACTTGCAAAGGGCGTCAATTCTATGACGGAAAATATCAATCGCCTGATCGAGGAGGATTACAAAAAAAAGATCCGGATGCGCGATGCGGAATTTGAATTGCTGCAAAATCAGATCAAGCCGCATTTTCTGTACAACACCCTCTCAATGCTGCGTTGGAAGGCCGAAGAACAGGGCAACATGCAACTTTCGGAACTGATCTTAAACTTAGCCAAGTTTTACCGGACGTCTCTGTCTGACGGAAGGTCGGTCATTTCCGTGCGCGACGAGATCCAAAATATTTCCGGTTACTTATATATTCAAAACTGCATGCACGATGAAAGTCTGCTGTACGAATTTGCCGTCAAAGAGGCGGTCAAAGATAAAAAAATTCCCAAGATGAGCCTTCAACCGATCGTGGAAAATTGCATCGAACACGGTTTATTCCCCGTAGCGGAAGGGAAAATCGCCTTGATTCGGATCACGGGCGACATTCGGGACGATAAGACGGTTTTGGAAATATACGATAACGGAAAGGGGATCCCTTCCAATAAGATCTCCGGAATATTGCTGAAAGACAGCGGCGGTTTCGGTTTGAAGAATATCGACGCACAGATCAAAAATCAATTCGGGCCGGAGTTTGGCTTAAAAATCGAGAGTAAATACGGCGAATATACAAAGGTATATGTTATTTTGCCGGCATAACGCATTGCAGTGCAAAAAAATTCAGGATTCCATGCAGACAGCGCGGCGAGGCTTGTATGAGGATATGCAGAAATACAGACATAAAAGTACGCGGAAACAGTTTTCTGTCTCCGCGTACTTTTTCGTAAGAAAATGCAAGTAATCATAAAATTTTACAATTGAATCAGGACGGTGAGCGTGGTATGATAGTATTGTGATAAAATAAAAAAAGGAGGCGCCGGTATGCGTGCAGAAGAGAGTGGCGCGGAAGAAGCGTTGCAGCAGACAGAAAAGAAAAAACGCAGTATTGCTGTTTTAAAAAAAGTCGGCGGCGGATTTAAAAAATTCGGAAGACAGTGGGAATTGCAGTCCATGGTTATCCCGTGGCTGGTCGTGATCTTTGTCTTTTGTTATCTTCCGATGTTCGGCATCATCATCGCTTTTAAAGATTTCCGCTTTAACTTAGGGGTTTTCGGCAGCCAATGGGTCGGCTTTGAAAATTTTTTGGAGCTTTTTAAGGACAAAAGTTTTTTTCTGTCCATTCGAAACACCCTGGCGATCAACCTCTTGAAATTGGTGTTTTCATTTCCGCTGCCCATTGTTTTTACGATTTTACTCAATGAAATGAACATCGTGGGGCTGAAAAAGGCGACCCAAACGCTTTCTTATCTGCCGCACTTTGTTTCGTGGGTCATCGTTGCGGGAATTTTCGGAAACTTATTTGCCTTGGACGGCCTCATCAATGCGATCCTGGTCAATATGCATATCGTGGACGGCCCCGTACAGTATTTGGCCAAGGAATGGTTCTTTTGGCCTTTGATGGTGATCAGCGGCGTTTGGAAAGAGACGGGCTGGAATGCAATCATTTACATTGCGGCTTTGGGAAACGTGAATCCGGAACTATATGAAGCGGCAGAAGTGGACGGTGCCGGGCGCTTTGCAAAAATATGGCACGTTACCTTGCCTGCGCTTGTTCCGACTATTCGCATTACTTTGCTTTTTACGCTGGCAGGACTGTTCAATGCGGGGTTTGATCAGATTTATCTGTTCCAAAACGATCTGATCCTGGACGTTGGGGAAGTGCTGGATACTTATATTTATCGCTATGGTTTGAGCAAAGGATTGTATTCCTTTGCGGGCGCTGCGGGACTTATACAATCGGTCGTGAATTTCAGCATTATTCTCGCAGCCAATTTCATCAGCAAAAAGGTTTCCGGAAGCGGATTGTTTTGAGAGGTCAGTATGGAAAAGATCAAAAGGAAAAGAAATTGGCGCAAATACAGCGCAGCGGACTGGATCTTCAATATTTGCAATGTTTTGATCTTGCTCGTAGTCTGCGTCGTGAGTTTGTACCCGTTTTATCAGATGTTCATGATATCTTTAAACGATCCGATCGATGCGGCGCGCGGCGGAATTTATTTCTTTCCGCGCAAGTTTTCCCTGGAAAGCTATGTTGCCGTTTTTCAGAATGAAATGCTGGCGACCGCTTTTGCGGTAACCATCGCGCGCACCGTCATCGGTACGGTCACTTCTCTGCTGGCGACTTCGCTTCTTGCATACGGTTTGTCGAAACCGAAATTGATGTTCAACAAATTTTATATGATCTTTGCACTCATTACGATGTTCTTTTCGGGCGGAACCATCCCGTATTTTATTGTCATGGAAGGGTTGGGATTTGTCGATAATTTTCTCGTTTTCATTCTTCCCATGCTCATCAGCGTCTGGAATATGATCATCTTAAAGGCATTTTTTCAAAATATTCCCGGAAGTTTGGAAGAATCCGCGCAGTTGGACGGCTGCGGCTGGTACAGAATGTTTTTCAGCATCGTGGTTCCGCTCTCCGTACCCGCGCTGGCTACGGTCGGCCTGTTTAATGCCGTGACGCAGTGGAATTCCTGGTTTGACGCCAATATTTTTATCTTTGATAAGACGTATCTGTATCCGTTGCAGACGATCCTGATGCAGATCATCAATCAAAATGAGGCAAAAGTGCAGATGGATCAGATCATGGGTTCCGCCGGAGGGGCGATCAAAGTTACCAGCGAATCGCTCAAAATCGCAACGATGATGGTGGCAACGCTTCCGATCGTTCTCGTCTATCCCTTCATTCAGCGCTTTTTTGTCAAAGGGATCATGCTCGGATCCGTAAAGGAATAAAAAGATCGGTTTTAATATTAAAACCCCCCGCCGCTTAAACAGCGGCGGGGGGAACAGAGTTGATAGCTTAAAAAATGGTAAAATAGAACCGTGAGTTCGAAAGCGCTACAAATAAAGAAGCAATATTTCGTATTTTTGATTTTCGGCGCGTTACGTCGATCAAAATTTTTAAAGCAAAAATTAAAGAAGGAGGAAAGAGATGAAAAAAATTCTACTCAAACTTTTTACGCTGGTTCTTTCTTGCGTGATGCTCTGTTCCATGTTAGCAGGCTGCGGAAACGAGAAAGTCGATCTGGATTCCAATTTGTCCGACTACGTAAAAGAACTGCGTGAAAAATGGTATATCGGGAAGGATAAGACACTGTCCTGGTATATCGGACTGAACTGGTGGTCGTACAATAAGGCGTGGACAGATTATCCGGTTTTAAAAGAAGTTTCGCAGATCACGGGGGTGATCCCGAAAACGACCATCGCGCCCGATACGGACGGACAGAAACTGCGCCTCATGATGAGTACGGATCGGTTGCCGGATTACATCACGGTCAGTCCCGACGATCCCATCGTGGAAGAATTGATCACGGGCGGATATGTGTACAGTTATGATGAATTGATCGAAAAGTATTGTCCGGAATTTGCAGACGAGATCGATCCGCTCCTGCGCAGCTATACGGAATACGACAGTTCGAATCCGCTGTATCAGCAATACGTAGGAAAACTATACGGGCTGAATTGTTTCTTTGTGCCGGACGCGAGTAAGCTCGGCGCAATCAGCTTTAACGTGCGCGGCGATATTTATGAAGAGATCGGAAGTCCGGATATGACTTCGCCGGAAGGCTTTAAAAATGCGTTGCAGGCGGTAAAAGACAAATATCCCGACATGATCCCTCTGACGCTCGGGGATTCCTGGTATCGTTTTGTCATGGAAGAGTGCTTTGGCATTCACGCTTATTATGAAAACGATGAGGGGACCATAGAAATGCGCATGAAAGATCCCGCTTACCGCGATTTTGTGGTGTATATGAACGATCTGTACAACAGCGACCTGTTGGATCCGGAAGTATTCACGAAAAACACGCAGGCGCTCGAAGAGGACCTTGCGGCGGGAAAGATTTTCTGTTATCCCTGCACGTTCTGGGGCCTGGATACGGCCACTGCGGCGCTGAATGCGGAAGACCCCGGCTCGAACTTTATTTCCGCAGAGCCGATGCACGCGGAAAACGTAACGGTGCGTTTCCCCGGACAAAGCCGCAGAGGCTGGCTCACCACGCTGATCTCCAAGCGCTGCGCCGATCCCGAAACGGCGATCAAATTTGCGCGGTTCATGTGGAGCAGGGACGGAAATTTGCTTGTCTGCTACGGGCATGAGGGAGAACATTACACGATCGATGAGGAGACCAATACGATTACGAGAACGCCTGCGGTGGAAAAGGCGAGAAAGGAAGATCTGACGAAGTTTGAGAACGAAACGGGTATTTTTACCCAGCGTCTGTTCCAATATCCGTATTACAGCGATGCGCCGAGCACCGATCCGGCACGCTTGCAAAACGAGGACGTGGCAAACCGCTATTGTTATGACAATACGATCTATCAATATAAGATGTCGCCGGAATCGACGAGTACGGAAGGAAAAATTTCTACGAAGATCTGGGTCAAATACGACACCGCGTATCCGAAAATGGTAATGGCGTCTTCGGCGAACGAAGCGCTCAAAATTTTGGATGAGACCATTGCGGAGATGGAAGATATGGGGCTGTCGATATTGGAAGAGTATTGGACAAATCAATTTGCCGCCAATATAGAAAAATTCGGCTGGCCTGATAATTTGCCCAGAAATAATACATAGGTGAGGTGGAAAATGAAAAAATATCTGGCGGCGGTCCTTGCCGTCGTCCTGTTGGCTGCCTTGTTCTGTTCGCAGTCGGTTACCGTTCTGGCGGCGGCTGTCTGCTATTCGGGAAAGGCGCCGGGGCCGGTTACGATCGACGGGATCAAAGACGATGGATATGATGCGTCGATGATCATCGAGTTCGGTTCCAACGATGCCGGCAGAGCAAAAGCCTGGACGATGTGGGACGAAAACAATATTTATGTGTATTGCGACGTGTATGATACCAATGTCGTGGAAACGCCGCAAAGTTTGCTCGACAGTCAGTACGGGCTTTGGAACAGCGACAGCTTGGAAATTTTTATCGATCGCGATTTCGGGCGGTATCAGGGTTACGATTACGATGACTTGCAGTTCCGCGTGGATTGCGACGGAAACGTTTCCGGTATGAACCGCGCCGGTATGTCTGCGGACGACTTAAAGCATGAGATCGACAATATTTCTTCCGCGGCCAAACGGCAGGAATACGGTTACAGCATCGAAGTGCGGATTCCGCTGAGCGTGACGGTTCCGGGCGAGGAGCCCGGCTCCGAACCCGTCTATACTTACAGCAAGACGGGAAAAGACGGGGAAAAGATCGGCTTTGACTTCGAGCTGAACAATGCGGACGAACCGGGCGTCCGTTCCGCGCTGGCAGTTTGGGGCGGCGGCGGAAACTCTAACGCCTCCGGTTGGAATACCTTGCAAATGATGGATACAGTGCCCGAAGACCTCCTTGTGCCCAGCAGTACGGAAGTCAAAATCGACGAGGGCGAAAATGTGGCGTCCAGAAAGCTGTGTACGATGTCGTGCGGAACGGCTTGGAGCAATTATGCTTCCTGTGCAGTAGACGGGGATCCGCTCACCTATGCGATGGGAAACGTCAACGATCTGTGGGAACTCACCATCGATTTGCAATACGAAGTACAGATCAATCGGATCAGCGTTTTGACAGGCAAAGATCATTACGCAAGTTCGTATAAAATGGTATATTTTGATTCCGAACTCGGGATCTGGCGCGATTTGTATACGGTGGAGAGCAACGACGGGAAATCGACGATCGAACGGACGTTCGACGAGGTCAAGACGAGATATATCCGCTTTATCCCTCTGTCTTTGGTAGGGGGCGGACAGACGGCGGAAGACCGTTACGGCCATACGATCTGCGAGATCGGCGTGTTTGCGTCTACGGCGCAGACGATTTTCCTGGATGCAAAGAAAGACGTTTCCGCCGTTATGGGCAACGACGGAATTACGCAGGGCGATCTGCTTGCTACGGAGAGCAAAGAAACGGTGACGCAGCGCGACGGGGCAAACGATTCTCCGCTCAACATCAAGGCGCCCGCGCAGCCGCTCAACACCGTGCTGTACTGCCTTATCGGCGTATTCGGCGCGGCACTGATCGTGTTTGCGGTGCTTTCGGCTGTAAAGGGGAGGAAAAAACATGACAAGTAAGATCAAAAAAAGCTGTCTGATTTCCCTGTTGGCGTTTCTGTGCCTGGCGTTGATCGGAGCGTGGCTTTCGATGCCGCGGATCCCTTCCGTCAAGGCGGAAACGAGCGTGGTTTCGGCAGGGAAATATGCGGAATTCCGCGACGCCGAAACGGGCGAAGTCGTGGGCGCCGGCTGGGGAAACGTAGCGACGAATATGACGAGTTCCTCGGGCGGCTGTGCGCAGCCCGATCCCAACCACACCGGTTTGGTGGATATTGTCATCGATCTGGGGAAAGCGGCGGACGGCACGGTACAGGATGTGACCGAGTATTATATTTCGAAAATCTATCTTAACTGGGATGCGAGCAACTATGCGTCCGAGTATGAAGTACAGGTATCGGCGGACGATTCGCAGTATCAGACGGTAGCGACGGTTACGGGGCATACCGGCGGACCGAAGACGAGTCTGTTTACGGAAACGAAGGCGAGATATGTCCGCGTCGCGGTGAAAACCGTGGTCTGCGCACCCGGAATGCCGTACGGCGTTTGGGGCGCGGAGATTACCGGTTCGCAGCAGCAAGAGTCCGGCGCGGTTTCCGGTATTGTTTCGGCAGAAAAATATGCGGAATTCCGCGATGCCGAAACGGGCGAGGTCGTGGGCGCCGGCTGGGGAAACGTAGCGACGAATATGACGAGTTCCTCGGGCGGCTGTGCGCAGCCCGATCCCAGCCACACCGGTTTGGTGAATATCGTCATCGATCTGGGAAAAACATCGGACGGAACGACGCAGAGCGTGACGGAATATTTGATATCCCAGGTCTATCTCAACTGGGATGCGACCAACTATGCGTCCGCGTATGAAGTGCAGGTATCGACGGACGATATGCAGTATCAGACGGTAGCATCGGTTACGGGGCATACCGGCGGGCCGAAAACGAGCACGTTCACCGAAGCGAAGGCGAGATATGTGCGCATCGCCGTGCAAGAGGTCGCCTGCGCACCCGGAATGCCGTACGGCGTTTGGGGCGCGGAAATCACCGGCCGTGAAGTGCCGGGAGCGGCGAACCTTGCCGCCGGAAAGGCGGCCGTTGTCGATGGTACGGAGACGGTGTATACGCTCACGGATGCGAGCGCGGCTACGGTGTATTCTAAGGCGCAGGCATTCGACGCGGTCGTGTATTTCGGCGGCGTGATGCAGATTTCGCAGCTGACGATTGTCAATCCCGAAAGTGATTATGTCGCCAAAGCGGACATTCTGCTTTCCGACGATTTGAAGACTTGGACGCCGTATATGGCAGACTGTGCGCTGACGGCGGGTGAAAACGTATTGCCCGAAAAGACGGCGAACGTAAAATATTTAAAAATTTCAGCAAAGGAATCGTCCGGTTCCGCCTTTTCCTTGGCAGACATTGAGGCGAGCGGCATTATTTTGCGCGAAGACGCCGACGTTGCACTGGAAAAAGACGCATACATCGAATATCCGGCCGGCGCATCGGGCGGCGTATGGGGCGAAGCGGAAAAGATGAACGACGGGGATGCGGCGACCTATGCGCAGGGTACGACCAATCAGGCGATCATGCGCATCGAGCTGCGCGACTTGTTCCGCATCCATGCCTTGCAGGTAAACTTTTACAATGTAGGGTACGCGACGGAGTTTACCGTCGAGGGATCGTTTGACGGGCAGGTCTGGCAGCCGCTCGCCGCTGTAACGAACGGAAACATTTCCAATAAAATCTATCTTTCCGAAGAAGCTTGCGTGCGTTCGGTGCGGCTTACGGTCAGCGCCGCGACGGGCGAAGCGTATGCCGTAACGGATTTTTGCGCATACGGCGTCAATCAGACGAACCTTGCCAACGCGGATAATTCGCAGGCGATCTTGTTGGAAGAGGGCGGCAGGTCGATGTCCATCTGGGATACTCAGCCCCTTTCGCAGGCATTTGACGAGGACGACAAGACGTTGGCGCAGTCGAGGGAAAATAAACCCTGGGATATCGTGACCGACCTCGGCGGCTATTATAAGATCGACGCGGTGCGGTATTTGGGCGATTGGACTAACAAGATCGAAACGGGCTGGTTGGAATTTTCCAACAACGGCGTGACGTATGAAAAAATATTCGAGATCAAGGACGGAACGCTGGATCCCTATCAGCATTATTTCCTGTTCTTCCCCGATGAAGAACTGGTTGCCCGCTATGTCCGGCTGAATGTTTTATCGAACGTGGGCGGCGGCGGAGATTTCGGCCATGCGGTCGGAGACTTTGCCATTTACGGAACACCTGCCGAAAAACCGAATATCGCGGCGGAAAGCGTGCAAATCACGAATAAAGAGGAGATCCCCGATATGCTGTATCCGGGCGAAACGTTCCGGCTGGAACTCGAATTCGGCAACAACCTTTCCGCGGACAATATCGTATGGACGTCTTCCAACGACAAGAGGCTGGAAGTGGACGCTTCCGGTCTGGTAACGGCAAAGATGCTCGGCGGAACGTTTACGGTCACGGTAACGGTCGGCGATTCTTCCGATTCGGTAGATTTCTCCGTATACCGCGTGATGAATTTGGCGAGCCGTTCGGCCGTCTCGATGGAAAAGGGCACTCCCGGCTGGGGCAATGTGGCGAGCAAGGTCGTCGACGGGGATTACAATACGTTTTCACAGTCGTTCGGCAACAGCGCGTACGATCTCGTCATCGATATGTACGGAGAATTGAAGGTCGGAAGAGTTGTGGTCTATACGTATGACGGGCCGCCTTCCTTCACGCTTTCCGTCTCTTCCGACGGCGTCAATTATACCGTTGTGGAAACGGAACCGAATGCGAAAGCGTATTCCGAATATGCTTACGATTGGGAAGAGGACGGCGGAAAAACTTTCCGGTACTTAAAATTCTCCGGAGAAAAGCTTCCTTTGGAGGGCATCGATTACGGTTATTCCATTCGGGAAATAGAGATTTATAACCATACATCGCAGAGCTTGGATAATTTGCCGTCGGCGCCTGTTCCCGACAACGGACCGTATATTAACGACAATTATCAGCCGCAGGCAAATTCGGAAGATATCCCGATGTCCGGATACGATTTCGGAACGGGCAACGCGCCCGTAAAATCGCCGTATCCCGAAGAAAAAGGGATCAACGTTCCCGCGATCGTTGCGGTATGCGTCTTGTTCGTCCTGGCCGCGGCAGGCGTGACAGTATTCAGCACTATTATGAAAAATAAGAAGGGGAAAAAAGAATGAAAAAAAGTTTTAAAGCCGCTGTAGCTTGTATTCTTGCAAGCGTCGTGTTATGTGGGTGCGCGTCTGCGGGCGTCGGCGCCGTAAAACCGAAGCCGTTCAACTTGTCCGCGCCCACCGAAGAGTTTAAAGTCGCGCAGTACAATCAGGATTCTGTATTGAAGGATTATCCGCTCCTTGTCGGCGGTCATGCGCACGGAGCAGAGAATATTCGTATTTTAAAAGACTTGGGACTCGGCAATTTTGTCTGGATCCCGAAATACGGCTATGCTTTGGGCAATACGCCGTGGGATGCCGAAAACGGATATGCGCAGGATATCGATGCGGCGCTGGAAAGCGATTTCTATTATATGGTTTCGCACAAGCGCGGCCTCGGCGATGAATTCAAAAAGGGCGGTTCGCTTTCGGGCGGCGATACGGCTACCATCTATCCCAATACGGAAAAGGATATCGCAAAAGTCGTTTCGGGCGGCGATAAGTTTATCGGCTGGCAGGCGGAAGAATTGGATGCGGACTTTTTGCAGACGGGGCTTCGCCCGGCATTTGCGGACCGCGTACCCGAGGTGTATAATTTCGATACGCCCGCTCAGGCGCGCATCAATTATGAGACGGAATTGCAGCGTCTGCAAAAACAGGCATACGATATGGGAGGAAACTTCATTTCCAATCAGCTCGTTACTCATCAGCTCAATGCATTCCGTGCCGGAAACGATATCGTTATGAGCGAACTTTTGGAGCACGGCGTCAATACGGAATTGCAGCTCGCGTATATGCGCGGAGGTAAACAGCAATTCGGGAACGATTGGGGCGTATGGATCAGCCCGTGGTATTACGGCACGATCCCGACGGCGGATAAAGCCCTCTGGACGAACGATATCGCTCAGATCGGCGGCGGACATAAGCCTTCCTCGTATAAACGCGCTCTGTATGAATCGTATGTTTCGGGCGCGCGCGTTCTGACCAATCAGGAGACAGAGCCGCTCTTTGCACGGGATGAACTCAACGACGGGTACAAGACCGTTTTGTGGGGCACGGAGCTCAAAAATTTCTGGAATTATGCGAAAAACAATCAGGAAACGATGAAGCCCGCTTCTTCTTTTGCGATTATGGTCGATCGCGATAACGGTTGGGAGCCGGCGCACCTGTGGCAGGATATGAATATCCGCGACAGCAGGTGGGCGCAGCTTCCCATCACGGACGGCGATCGGATGCTTTCGGAATATCTCAACGCTTTCCTGCCCGGCTATAAAAGAACGAGCGAAGCCGTACAGCAGAGAAAGGATCTGTATCCCGGATATTTCGCTTCCACGCCGGTCGGGAATTTCGACATCGTTGCGACCGACTGCGATCCTTCCCGCCTTGCGCAATATGACACGGTCATTCTGCTCGGCGATATCTCCATGAACGATATCTTGATGAATACTTTGCAGACGTACGTCAACGGTGGCGGCGAGCTCGTCATCAATGCGTACCAGAGCATGCAGGATCATCAGTTCTATGAAGCTCCCGATTTTTACGGCTATTCCTTCTCCCGCTATGACGGTTGGCTCGCGTCCGACCGCGTAAACGGCGCCGGATCCATCCGCATGAATACGACGATGGCGTATATGCCCGAAGAAGTGTATTCCGCAAATTGGTTCTTTACGGTAAACGGCGTTGTGGACGGCGCGGAGATCGTTGCGTACACCGAAAACGGCGTGCAGAAGGATCCTGCGGTTGTGAAAAACCAATTCGGCCGCGGCACCGTGTATCTGACTCTTACCGAAAACATGATGACGGGCCTTACCGAAGTGCCGGAACCGATGTCCTTCTATATGGATTTCCTGCGCGCAGTCGTTTTGGATAATAATTCGTATGTGAAATCCATGCCGGCGGCGAGCGACGCGGGCGGTACGGACGATTACTCCTGGATGGCTTCGTACCAGGGCGACGATTTGGTAGTGTTGCTTTCGAACCACGGCGCAAGCGACGGCAGCGTTACGGTGACATTGGACGATGAGATCGCCAAAGAGAATATTTCCGTCGACGTCGGCGCGTATACCGATTTTGAAACGCAAAACATCGACGGCAAGACGGTCATTACGTTAAGATTAAAGACGGAAGACATTACGCTTCTGCGCGTGAAGATCAGCTAATGTAAAAACGGAAAAGAGTTAAAGAGGAGAAAGAATTCGTTTCTCCTCTCCTTTTTGGAGAAAAACATGATCAATTTTTGTGAAGACAGATGGAAGCGGATAGAAGAAGTCTACGGCAAATGGTGGAACCATACTTTGGAAAGGCCGCTTGCGGGGGTGGTTGTCGTGAAGGATCGATATACGATCCGGCCGCACCTTCCGTACATCACACAGGAGAACAGTTTGGATCTGACGATCACGCCCGAACAGATCGTCGATCGGTTTGAAGCGGAATTTTCTCGCTATGAGTTTTACGGCGACGCTTTTCCCATGATGAACATGGATATGTTCGGACCGGGCGTTGCTGCGGCATTTTTGGGTGCGCGGATCGAGAATCCGACCGGCAGGATCTGGTTTCATCCGCCGCAGGAAAAAGAACTTGCCGAGTTTGCCTTTCGCCTGGACGAAGAGAATATTTGGTGGAAACGGTTGCAGGAAATTTATGCCGCGGCAAATCGTCGGTTCGGCAAAAATGCGGTGATGGGAATGACGGATCTCGGCGGTGTGATCGATATTTTGTCGACCTTCCGTCCGGGGGAAAAATTACTGCTGGATCTTATCGATTGCCCGGAAGATGTGAAGCGCCAGCACCATATCGTGGCCAAACTTTGGATGGAAGCGTACAATAAATTGCAGCAAAAAAACGTCCGCGGCTATACCGATTGGTCTACCGTTTTCAGTAAAGAAAAGAGCTACGTGATCCAGGCCGATTTCAGTTACATGATCAGCAATGCAATGTTTGAAGAGTTCATTTTGGACGATTTGGCAAACAGTTGCCGCGAACTTCCGCATACGCTCTATCACCTGGACGGCGCGGGGGAGATCAAACATTTGGACAGTCTGCTTCGTATTCCGGAGTTGGATGCCGTGCAGTGGATCCCGGGCGACGGCGCAAAGCCGGCACAGGAGTGGATGGATATCTATGCTCGGATTATCCGTGCAGGAAAAGGTGTGCAGACCAATTGGTGTGATTTTGATGCCTTCAAAGAAATCGTGCGCGGCGTTGAAAATCCCGGTGCGGTGGCGCATCCGCTCTTTTATGTCGCAGAAAAGGATAAGAATATTGCCCTTAAATTTTTGGATGAATTAAAAATAGAGAGGTAAAACCGATGCGAAAAGTGCTTTGTATGAACTACGGCTGGAAGTATTCGCCGACCTATGCGGAAGAGATGACCAAAACGGATTTTGACGATTCCGCCTGGGAAAAAGTGACTCTGCCGCATACCAATATCGAGCTTCCCTTTAATTATTTTGACGATAAATTGTTTCAGTTCGTTTCCTGTTACCGCACCTCTTTTTTCTTGCGACCGCAATATGCCGGGAAAAAAGTGGCTTTCTTATTTGAAGGAGTCATGACGTACGGAAAACTGTATGTGAACGGCCAGTTTGTTTCGGAAAAAAAGTGCGGGTATACCGATTGGCTCGCAGACGTTACCGATTTTCTGCACGTCGGCGTAAACAGCATTGCGGTCATGGTAGACAGCACCGAGCGGCCGGACATTCCTCCGTTCGGCGGCGTGATCGATTATCTTACCTACGGCGGAATTTATCGGGACGTTTCGGCCATAATTACGGACAAGGAATCGATTGAAGATATTGTATGCACGACGCAAAATGTGTTTCCGGATGCAGATCTAAAAGTGCAGGTTTGCGTTTCGGAATCCGCAATCGGCGGCAAACTAACGGTAATGGTGCGTAAGGACGGGAAAATCCTCGCGCAAAAGACTGCCGTCGCGAAGCAGAGGGAGACAGATATTCAATTTCAGCATTTGAAAGTAGCGCTCTGGGATGTCGAAGCCCCCAATCTGTATGAAATCTGCGTTCGCTTGAAAGGACATGACGTGCGCAGGTTCCGATATGGTTTCCGCACTGCAAAATTTACGACGGAAGGCTTTTTCCTGAACGGAAAACGCTTGCAGCTTTGCGGATTGAACCGCCATCAGGCGTTTCCGTACGTCGGATATGCCATGCCGAAAAATGCGCAGGTCAAGGATGCCGATATTCTGAAAAAAGAACTTTGCCTCAATCTTGTCCGCACTTCCCATTATCCGCAATCGCGGTATTTTTTGGATCGGTGCGACGAGATAGGGCTGCTTGTGTTTGAAGAAATACCCGGTTGGCAGCATATCGGGGACGAAAAATGGAAAGCACTTGCCGTACAAAACGTGAAGGATATGATTGTGCGCGACAGAAACCGCCCGAGTGTCATACTTTGGGGGGTACGTATCAACGAATCGGATGATGATCACGATTTTTATACGGTCACAAACCGCGTTGCACATGAGACGGATCCGACGCGGCAGACGGCAGGGGTGCGCTGGAAAGGATGCAGCGAATGCCTGGAAGACGTGTTTGCGATCAATGATTTTATGACGGTGGACGATCCTCTTCCGATCCGCGATACGCGCTTTATGACGGGCTTGGATCACGATATTCCGTATTTAGTTACGGAATATATGGGGCATATGTTCCCGACGAAGATCTATGACAACGAAGAGCGGCTCGTGCGGCACGCAGTGCGGCACGCGGAGGTGCAGAACAGTCTGTGTTCCGATCCGCGCAAGAGCGGCGGGATCGGCTGGTGCGCTTTCGATTACAATACGCACCGCCATTTCGGTACGAACGATAAAATTTGCTACCACGGTGTCATGGATATGTTCCGCACGCCGAAATATGCCGCCTGTTTTTATGCCAGCCAAGGCGATGAAAAAATTGTTTTGGAACCAGCCACCATTTGGGGATTCGGCGAACGCAGTATCGGCGGCGTGGTGCCTTTGCCGATCTTTACCAACTGCGATAAAGTCGTCTTTTGCGTGGAAGGCCGCGAGCCCTTGGAGTTTTTCCCGGACAGCGAACATTTTCCGTATTTAAAACATCCGCCCGTCGTGATCCGCGAAATGCCGGACGTATGGGGGGACAGCTGGCGTCCTGTCCGTTTTGTGGGGTATAAAGACGGCAAAGTCGTTGCCGAAAAGCGGTATACGCCCAGCCCGTTTGCGTCTCGTTTAGAACTTGTTCCGGATGATTCGGAAATCTTTACGAACGACGTCACGCGAGTCGTTGTGCGCGCGGTGGACCAGGTCGGCAACGTCATGAAATTTTTTCAAGAACCGATTTTTATCCGCGTAAGGGGAGCAAAGAGAATCGGGCCGGAAATTGTGAGTTTGCAGGGCGGCGTATATGCCTTTTGGATCCGTTCCCAAAGAAGGGGCAAGGCCGTGATAGAAGTCGGGTGCAATTCATTGCAAACGGAAACGGTAACGGTCGCAATAAAGGGCAAGGAGCAGAAAAAGAATCTGTAAAGCAGGTTCGGACAGAGCTTTTGCCTTTTGCAATGCGTGCGGCAAAGGTTTGGGGATTCTTTGCTGGGCACGGAACACGGCAAGTCATGCTCCTGCCGCGGTAATACAGAAAAAGTTTATTAAAAGAGCGCGGCGATTTCGCCGCGCTCTTTTCGTATACAATTTAAACAAGCCCTCTATGGCTTTTCAAAATTCTTCCGCCTGTTTTTTTCAAAGGGTTTTCGTCTTTTGAAAAGGCGGCGGAAAAAATTTTGCACATACGGCCGTTATTCCAACTCAAATGCGCCCGTGTACAGCTGATAGTAGGTCCCGTGCTTTTCAATCAGGCTTTCGTGATTGCCGCGTTCAATGATCCTGCCGTGATCGAGGACCATGATAACGTCCGCGTTTTGAATGGTTGAAAGCCTGTGTGCGATGACAAACGTTGTCCTTCCGTTCATCAGCTGATCCATGCCGGACTGTACCAGCTTTTCCGTTCGCGTACCGATCGAGGAAGTCGCCTCGTCCAAGATCATGGCGGGAGGATTCGCGACGGCCGCGCGCGCGATCGCAAGCAGCTGGCGCTGCCCCTGCGAAAGCCCTGCGCCCGCTCCCGTCAGCATCGTATTGTAGCCGTCGGGCAGCCGGCGGATAAAGGCATCGGCGTTTGCAAGTTTTGCGGCAGCGATGCATTCTTCGTCCGTGGCATCGGGTTTTCCGTAGCGGATGTTGTCCATCACCGTTCCCGTAAAGAGGAATGTATCCTGCAACACGATGCCCAGCGAGCGCCGCAGATCCGCCTTTTTGATCTTGTTGATGTTGATGCCGTCGTAGCGGATCTTTCCGTCGGCGATGTCATAAAAGCGATTGATGAGATTGGTGATCGTTGTCTTTCCTGCACCCGTTGCGCCGACAAAGGCTATTTTTTGTCCCGGTTCCGCGTACAAAGTTACATTGTGCAGGACGATTTTTTCGGGCGTATAGCCGAAATCTGCGTCCACCATGCGGATATCGCCTTTTAATTCCGTATACGTGACGGTGCCGTCCGCTTTGTGGGGATGTTTCCAAGCCCATTTGCCCGTGCGCTCTGCGCTTTCGGTGATGGTGCCGTCTTCCGCTATTTTTGCGTTGACAAGCTGTACGTATCCGTCGTCCGTTTCGGATTCTTCGTCAATGAGTTTGAAGATGCGGTCCGCGCCGGCGAACGCCATCGAGAGCATGCTTACCTGCTGGGCAATTTGCTGGAAGGGCATCGAGAAGGATTTGGAGAGCATCAGAAAAGCGACGACTACGCCTGCCGTAATGCCGCCGAAATCGTTGATCGCCATCACGCCGCCGATAAAGGCGAGCAAAACGTACTGAATATTTCCGATCTGGTTGAGAATGGGCATCAAGACGTTGGCGTATCGGTTTGCCGTGCGGGAATCGCGGAAGAGCTCGTCGTTTTTTTCGTCGAATCCTTTCTGCGAACTCTCTTCGTGGTTAAACACCTTGATGACTTTTTGTCCGTTGAACATCTCTTCGATATACCCGTTCACGCCTGCGAGCGAAGTCTGCTGACGAATAAAGAAGCGCGTGCTTCCGCCGGAGATCTTAGCGGTTACGATGAGAATGACGGCCGTAACGGCAACGACGACGAGGGAGAGGAGCCAGCTGTAATAGAGCATGATGCAGAAGGAGGCGATGACGGTGATCACGCTTGCGAATACCTGGGGCAATGCCTGAGAGATAAACTGCCGAAGCGTATCGGTGTCGTTTGTGTAGTGGCTCATGATGTCGCCGTGCGAATGCGTGTCGAAATAGCGGATCGGCAGCGTCTGCATATGGTTGAACATATCGTCGCGGATATTTTTCAGACAGCGCTGGGACACAAAAACCATAAGACGGCTGTATGCGAGCGTGCACAAAACGCCGATCAGGTACATTCCTGCCATAAAGCTCAGCACTTTTGCAAGTCCCGTGAAGATTGGGTTGACCGATGCGAGCAGGGGAGCAATATAGTCGTCTACGATCACCTGTATGAAAATCGATCCGCCCACATCGGTAAGAGTGGCGAGAAGAATGCAGAGGACGGATACGGCAAAGATGCCTTTATTATGTACGACGATGTATTTCATCAGGCGCTTCACGGTTTTGCCGCTGAAACGCTTCTGTTTCCTTTCATTCATGATTTTCTCCTCCTTTTTGCTGTGAATCAAACACTTCCCGATAGATGCTGTTGCTCATCAAAAGATCGTCGTGTTTTCCGACGGCGTCGATTTTTCCGCCGTCCATGACGATGATCATGTCGGCATCCTCCACGGAGGAAATGCGCTGGGCAATGATGATCTTGGTCGTGGAGGGCAGGTCTTCCCGGAATGCCTTGCGAATCAGTGCATCTGTCTTGGTATCGACGGCGGAGGTCGAATCATCGAGGATCAGGATTTTCGGCTTTTTCAAGAGCGAGCGGGTGACGGCGCGGCAATAGCCGCACCGTCAGCTCCGCCGCCGACTTGTATAAAGCCAAGCGCACGCCTTACTGCCTTTTGAAAAAATTTTAAGTCAAAATATATTTTTAAGGTATATTATTAAGTACAATTTAAATAAAGAGTTCAATAAATTAATAAAAAGTATAGATAAAAAATTCAGTTTGTGGAGGGTAAACTGTTATATTCATTTTAATAATATTTTTGAAATACTTGTATTAAATTATGCATTATGTTAAAATATAAAAAAAGACTATTATGTTAGCACTTAAATTTTATTTCATTGGAGAGTTTTATGACCAAGAAGATTTTTATGAGAAAGTATTTTTTTATAATAGTAATTTGTGCTGTACTTATTAGCACAATTATGGTCTTATGCGGTTGTAATGGTACTGAACCGACATATTATGGTACATATCATTCAGGGACAAACTCAGCGCGTGAAACGATCACTTTTAATAAAGATGGAATGTATGTGGGGACTGAACAAGATTACTATACTCATAAAACAGACTATACTTATAATAATGGTGTTTTACACAATAGTGTTGTTGGTTCACTCTATCTATATGAAGATGATGAAGTAATCGTTGGTGACCTTAATAGCGCACAAGGTACAACAGACCAATTTTATGTACGTAACGGTTTCTTTAATAATACTATTAGATTTATGCAAAACTATACAATAACAAATTTTATTGAGTTCAATGATGATGGAACATATATTATATGCAAAATCGAACCGTTAACAAAAGTAACTGGAACATACACGCTCAATAATGGTGTGCTTATATTTACTGTACAGACAAAATATGGTCCAGGTGTTATTCATGATATAGGTGACAAAATGTATGCCTATATTGATAGTGATTTTAATTTCTATACAATTGCCTATATCAAGCACCCGGAACTTTTTGAAGGAAACGGGATAGACACTCAAGAACCAGAACCTGAGCCTAATCCCGGAATTTACTATTTAAATTATTTGGCGGATGAAGGCGGTAATGTCGAAGGAGAAACTTTTCAAACGATATATGAAAATGGAAGCGGATTAACCGTTACGGCAATTGCGGATGAAGGCTTTACGTTTATTGGATGGTCAGATGGGGTGCTGACTGCTGAGCGTACGGATGAAAATATAACCGCAAATTTAACGGTTACTGCACAGTTTGAAAAAATTCCGGAATATACTTTGACGTATAAAGCACAGGAAGGCGGATATCTTGAGGGTGAAACAACACAAACTGTGCAACAAAAAGAAAGCGGTACTGCAGTTAAAGCAGTTGCAAAAGAAGGCTATACTTTTATCGGATGGTCAGATGGAGTGCTGACTGCTGAGCGTACAGAACAAAATGTAACGGAGAATATTTCTGTTACGGCAATGTTTGAGTCAGATGCTGTACCCAAATTTGCCGGAGGTTGTGGCACTGCCGATGATCCTTATTTAATTGAAACGGAGCGCCATTTAAAAAATATTTCGTATGATCCATTGGCACACTATCAATTGATGAATGATATTGTTTTTGGTAAGGTGGCGGACGGACAATCTAATTTTATACCGTTATTTAACGATGAAATTATGTTTAATGGCATATTGGATGGTAGCGGATTTTCCATTAAAAACTTAACAGTTTGTAACAAGGATACTCAATATGCAGGTTTATTTGCTTGTATTGGCGAAAATGGAATAGTCCATAATCTTACAATTGAAAACGCTAAGATGTGTGGTGTAAATTATGTTGGGGGCATTGCTGGTTATTCGCTTGGTAGCATAACGAATTGCCGAATAACTGGAATGATAACTAATTTGCCAGGAAGTAGCTCTTCTGTTTATATTGGTGGCATTGTTGGATTTTTGCGAAGTTCTTTAAATGGATGTTCAGCAGAAGTTACAGTGAATGCAAATGGACTGAACACAACGAACAACTTGGCACTGGCTTGTATAGGCGGTGTGGCTGGTTATTGTGCCAATGATTCAGTAGGCAAAACAAGTTATACGGCTATATCTGATTCAATTATTTCTGTTGTGTCCGATGGTAATAGGGATCTCTATGTTGGAGGTATTTTTGGATGTGCAGGAGGACTCTTTGATGGAGCATACTTTATGGAATTGCAAAATTGTTATTCTACGGGGGAAATAACGATTGTTACGGAGGATTCTTATCTTTACGATACAATATTTGTAGGAGGAATCGCTGGATATTCCATTGCAATGATGAATGATTGTTATGCAAATTGTAGTATAGCTATTGATTCCAATATGGATACATTCCCTCAGGGTTCCATACATGCAGGGGGATTAATCGGCAAGAGTGATAAT
>CASDTU010000065.1 GCA_949283775.1 uncultured Bacillota bacterium
GCTCTGACAAGGGGTGAGGGCGGTATGGATTCTCCGCAGGGCGCGTCCGGCAACGCGGGTATATTCGGCGGAACTCTTGCGTCGCTGAGGGACAAGGGCGTTCTGCCCGTAGTCACTACGGACGGACCCGCCGGGATCAGAATGAGGAGCTGTACGACGCTGCTACCGTGCGGCACCGCTCTGGGAGCGACGAGTGATGAAGAATTGATAGAAAAACTTTACGAAAAAGTAGGCGAAGAGATGGTTGCCAAAGGCAGCGACCTGTTGCTGGGACCGGGGATGAACATCCACCGCGATCCGCTGTGCGGGCGCAACTTCGAGTATTTTTCGGAAGATCCGCTGCTTACGGGGCGCGCCGCGGCGGCGTTCGTGAGAGGCGTTCAGCGCTCGGGCAGAGGGGCGTGCCCAAAGCATTTTGCGTGCAACAATCAGGAGAGGAACCGTACCCGCGTCGACAGCCGTGTGTCCGAGAGGGCGCTGCGCGAGATCTATCTCAGATGCTTTGAGATCTGCGTCGCAGAAAGCGATCCGGCGGCGGTCATGACGAGCTACAACAAGATCAACGGCGTGTGGAACCACTACAATTACGACCTTGCGACGACGGTGTTGAGAGGGGATTGGGGCTATCGCGGCTGCGTGATCACCGATTGGTGGATGCGCCGTTCGGCAAGTCCGGAATTTCCCGGGATCGAGGACAACGCCTATCGCGTCAGGGCGCAGGTCGACGTGCTGATGCCCGGCAACATGAGCCGCATCAAAAAGGAGTACGAATCGGACGGCACGCTGCTTGCCACGCTCGGGCAGGAGGGAGGCATCACGCGCGCGGAGATCGAGCGGTGCGCGAAGAACGTGCTTCGATGCGTATTGAGGCTCAAATACGGAGCGTCCGCAAAGCGGTGAAACATATCCTTTTGGCGGCTTGCCCGCCGAGGGACGGACAAGGCGGCTTTCGGTTTAGTAGGCTTGTTTCGCACTATCTCCCGCGGCGCGTACGCTACCCGGTCGGTTGCCGTCTTTCTTGATCCGTGCATTTATAGCGGCGTTTTCTTAGGCAACGGCGCTCTTTCATTCCGAATATAAGCCCACACATCAACGCCTGTTTCTTGTAGAGCAAACTACATTATTCAGCTGTTTTGTATGAACTCTTTTCTTTGTCAAAGTGTTGCAGTTGGAAGTATGATTCGCCCGGCAAAAAACAAGAGAGTCGCAAAGCGGGCTCTCTTTTTTTGGTGCCTCGACAAGCGAAGCCTGCGTTGGTCGAACTGAAAGCCGCAAAAACGCACACCGTATTATATCAGATAAACAGAACGGAATACTATTGCCAAGTCGATTTGCCGCTTTCAGATTATCCGCTATACGGTAAACAATTAGTCGCAAGCCGGGGCTAACGCCTTGCCGCTGGCTTGCTCCGCGCAAATGGCTGTCATTGCGTTTTTATAGATTCGCTTTGACAGCCGTGTTGCTTATCCCTTATCGATTAAATCCTTTTTTATGATAATCTTATCCCTAAAGCGCTCATCATATAATATAAATTAGCCGTCTTAACATTAAATATTTTTGCAACATCAGGGATTTTGGGATTTTTACTCGGGGCATTAGGACTTAAACCTGTACCTGCGGTAGTCTCAAATGTAACTATTGTATAACCAAATGTTGCAGCAGTTGCAACGAGCCAAGGGTCAGCCACAGATGCCTGAGCCCACTCTTGTAATGCTTCAGGTTTATAGCATTTGTTATTTTTAATGCCTATCAATACATCACTGTATTTGCGCAATATTTGTATATCATTATGCTTTATGTAAGTACAAATATTTAAATTCTTAACCCATTCACTAAGTTCATCATTACCTCGCAATAGTTCGTTTTTAACGGAATCTAATATTACTATATCACCATGTGCAATCTTGCTTGCAATTTGCTCCCAAAATTTAGGTGCAATCTCAAATTTATAATATTGCTTTGCTGGAGTAATTAATGAATTAGAGTCTATAAGAAAGATTTCGCCCATTATTTAATTACCTCCACCAATAATTTTGTTGATTAGGCTTTCAAACGTAGAACGATTTGTGTGCGTTAGTCTAAATGCATCCGAATAAAGAGTTTTTCCTTCAACTACACTATGGGCAAGCATAAAAATAAAACGTTTATCAATTTGACTTGCCTTAGTCGTATAATAGCCAGGATGACCTTGCTGCTTTTCCTTTTTTCTCTTTTTTGTTTCAATATAATATGCAACTGCCGCTTTTGCGATTTTATCATATAAAGCATAATTAATAAATCTCAAATCATAAGCTTTCCTCGCAATTACTGTTTGCCCACAAACAAATATACGAGCCAATATATGAATGGCCTGTTCTTCATCATATTGATTAATAGCACAATTCCATTCTCTTTCAAATATAGTTTTGGGAACAAGTATCTCAGCTGCAACGGCATTACAAATTGTTTCTATTTGTTTAACATTTTTGCCATTACTGTATCTATCATTGAACAAACTGTTTTCGCCCATACATAGATGTATAAATTCATGTAATAGAGAAAACAATTTTCCATTTGCAGAATCGTTAGAATTAATAAAAATCAGTGGTGCAATGTCATCAATCATTGTAAATGCTCGAAACTCATCTATATCAAGCAATCTATGAGTATTTGCACCAACAGTACTGCTTATCATAACAATAACGCCATTGTTGCTTATAGCATTTTTTATGACTCGAAAAGAATCCTCTGCCGTTTTTATTTTTTTGTCTTTATACCAATCAAGTTTCAAAGACAGAATTCTGCGAACTTCATTGGCTATGAAATTAATGTCAGTTTCACCAGCATACTTTCCGATAAAAGGTATTTTAGAACTGTCATTAGCAATTAGATAATCTCTAGTCCACTCTTGAATCATGTCCATATCATGCATGGTATCTATCAAGTTACGACTGGGCTTATTTAACGCGACACTATCTATAGTTCTATATTCCACAAACTTTGTATTTTCCTCTGGAGGAGTATCCAAGAAAAAATAGCCTAAGGGAATGCTGGTAATACGACTAACTTCTTCTATTTGATTAAATGTCGGAGTTTGTTCTCCATTTCGCCATTTTGTTAAATAATCTATTGCTTTTGCAGAAGACGTAGCATCAACTTGTTGCCAAACCCAATCCAAAATGCTTGGAGAAATATTAACGGTTGTTTGCATTTGATTGCCTCCTACATAAAATTCTATATTAATATAGTTTAGTATCAGTATAGCATTATTTATTCGAATTGTAAAGATTATTTTTCTGATTTATAGAATGAGAAACAAAAACGAGAGAAATATAATATAGCTATTAACATTATATTCTATATAAATTACAGCAAACAATTAGTCGCAAGCCGGGGCTAATGCCTTGTCGCGGAAAATCAAAAGGCGATAAACAACTTAATGCAGGCGTTAATGCTCGGCAAGATTGCCGACACCATTCTGTCGCAAATTGAGAAGTTAGAGAACGAAAACAAGGAACTGCAAGACACAATCGCCAACGAAAAGGCAATGCAGATAAATTACAGTTATGCCGATATTCGCAAATGGCTGTCGCATTTCCGAACGCTTGACTATTCCAAGACCAAGAACCGCAAAGACCTGATAGACACGTTCATTTATAAAGTGATACTGTACGACGATAAAATGAAAGTGCTGTTCCA
Organism: uncultured Bacillota bacterium; assembly: GCA_949283775.1. Lineage (GTDB taxonomy): Bacteria > Bacillota > Clostridia > Christensenellales > Borkfalkiaceae > Borkfalkia. The sequence goes on from CASDTU010000065.1 coordinate 3,679, forward strand.
CCTTAAAGGCGGGCAACAGGGCGAATTGCTCTTAAATCTGATATTTCCCGATTATCCCGACGGGCACGGCAACGACGGCGAGAACGCCCAAAAAATGCCCGAAAATGAAAAAGAAACCGACAAAGCGGTTTCTAATTCTAACATAAACGCAGAGTGTGCGTATACGTCGCGTTTGGTGGAGCAGGCGAGAGTTGAACTCGCGTCTTACCGGATTGCCGAAAAGCTTTCTACATGCTTATGCCGCAATTTTCTTAAAACAGCTTCCTCTGCGGCCGAAGAAAACTGTTCGCAGAAATCTTAATTCAGCCGCTTTGCCGATTTCAATTCAAAACAGCCGTTCCCCGTCTCAAATGACGCCCGCAGCCTTCCGACGGGAATAAGGTACGGACGAGCGCTTATTTAATTAAGCAGCGTACGCCAACTGTGCGTCAGCGTTGTAATTTGCATTGTCTGCATTTAAATTTAAGCCGAATGTTTTATCGAGGCCACTCGTTCCTCGGCATGCTTACTTTCCCGCGCACCGGCAATCGAAACCGGTTCTGCCCCGCGTTTTGACTCCGGAAAACCCGAAGTCAATCTTTTATAGCTTTTCTATAATATATTCTATTTTGCCAAAAAAATCAACTAATCTTCTTGCAATAGACTACAACTGTTCTTTTTCATTTATTTTTCGCGCCCGTATCGCCCGACGAATTTCCGTATAAACGACGCTGAGCACCGTCAGGCCCGATAAAACGGTGGACAAAGCCAGCCACGGCATATTTTTTGTACCGACCGAAAACAATAGAACGAGTACCGCGCCCAAAACCAAAAAACTGTCGGATAAGATCCGAAACACGAGCGCTCCTTTTTTCTTTTCGGGCGCATTGACAGCGCCGCGTTTTTCGAGACAGGAAAAAATCAAACCGCACAGCAGTAAAACAAGCGCCGCGCACGCTGCAATAAGCACGAGAATCAACGCAACTGCGACGGCAATTCCTCCTGCAAGTACAACCGCAAATATTCCGAAACCCTCCGTTTCCGTCGTGACCGAAACGGGCAGGCGCTGAAACAGGTACGCGCACATCCACACGGCCGCCGTGATCCCTGCCGCGCATCCGGTCAATTTACAGGTTAAAATATGTACTGCAAATTTCTTTTCGACCATACTTTCCCCCTCCGCCGGCCGTTTAAAATTTAAACGGCGTGACCTGATAGACGTAATAGTTCAGCCAATTCGTATAAAATAAGTTTGCAGTGCTCGTCCAGCAGACGTTCACGCTCGTATGCGTGCTGTCCGTAAAATAATGAAACGGCGGATGGATAGGCAGCCCCTTTGCCACGTCGCGCTCGTATTCTTTTTTGAGCGTATCCCGATCGTACTCCATGTGCCCCGTCAAAAAGATCTTTTTGTTATCTTTCGACTTGGCTATGGAAAGGCCGGTGTATTCCGATTCGCTCAACACGACGAGGTCCTCTACTTTCTTTACCTCTTCCAAAGAAACGGTCGTATGGCGCGAATTCGGAATGTAATAGATATCGTCGATTCCTTTTAACAGCGGATCGTGCTGCTCCTGCTGCCTTTTATGCGGAAAAATACCGAAGAGCTTTTCGGGAAGGAGATGTTTTTGGATTCCGTAATGATAGTACAGCGCCGCCTGCGCGCCCCAGCAGATATAGATCGTGCTCGTTACGTTTTGATCCGCAAAGTCAAAAATTTTGGTAAGCTCGTCCCAATACGCGACTTCCTCAAACGGCATCACCTCGACGGGCGCGCCCGTAATGATCATGCCGTCGAAATGTTTGTCCTTGATATCTTCAAATTTTTTATAAAATTTTTCAAGATGCGCAGCTGCCGTGTTTTTGCTCTTATACGACTCGGTATAAATGAGCGTAATGTTGACTTGCAGCGGAGAATTGGACAAAAGGCGCATGAACTGCGTTTCCGTCTCAACTTTTGTCGGCATGAGATTGAGGATCGCGATCTCGAGCGGACGGATGTCCTGCGTAAACGCGCGCTCATCGTTCATGACGAAAATATTTTCCTGCAACAGGGCAGAAAATGCCGGAATATCTTTTGAAATTACTATGGGCATACGATTCTCCTTCTCTTAAAACCTTTTCATACGATCCCTTTGCATCGCAAAACTTTTAAAAATTTCTGCTTTTTTGCCGCAAAAAACAATCTCATCGCCGTTTCAGCTAAAAACAGCGCTCTGCGATCAATCGAAAAGCGGACGCCTCTATGATAAGCTGATACCCGTAAACAAACGGTTTTTTTAAAAAGATCGTATCAAATAGCGATACGCTTTTTTCATAAATCTTTTACACACCCTGCCCGCGCTGTTTTGGACGACGCAGGCAGAGCGGCGAAGATATCATCCGTGTTTTCAATCCCGACGGAAAGCCGGATCAGATCTTTGCCAAAGCTTGTTCGATATCCGCGAGAATATCGTCCGGATTTTCGATCCCGACGGAAAGCCGGATCAAATTTTCAGGCACACCCGCGGCGACGAGCTCCTCTTTGGAAAGCTGGCGATGCGTCGTGGAAGCCGGATGCAGAATACAACTGCGCACATCAGCAACGTGCGTTTCCTGCGTTATAAGCTGCAACGATTCCATAAATTTTGCCGCATCCTTCACGTCGCCCTTGATCCCGAAACTGAGCATTCCGCCCGTACCCTGCGGCATATATTTTTTCGCCAATGCATGATACTTGTTGTTCGGCAAAGAAGCGTGCAGCACCCAATCGATCTTGGGATGTTTTTCAAGATACGCCGCCGCCTTTGCCGCATTGTACGAATGCCGCTCCATGCGCAGCGCCAGCGTGTCGCAGCCGAGCCAGCTTAAAAACGCATTCTGCGGGCTCATGATCGCGCCGGTATCCCGCATCATCTGTGCGCGGCACTTCGTCGCAAACTGCGCGGAGGGCAGATCCGCATACACCAGACCGTGATAGCTCTCGTCGGGAGTATTGAAAGACGGATACCGTTTATTCCCTTTGAAATTGAAATTTCCGCCGTCGACGATCACGCCGCCGAGCGCCGCCGCATGCCCGTCCAAATATTTGGAAGACGAATGAACGACGACATTCGCGCCCCATTCGAACGGGCGGCACAAAATCGGCGTCGCGAGGGTATTGTCATCGACAAACAAAATGCCGTACTTTTTCGCTATGGCAGCGATCCGTTCAAAATCGATAATCTTAATGGAAGGATTTGCCACCGTTTCCGTAAAGATCATCTTTGTCTTGTCGTCAATCAGCTTTTCGATGTCCTCGGAAGAAGCGTCGGGATCGAAAAAGCGGGTCTTGATGCCGAATTTCGGAAGCGTAACGGAAAACAGGTTAAAGGATCCGCCGTAGATCGCGGAAGAGGAAACGATGGTATCCCCCTCTTCGCAGACCGTCATCGCAAGGAGCAAAATAGCGGACATGCCCGACGCGCAGCCGAGCGCGGCGACGCCCCCTTCCAATTCGGCGACTTTCCCTTCAAAAGCGGCGACCGTGGGGTTTGCGAGGCGGGTATAAAAATAACCGTCCGCCTTCAAATCAAACAGATCTGCCATTCCCTGCGTACTTTCGTAAAAAAACGTAGTGCTCTGCACGATAGGCGGAATACGCGATTCCCCCGATTTCGGGCGATAGCCGCCCTGTACGCAAATCGTATCTCTCTTATAATTCATTTTGCACTCCTTTGCCGCGCGATCTTTCCGTTTCGGAAGCGGCTCCTGTTTTTTTTCTCAATTTCCCGCACAGCAGCCTTTTCAGGCCGAAAAATGCGGTTTATGTACTTTTTTTACTGCGCCCGATTCTTTTGTTCCTTTCTCTTTCCGCAGACCTTTGCTGCCGACTCGGAAGCAAGCTCTTTTTTCAGCCCGCCTGCGCCCGTATTTCGGAAAGGTCAGGCGTATTCCTTGATCTGCCGCAGCTTATCTCTCGCAATATCTTTTTCTTTGAGCGATTGCTTTTTATCGTAGGTATGCTTTCCGCGGCAGAGAGCGACTTCCACTTTAACGAGCGATCCGGAAAAATAAACGCGCAGAGGAACGAGCGTATACCCCTTTTCATTGACTTTTCCGACAATTTTGGATATTTCCGCCTTATGCAACAACAGACGCCTGTCACGGCGGGAATCTCGCGTATTAAACGCTCCGCTCTTATCATACACGGCAATGTGCATATTTTTCAGCGTCACTTCTCCTTTTCGGACAAAACAGAAGCTGTCGCTCAGGTTGCAGTTGTTGTTCCGAATGGATTTTACTTCGCTGCCTTCCAAGACAATGCCGGCTTCGAATTTATCTTCGATAAAATATTCGAACGACGCCGATTTGTTTACCGCAATCACTTTCATTGCTGTGTAGCCCTGCCTTCCTCTTTATTTTTTATCCGCGGCGCAGATTTTTCCGCCCCATAATCGTATGCAAAAAATTTGCAGCTTCGCGCCGCCAAGGCGCCCCGCACGGTTTTTTGAACTTCCCGTCCGTTTTTATTTCGCTCTGTCTGCCGAAAATCGATCTTTGCACAGGCCGAGGACAATGCTGTCGTACAGCGCGCCGCCTTTGCAGACGGAATTGCGCAGCATTCCTTCCCGTATAAAGCCGCATTTTTCCAGCACCCGAACGGAAGCGGCGTTCGGAGCAAACACTTCCGCCCAAATACGCACCAGATCGGTACGTTCAAACGCCTCCCCGCAGATCTGCCGTACGGCCTTTGTCATAATGCCTGCGTTCCAATAGGCGGGAGCAAGCCAATACCCGATCTCCGCGCTCAGCCTTTTGACAAATTTTCCGCGCGTGAGCCCGACGCATCCCACCGCCCGTTCTTCGACAACGATCGCGCGGCAAATGTCCTGCGGATGGTTGCGCACAAACGATAAAAACCGCTGCGCGTCCTCCACTGTATACGGATACGGAAAAAGATCATTCAAATACTGCGATACGCGCCGATCGTTCGCGCTTTCGGCAAGCGAATCCACATATTGCAATCCCCACTCCCTGAGAGAAAATTCCATTTCACTCCTTTCCTTTGGTAAAATTCAGAGGGCGGCGCAAAAGAAAGTAAAAATCCGCATCCTGTCCAAGCGGATCGTTTTGCACCGATCGCTATTTGCGGTCGCGTTTTTCGGAAACGTGCCCAAAGTTTTTGTCCCGTCCGCCCTTTTTTCTTCCGCGCGCGGAGCCTTTGCCCCGAACACCCTTTTCTCTTCCGCGCGCGGAACCTTTGCCCCGAACGCCCTGTTGAAAAGACGGCTCGGCACTCTCCTCTTCCGCCTTGAAAGCTCCGTCTTCCCCGTGCGGCTCAGCCGCTTTGTCCTCCTCTTCCTGCGCCAAAAGAAACTCGCATCGGCGCGTCCCTATGTCGCACCCTGCGACGCGGATCCGCAGAGGATCGCCGATTTTATAGCTTCTGCGCGCTCCCTGCAAGAGATACCGCTGTTCGATAAAGATATACTCGTCCGCAGGCAGATTTTCTACGCGTACCAAACCTTCGACTGTATTTTCCAGCTCGACAAAGACGCCGAACGCCGTCACGCCGGAAATGACGCCTTCATATTCTTCCCCGATATGACCGCGCATATACCACGTTTTATACAGTTCGTCCACATCGCGCTCCGCTTCGTCAGCACGGCGCTCGGTGACGGAACAGCTTTCCGCCGCGCGCGACACGAAAGACGAATACTGCTCTTCCGCTTCCCCCGCCTGCCCGTCTATGACAAGCTTTACGATGCGATGAATGAGAAGATCGGGATAACGGCGGATCGGCGAAGTAAAATGGCAATAGCAGGCGGACGCCAAACCGAAATGTCCCTCGTTTTCCGCGCTGTATTTTGCTTTGGACATCGAACGCAGCATCACGCCGTTGACAATGCGGAACAGCTCGCTACCCTCTAATTCCTTCAATATTTTTCCGTATTCGCCGGGACGGACGTTTTCGGGATGAAAATTCGCCGGAATTCCCAGCTGCTGCAAGTACCCTTTCAACGCCGCCGCCTTTTCCTCGCTCGGCTTTTCGTGAACGCGGTAGACAAACGGCATTTCATACCCTGCCATAAACTCCGCCACCGTTTCGTTGGCAAGGATCATAAATTCTTCAATGAGCCGATGCGCGTTCGTGCGCTCGTACTCGGAAATTTCGATTTCGCCGTTTTCATAGACGATTTTCGTTTCGCGGACATCCAGATCGATGCTTCCGCGCTTATCGCGCTTTTCAATGAGAAGTTTGGCAAGCTCCCACATCTGTTCACACATGGGAAGAATGTGCGCGTATTGCTTTTGAAGCGCCGCGTCGCCTTCCAGCATCGCCGCCACTTTTGTATACGTCATACGGGCGCAGGAACGGATGATTCCCTTTACGATCTCGCTGTCCACAACGTTCCCGTTCGCGTCCAGCCGCAAAATACAAGAAAGCGTCAGCCGGTCTTCCCCTTCGTTGAGCGAACAGATTCCGTTGGAGAGCTCTTTGGGAAGCATGGGAAGGACGCGGTCGGGAAAATATACGCTCGTACCCCTTGAAAACGCTTCCTTATCCATTGCGCCGCCGCGCAAAACGTATTCCGTAACGTCCGCAATATGAACGCCAAGCATATAAAAATCCCCGTCTTTTCGAACGCTCACGGCGTCGTCAAAGTCCCGCGAATCCTCTCCGTCGATCGTGATGATCGTATCCATGCGGAAATCTCTTCGGCCCGCAGCAGAAACCGGCCTTTGCGATACGCGCGCCGCTTCCGCCGACACTTTCTGCGGAAATTCCTGCGCCAGGCCCTGCATTCGGATAATGGCTTCCTCTTCCGTTTCCAAATCGCCGCCGCGGCCCAAAATCTCTTCGATTTCACCGTCCGGAAATTTTCCTTCCGGATAGGCAACGATCTTTACAAGAACTTTTTCTCCCGTTACGGCGCGTTCCTTTCCGCCCACGATGTGCACGGGCTCAGAAAATCTGCGCTCGTCCGCCTCGACCATGCCGCCCTTTTTGTCCCTGTAATAGACGCCCGTCAGTACGGGCATACCGCGGCGGATGATCGAATACACTTCGCCCTCGTCCCCGCGTTCGCCGCCGACAAGCCTTGCGAACACTTCGTCCTTATGCAAAGCGCCCCGAAGCGAGCGCGCCGGCAAAAACAGATCCGGCCCGTCTTCCCGAACCAAAAAGGCAAATCCGCGCTCGTTCCCTTGAAGGATTCCGCGGATCAAGCCAAGCTTTTCGGGCGTGACGTACCTGTTCTTTTCGTCCCGCACAATCTCGCCGCTTTCTTCCAGATTTTTTAAGAGCTTTTCGATCGAATCCCGCCCACTCCGTTCCGTCACGCCAAGCAGGCGGCAGATCTCATTCAATTTTTTATACTGCAAAATTCCGCTTTCAAATTGCTCGCGGAGCGTTTCAATCGCCGCCATCTCTTTCCTCTGCCTGATTCTTCAAAATTATACTTTTATACGATCGCCGGGCGCCGTCTTTTAAGCCCTTTATCAAAAGACCGCCTTTTAAAATTGTGTGCGACATTCTTCTCCTTTATACCGCGCCAATGCCGCCCTTTTCCCCTGCGCAGCAGGCCGTGTCCGATTCAAAAATGATAACAAATTACAAAGCGCGGCAGAACCTATACTGCACGGCGGCCTTCTTCCGGCAACGCGCGCGAATATCCTTCGCGGCGCGAGCGTATGCTTTTCCATTGTCCAAAGAGCGCTGCCTTTAAAAAAAGACGGTTATCCTCTTCGAATAACCGCCCTGTGAAAGAATTTCCCGATTAAGCGCCGACGCCCCAAACGCCGCCGAGCTGTAAAATAAAGAATACGATGGCAAGCACGGAAAGCACGACCAGAGAAATGACCGTCCATTTCTTCATTTTGCTTTCCAGCGAACGACCCTTATTTTTCCCGAAGAACGTCTCGCTCGAACCGCCGAGCGCATCGATACCCGTAGAGTTGCCCGGCTGAAACAGCACGATCACGATCGACACGAGTGCGCAGACCATCATTATCAAAAGCAAAACAAGACAAATTATTCTGTAAACGTCATATATTGCATCGCTGGGCAACGGCGCCAGCAAATTGTTCAACATATACATGCTATCCGACATATCAAACACTCCAAAAAGTAAACTGTTTTTCCGCGACGGGCCGCGCCGGTATTCGCAGCAACACATCCACGGGCGCAAAAACTAACGCTATGGCCCATACAAGTCAAGCTATAACAGTATAGCATACCGAAAAACATTTTTCAACTGTTTTCGGCTGATTTCCGTCATTTTTTTAAAAAAGAATGAAAATTTCCTCTCGTCAAACGCCGAAACAATTTTCTTGCTTTTTCTTCTCCGCCGAAAAGATGCCGATGCTCAGCGAATGAGCAGCGATTTACCCGTCATTTCCGCAGGCACGGGGATCCCCATCATATCCAAAAGCGTAGGCGCAAGATCGGCAAGCACGCCGCCTTCGCGCAATTTCGCGTTTTTCAGCGCATCGCAGACAAGCACCAACGGAACGGGGTTGGTCGTATGCGCCGTAAACGGCGAACCGTCCTCCGCGATCATCTTATCCGCATTCCCGTGGTCGGCTGTCAAAAGCGCTCCGCCGCCCATCTCCAAAATCTTTTTCAGCACTTTATCCACGCAGATGTCCACCGTTTCGACCGCTTTTTCCGCCGCCGCCAAAACACCCGTATGCCCGACCATATCGCAGTTTGCAAAATTTAAGATCATGACGTCGTATTCGCCGCTCGAAAGCTGTTCGAGAGCTTTCTCCGTCACTTCGTACGCGCTCATTTCCGGCTTTAAATCGTACGTCGCCACCTTCGGGGAAGGTATCAGAACGCGCACTTCGTTGGGATTGGGCGCTTCCACGCCGCCGTTGAAGAAGAACGTAACGTGCGCATATTTTTCCGTCTCTGCGATACGGAGCTGTTTTTTGCCGAGAGAGGCAAGGTATTCGCCCAGAGTGTTTTTCAAACTCTGCGGACGGAACGCTATTTTTACATTTTTAAAAGTGGCGTCGTACTGCGTGAAGCAGACGTAATACGGCGCGAGATATCCCGTCTTTCTTTCAAAGCCGCTGAAATCCTCTTCCGTAAACGCACGGGTGATCTCCCTCGCGCGGTCGGGGCGGAAATTAAAGAAGATAATACTGTCGCCCTTTTCAACGATAGCTACGGGCTTGCCGCCCTTTACAATATTGACGGGTTCGATGAATTCGTCGGTCACGTCGCGCTCGTACGACTTTTCAATGGCATCCGCCGCATTTTCCGCAGGGATCCCGGTGCCGAGCGTGAGCATTTCATACGCGCGGACAACGCGCTCCCAGCGGTTGTCGCGGTCCATCGCGTAGTATCTTCCGCAAACCGAAGCGATCGTGCCGAAACCGATCCGATCCATCTCCGACTGCAATGCGCGAACGAATCCGGCTCCGGAAGTCGGCGACACGTCACGGCCGTCCATAAAGCAATGCACGAATGCGTCGGACAACCCCTCCTGTTTGCACATTTGCAGCAACGCATACAGATGCGTATTGTGGCTGTGCACGCCGCCGTCCGAACAAAGTCCCCAAATGTGCAGCTTCTTTCCGTTGTTCTTTGCGTTTTCGATCGCGCCTAGCAGCGCTTCATTTTTGAAAAAATCCCCGTCGGAAATTTCTTTGGTGATCTTGGTCAATTCCTGATAGACGATCCTTCCGGCGCCCATATTCAGATGCCCGACCTCGGAATTGCCCATTTGCCCGTCGGGAAGCCCGACGCTCATTCCGCTGGCGCCGAGCGATACGGAAGGATATTCCGTCTGATATCTCTTTACGTTCGGACTGCCTTCCAAGGCAATGGCATTGCCCTCCTTTTGCGGATTGATCCCGTAACCGTCCATAATAATAATTGCATAAGGTTTCTTCATGGTAGTACCTCTTTCATCTCATATTTCCACGCTCTATTATAGCGCAAAGAAACATTTTTTGCAAGTTTGCGGCGGCTGTTTTTGGATGAAAAACAAACATTCGCAAATTCCCGCGATTTCATCGACTGATTTTTTGATTTTGTATATTATAGCCGCGTAAAGCGCAGCACAATCGTTTTTAGTTGACAAGAAATGCCCATTGTGCTATCATAGTATCATAAATGGGTGAGAAAAACAGCCGGAAGGGCTACAATATGGGGTGCAGAAAGATGTTGATTGATGAGATCAAGTTCCGCCTGCGAGAGGCAATTCAACGGTGTGAACTGAGCCAAAAAGAAATTGCGAAGCGCGTGGGAGTCAATCCTTCCACGATCAGTAAGTACGTACATATGGAGAAATATCCCTCTATCGACACGTTTGCAAAGCTATGCCGCGTACTGAATATCGCTTCCGATTCCATTCTCGGACTGGATGATCAGTCAGACTGATCGATGTTTGAAAAACTATTTTTTCAAAGCGATCGCGCCTGCCGGTTCGGGAATCCTACTTACTGAGAAGAACCGGTGTGATTAAACCGCCCTGGCGTTTTAAAATTTAAAGCACCGTGTACGTACGATTATGTTTGCAAAAATACTCAAAAATCTCCGCAAGGAAAACGACACCACGCAATGCGAATTGGCAGACAAGCTCGGCGTAAAACAATCCACCGTAAGCAGTTGGGAGATCGGCCGTTCCAGACCTACTTTTGAACAACTCGTCGAAATTTCGAATTTGTTTAATACTTCCACCGATTACTTGCTTGGAAAATGTTCCGACTCATCGCACTATGTGTATACCGATAACAAGACGTTGCAGGAATTTTACAACGATTTCGGCAAACTTTCTAAGGCGGAACAGCTCTTCCTGATCAATTCCATCAAAGCCTATACGCAGACAAAAGAATAACCTTTTGTCTTTGGATTTTTCGTGCGGAAAATTCGGACTTTTTTTCTTTTGCTTCTCTCTGCTGTTTGTATTTCACGCGAGTGGTTAATTCTGTTAACTGTTTTTAGTATAATCTTTCAATACTGTTTTGCTAAACCGTTTCGGCGCAGGTTCTGCGCCGATTTTTTTGTCCGCTCCCCTTGCCCTCTTTTCATCGATTGCTTTGTCCGCTCCCCTTGCTTTCTCTGTTCCGATTTTTGATCCGCTTACACTCTTGGCCGAAATCGGACCTTTGCAGCGTCGCGCATCTTCTGCGCCGTCGGCAAAGGTCCGATTTTTTTAAAGCGCCTTTGTTTTTGACCCTGTTTGCCACTCACCGCCCTTTTTTTTTCGTCTTAAAGAGACTTCTCGCCCTGCCGCGCAAAACCGCCTCTTTGCTTTATTTAATTTCACCGGATTTTTATCCATTTAAATTCATCGGATTCTTTGCCGTGCTAACAGGCAAAATCTCATGCAAAAGAGCTCCGCTTGAACGCAGCAAGATCTTTCCCCGTAAAAATTATTTGAAACAGACAGGTTTTGCAAAAAGGCTCTTGTTTTTCTCTGCTCTTTTGCCCCTTTTTTAAACGGGATCAAACTGAGAATTGTACAATTCCGCATAAAAGCCGTTTGCAGAAAGAAGCTGCCGATGCGTTCCCTTTTCGATGATATCGCCGTCCTTCATGACGAGGATCAGATCGGCGTTGCGGATGGTGGAAAGCCTGTGCGCAATGATAAAAGAGGTGCGCCCCACCGTCAGTTTATCCATCGCCTGCTGAATGAGAACTTCCGTACGCGTATCGACGGAGCTGGTCGCCTCGTCCAAAATGAGCATGGGCGCGTTTTCGATCATCGCGCGCGCGATCGTGACCAGCTGCCGCTGTCCCGCAGAAAGGTTCGCCTTATCGTCGAGCACCGTATCGTAACCCTTGGGAAGCGTCATGATAAAGTGATGCAGCCCCACCGCTTTTGCCGCGCGAACGACGTCTTCATCCGTAACGTTTTCTTTGCTGTAAACGATATTGTCGCGGATCGTCCCTTCAAACAGCCAGGTATCCTGCAAGACCATGCAGAACAGATCGTGCACGTTGGAACGAGTCAATTCGCTCGTCGGGATCCCGTCGATCTTAATACTGCCGCTGTTCAATTCATAAAAGCGCATGAGAAGATTGACCATCGTCGTCTTGCCGGCGCCCGTCGGCCCTACGATCGCGATTTTCTGCCCCGCCTTTGCCGATGCGGAAAAATCATTGATAATGATCTTTTCCGCATCGTATCCGAAATGAACGTGTTCAAATTCAACGTCACCGCGAACCTTTTCAACGGGCAGATATTTCGTCTTACCGCTCTCGTCGCTCAGTTCCTTTTCCTCTAAGAACTCAAACACGCGCTCGCTCGCCGCCGCGGCCGTCTGCATACTCGTGACCGTCTGCGCAAGCTGCGTTAAAGGCGACGTAAACAGGCGCACATACAGCGTGAAGGCGATGACCATGCCGAATTCCTGCGTGTTTTTGGATACGATGACGGCGCCTACCACGCACACCGCGACATAGCCGAGATTTCCGATAAAGGTCATGAGCGGCATCATCAGTCCCGAAAAGAACTGCGACTTCCAGGCGCTGGTATATAATTTGAAATTGATCTCGTCAAATTGCCGCCTGACGTTTCCTTCTGCATTGTACGCTTTGATGACATTGTGCCCCGCATAGGATTCCTCGACGTGCCCGTTGATCTCGCCCAAAAAGCGCTGTTGGCGCGCAAAGTATTTTTGCGATCTGCCCATGATCAGAAACATGAACACAAACCCGATGAGGCTCGCGCCGATCGCCGTAAACGCCATGATCCAGTTTGTTACGAACATCATGATCACGCTGCCCAAGAGCATGACGATCGCCGTCACGAACGTTACGACCGACTGATTGAGCGTCTGTCCGATCGTATCCACATCGTTTGTCACGCGGGATAAAATATCGCCGATGCTGTGTGAGTCAAAATATTTGAGCGGCAGTACGTTGATCTTTTTGGCAATCGCCGTGCGCAGGTTGCGCGAATTTTTTTGCGTAACCGTCGCCATGATCACGCCCTGAATATACGAACAGAGCATTCCGACCGAATACATGACCACCAAAACGATGCACAGGTAAAACACCCTGTCCATATCCATGTCCTGAATCAGCGCGACGCCGCTACCCGGAACATATTTAAAAGACGCCTGGATCGCATCCGTCAAATCGCTCAAAACATTCGGGCCGACGAGATTCAATACCGTACCCGCAACGGCAAACAGCAGCGCCAAAACGATCGGAAAAAGAAACGGCTTGATAAAAAGCAGTAATTTCCCGAGCGCTTTTTTAAAATCTTTCGGCTTTTCGGCAATGCGGGGGCCGTGCCCGCCGCCCATCGGCCCACGCCCAGCCGGCCTGCGTCTGGATTCTGCTTCACTCATTTTCCAGTTCCTCCTTCGAAAGCTGCGACTGCGCGATTTCGCGGTAAACATCGCACGTTTGCAGCAGCTGCTTATGCGTGCCCTGTCCTACGACGTTGCCGTCTTCAAAGACGAGAATCAGATCGGCGTCGCGGATCGTACCGATGCGCTGCGCGACGATCAGACACGTCGCTTCGCCCGTCTCCTCTTTCAGCGCCTTGCGCAGCAGTTTATCCGTCTTATAATCGAGCGCGGAAAACGAATCGTCGAAAATATAGATCTCCGGTTTTCGGCACACCGCGCGCGCAATGGCGAGCCGCTGTTTCTGTCCGCCCGAGACGTTCGTGCCGCCCTGCGCAATGTGCGCCCGAATCTGCCCTTCCATCTTCTCCACGAACTCACTGCCCTGCGCAATGCGGATCGCCTTTTTAACGTCCTCTTCGGTATAGGTCTCGCCGTCCTTTTCACCGTACGCCACGTTGCTCTCCACCGTACCCGAAAAAAGCACTGCGCGCTGCGGCACATACCCGATCTTATCGTGCAGAGCGCGAAGGATATACTCCTTTACATTGATCCCGTCCACCAAAACTTCTCCTTCGGACGCATCGTAAAAGCGCGGCACGAGATTGATCGCCGTGCTCTTGCCGCTGCCCGTCGAACCGATAAAGGCAACGGTCTGCCCCCGTTCCGCCTTAAAATTTACGTTGTGCAGGACATATTCCGCCGCGTCGGGATATTTAAAAGAAACGTTTTTAAATTCCACTGTTCCTGTTTCGGCGCTTTCGGGCGTTGAAGAAAGCGCGCCGTCGCGGATACTCGGCTGCGTCGCAAGCACCTCGCCGATACGTCGAACCGATACCATCGCGCGCGGCAAAATGATAAAAATCATCGTAAGCATCATAAACGCAAAAATGACCTGCATCGCATAACCGGAAAAGGCGGACATCTCCGAAAACACTTCCGCCCGCTCCGCCGCCGAAGGAAGTCCGTCGATCAGATAGGCGCCGATCCAATAGATCGCAAGCGTGAGGCCGCTCATTAAGAGCGTCATGACGGGATTCATGACCGCCATCGCCCGCGAAGTGAAAAGCTGCGTGCGCGTCAGATCTTCATTCGCTTTGGAAAATTTGTCTTCCTGATACTCTTCCGCATTGTACGCGCGGACAACGCGCACGCCCGTCAAATTTTCGCGCGTAACGCTGTTGAGGTTATCCGTGAGCTTTTGGATCCTGCGGAATTTCGGAAACACGGCAAGCAGAATAAACAGCAGCATCGCTACCATCACCACAACGGCAACCGCCGTCGCGATCGACCACTGCACGTTGCTCCCAAGCATCTTAACGATCGCCCATACGGCAAGGATCGGCGCTTTTACGATCACCTGCAAGCCCATTGCAATGACCATCTGCACCTGCATGATATCGTTGGTCGTTCGGGTGATCAGGCTCGCGGTGGAGAACTTGTTGATCTCTTCCATGGAAAAGCTCTCCACGGCATTGAACACCCCGCTGCGCAGCCGAAAGGAAACCGTCGCAGCGATGCGCGCCGCAAAAAATCCGACCGCAACCGAAGAGAGCGCGCTGCCGAATGCGCACGCCAGCATCAGTCCTCCGTTTTTCCAGATCTCGCCGCTCCCTCCCGCAGCGCCCGAAACCGCAAGCCGGGTGATCGCAGCCATATAATCGGGCAATTTCAAATCCAGCCACACCTGCAACACGATAAACGCAAGGCTGATTGCCGCAAAAA
>CASDTU010000066.1 GCA_949283775.1 uncultured Bacillota bacterium
ATTGACAGGTTATAAAATATGTGTTATGCTATGTCTGCGTTGGATAACTTGTATATTCGCCGATACGTTTTAGGGCGAAAATTTCGAACCTGGGGGTGGTCTTTTTAATATGTTTAAACAGGCGGAACTCAGTGCGGAACAATTGCATCGGAGAAAGAAGATCGATCATTGGATCTATGTGGTGGGGATGCACGCCCTGCTGATCATTTTTTCGATCATTTTTGTATTTCCGCTCTTTTGGATGTTATCCGTTTCCTTGCAGACGCAAGCGGAAATGATGACGACCGTCGGTTTCTGGGATCAGCTAATTCCGAATTCCTGGCGGTTTTTGAACTATGTGGACGTGTTTCATGAAATACCTTTCATGCGCTACTTTTTGAACAGTGCGATCGTAACAGTGGCGTGTTTGATCGGTACGATTGCATCTTCGTCCGTCGTTGCATATGCCTTCTCGCGGCTGCGTTGGCCGGGCAGAGAAGCAATATTTAATATTATGCTTGCGACGATCATGCTTCCTTCCTTTGTTTTGATCGTGCCGACGTTCCGTATGTACAGCACGCTCGGGTTGGTCGATACATGGTTCCCGTTGATCCTTCCTTCCTTTTTGGGCGGCGGCGCGACGAACGTTCTGCTGATCCAACAGTTCTATAAGACGGTGCCGCAGGAACTTTCGGAAGCGGCCAAGATCGACGGAGCGGGGCATTTAAAAATTTGGTCTACGATCATGCTTCCTCTCTGCAAGCCGGTCATTGCGACGGTTGCGATCTTCACCTTCCTCTTTACTTGGAACGATTTCATGAATCCTTTGATTTATATCAATGATTCCAACTTATATACGCTGTCGCTCGGTATCAAGGCCTTCCAGTCACAATCGGGAGTGGAATGGGGCTATCTGATGGCGGCGAGCGTAATTTCGATGATTCCCGCGCTGCTTGTCTTCATTTTTGCACAAAAATATTTTGTGGAAGGCGTAAAAATGACGGGGCTCAAGTCATAAAACGTTCGATTGTAACGGAAAAATTAAAAAAAAGGGACGTCCCTTTTTGCGCATATATGCGCAAAATTCTATTATTTGAAAAGGAGAAAATACGATGAAGAGATTTATAACAATTTTGTTATCCCTCGCACTGGTAGTAGGGGCGATCGCGACGTTCAGCGGTTGCAAAAGATCAAAGAAGATCGATAAGGACGGAAATATTTTTCTTGAATTTTGGACGATTTATCCCGAAGGCGACACCTCGGGCGGGGATGAATGGATCGAAAGCCTGATCAGCGAATTCGAAAAAGATAATTCGAACGTACATATCAACCACACCGGTACTTCTTTCTGGGATTATTTCACGAAGATCGGTACGGCGCAGACAGATAAAAACGGTCCGGATATTTATATGCATACGACGACGGATAACCGTGCCCGCGCGGAAGGCGGAATTTCGATGGATATTTCCGGTTATTTCTCGGATGACGGTCTGAACACGAGCGTATTCAGTAAAAGCGAATTGGCGTCTCTGACGTCTACGGTCGGCGGGGAAGAAGGGGTTTTCGGCGTTCCCTGGCAGACAGACGGCCGTATGCTGTATTACAATGTTGACCAGGTTAACGAGCTGAAAAATGTGTCTGACACGGAGTGGAACAATACCCAGGCAGTCAAGAAAGGGTATTTGGAAGCGACGGGCGTACCCGACGATCTGATCGGCGACAAGGATTGGGACGGCGACGGGGTAAACGACGTGCGCGGCCCGAAGAGCTGGGGCGAACTGATGGCATATGCGGAGCTTCTCACGGAAAAAAAGGGCGACGGTACGATTGAGCGTCTCGGTTTCCATTTCGACGTCGGAAATAACAGCATTCTGAACCTGATCTGGAATAAGGGTGGCGAAGTGTTCGACGAAAACGGCAACGCAATCGTTTATAAAGACGGCAAAGCGGATGAAACGATCAAAGAAGCATACCAGACTTGGTACGACATTAACCGTCTTTTCCCGGTAGCGCAGACGAACGGCTTTATCGACGGTTCGGGCAGCACGGATACGAGCAACCTGTTCTATACCGGCCAGGTTTCCATGATGATCGAGACGAACGAGATCCCTTGGGAATATGACAAGATTGAGGCGGCTGCTACATCCGAAGACGATCTGATGACGGTCGGCGTATGTTCGCTCCCGTATGCGGACCTTGCAAATCCGGAAGATCGTGCGAATTTCTCGGGCGGATTCAGTTTGGAAATCACCACCCGCCTTTTGGATTATGACAAAGCGGTTGCGCAGGCAGCGTATGATTTTGTAGAATTTTTGATGAGCGAAGAAGTGCAGCTTTCCATCGTAGAAAACATCAACAATATGCCGGGCAATACGGATGTGTATGATCAACTGATCGCGCAGGAACAGGCGAAAGGCGACGATGCGGATCCGGTCAAGATCTTCGTTTTCCAGGAAATGGATTACCGCCGTCCGATGGATTACATTTCCAACGCGGCAAACTGGATCAACGATCTGACGGACAATCTGACCGAATATGTATCCGGCAAACAGACGGATCTGGATAAAGCATTGGAAAACGCTCAGAAAGACATTGAGAGACGGCAGGCGACTGCATAACGGAATAAATACGGTTTTGGAGTGTGTTTTATGGAAGAAGTAAAAGTATTAAAACACCATAAATATAACAGAAACGAAACGATCATGGGGTATTTGTTCGCTCTGCCGTGGATCCTCGGATTTGTGCTGCTGACGGCGTTTCCGTTCGGGTATTCCATCTATTTGGCGATGACCAATATGAGCACAAACTCGTTGATCTATGAGTTTCGCGGACTCAAAAACTTTGCTACGATCCTGACCGATCCGGACATGTGGACGAGTATCCGCAACACGTTTTGGTATGCGGGCATGAGCGTGCCGCTGTGTCTGATTCTGGCGCTGCTTCTGGCGATGCTGCTGCACGCAAAGGTAAAGGGTACAAAGGTTTACAGGGCGCTGTTCTATATTCCGACGTTGGTTTCCATCGTACCCGTTTCCTTGCTGTTCATGCAGATCTTTAACGGGCGCAACGGTATTTTGAACACGTTTTTGGCGGTGTTCGGCATTCACGGACCGTCCTGGCTGAACGATTGGAACTGGGCGACTCCCGCGCTCGTCTTGATGAGTATGTGGAGCTGCGGCGGATTGGTGGTCGTTTTCCTTGCGGCGCTTACGGACGTTCCCGTTTCGCTGTACGAGGCGGCGGATTTGGACGGCGCGAGTAAGTTGCGTAAATTTTTCACTATTACGCTCCCGATGATCTCGCCCATGATCTTCTATAACCTGTTGACGAACGCGATCGCGGCGTTTCAGGTTTTTGCGCAGCCGATGTTGATGACAAACGGCGATTATAATACTAATTATTTCGGATATCTGATCTTTGAAATGGCGTTTACGACAGGCCGTCTCGGCTACGCTTCGGCGATGGGCTGGGTCATGCTGGTGATCATCCTGTGCGTATCTTTTGTGATTCGGCTTTTGCAAAAGAAATTCGTCTTCTACAACGATTGACGGAGGGTATTCATGCTATACGGAAAATTGATCGTGCCTCGCGCGTTCTGCGACGAAAGGTACTGTACGCGCAGCGCGTCGCACCTTACCGACGATTCCGGAATGAGCGGCTTTGGCGGAATGCGCCAAAGCTGCAGCGTGGATACGGAAAGCATGTGGCTGACCGAACGCGATCCCGGAAAGCATAACTGGGTCGCGTTCGATTTCGGAAAGATCGTGCGGCTGGGCTACGCCTGTATCTGGAATTTCAACCAGACGGACGGATACAAAGCGGGACTGCGCAAAGTCAAAGTGGAATATTCCGTGGACGGAGAGACCTATACCGAGTTTTGCGGGAAGGGATATCCGTATGAGTTTGCCTGTGCCGAGGGCAAAGAGGGGCAGTGCGCCACCAATTTGAACGACGGCAAGCATTCGCCGCTCTCGTTCGACGGGCTGAGCGCGCGGTATATCCGCTTCGTGCCCGACGCGCAAAAGGGCGTCGGAAACTGGGGCGGCTATGTGGAGGACCAGACGCGGTTCGGCCTGAGCGCCGTGCGCTTTTACCAATACCGCGAAGAGCCCGCTTCCGGCGCGTACGCGTATGCGCTGACGGACAGCGCGGAGTCGTCCGTAACGACTTCGCTGTACGGCTGGACAGAGCAGGGGCATTCCACGTCGCCCGAAACGATGTTTTTATCCGAGCTCAATCCCAAATCGTTATTTGTGGAATTTGATTTCAATATGACCGTTACGATCGGAGGAATCGATCTTGTCAATTACAACGACCCGAAGAACCGCACGGCAGGCATCAAACAATTTAAAATTTATTACAGCCGCGACCGCAGAAAATGGATCCCTGTAAGGGAAGAGCCGTACGAGCTTTCCATCGCTTTGGGGACGGAGACGCAGGGCGTATCCAAACTGACGGACGGATCGGATATCCGTTTCCCCGCGGTGTACTGCCGCTGGATCCGTTTGGAAGTGTGCGGCGGCGTCGGCGAAGGGACGTACGGGTATTGCAACGGATACGAATTCCGTTTCGGATTTTCCAAGATCCGTTTCCTGTATGCGAAAAACGGCTACTTTGCGGAAGCGGCGCGCGATTGGACGGAGCTTTTCTCCAATTATAGCGGCTGGACAGGTTCGGACGGTATCTTTTCGGTCAGTCTGGACGGCAAGGAAAACAAGCGCGGCAAGGCGCAGGCAAAGAATGTTCGAACGATGTTCACCTTCGGCGACACCTTCTTGGGAAGCGTAAATCCCGTAACGCATCTGCGGCGCAGGGCGGATTTTGTCAACAATACGCTCGGCTACATGACGGGTACGGATCCGGAGACGGCGCAGCTGAAATTTGTCTGGAACAGGGACGAAGAGGGGAACAACCTCGCGATTTTGAAAAACGGCAGCGACGAGTACTATTATTGGATGCAGGACTGCCTTGTTTTGGGCGATAAATTTTACGTTTTGACGGACGATATTCAGGGCGACGACGATCCGAATCTTCCGGAAGGCTTTAAATTCCGCATGGTGGGCGTGGATATGCTCACGTTTGACATCAAGGACAGCGCGCTCGATTATACATCGCAGAAAGTGTATAAAACGCCGCTGTATGCGGAGCGCGGAAAAAGCACGATCTATTTCGGCTGCGGCAACCTCGTCAACACGAAGGAAGCGGGAATGCCGTATCCCGACGGGTACGTCTACTTTTACGGGATAAAATGCGACGCGGTCGTGCCGGGCGGACAGAAACTTCTCGTCGTTTCGCGCGTGCTGCCGGAAGATCTTTTGGATTTTTCGAAATATCGTTTCTATGCCGGAGACGGCAGGTGGTCGGAAGACATATGGGACAGCGTTGCCGTCTGCGACGAACTTTCTTCGGAGATGGGCGTATCCCCGGTCACGACGGGCGAGCATAAGGGCAAATACGTGTACAGCTATATGCGCGGCAGCGTGTGCGAAGAGATCGCGATCCGCATCGGCGAAACGCCGTACGGCCCGTTCTCGGACGTGATCCCCCTGTATTTTGCGGGAGAGCCGGACGATCTGGACAAGACGCACGGCAAAAAGATCTACCATTACAACGCGAAGGGGCATTACCATATCGCACCGGAAGGCGAGCTTTTGATCTCGTACAACACGAATGCGATGGATTACGAGAGCAATCTCAGCAACGGAAACATCTACCGTCCGCGGTTTGTGCGCGTCCGCGCGTATAAGTAAGAGTGTCAAAATTATGTTAATAAATCTGGTTTAAAAGATCAGTCAGGTCAGGAGGACAGTATGACTTCAAGAGAAAGGATCGTAGCGGCGATCAATCACCGCGAAACGGACGAACTGCCCATCGATTTCGGCGGAATGCGTTCGACGGGTATCAGTATCGTGGCATACGATAAATTGGTAAAACATCTCGGCATCAAGGAAGAGCCGAAGCTGTACGATGTGTTCCAACAGCTTGCCGAGCCCAGTCTGGCGGTGCTGGACCGCATGGGCGGCGACGTGGTGCAGGCGCACAGATTGTGTCCCGCGTTCGGCATTTCCATTGAAAAATGGAAAAAAATGCGCATTTACGGAGACATCGACGCGCTGGTTCCGGAAGGATACGCGCCCGTCAAGAACCCCGACGGCACGCAGACGATTTTCGATGAAAAGGGCGAACCTTTCGCGTCCATGCCGGCAGGCGGATATTATTTCGATATCGTGCAGGCGCCGCTCAAAGACGTCGAAACGATCGAAGACTTAGAAAAGACGTTCAAGTATGTGCCGATGTCGCAAAAAGAGATCGATTTTACGGTCGCGGAAGTTAAGCGGCTGTATGAAGAGACGGACAAGGCGATCTTATATCCGTTCGGAGGCAATATTCTGGAAGCGGGCGAAACGGATTTCGGCTTTGAACGGTATATGGAACTTTTGCTGCTGGAACCTGAACTCATTCACGCGTATTATGAAAAATTGGTCGCGGGCTATCTCGCGGATCTCGAAAAGATTTTGCCGAAGATCGCGCCGTATATCAACATCGTCCAATTCGGCGACGATTTGGGTTCGCAGGATTCCCTGCTGGTCAGCCGCGGCACCTACCGCGAGATGATTTTCCCGTATCACAGCAAGCTGTTCCATTATGTGCAGGAGCATTTCCCGAATCTGAAAGTATTTTTGCATTCC
>CASDTU010000067.1 GCA_949283775.1 uncultured Bacillota bacterium
TGTTTCGGATCGGTCTGACGGAAATGGAGCATCTGGAAATTTTGGCGGAAACGTTGTATGCGCTCGGCGCAATTCCGATCTATGTTTCACAGCCTCCAAAGCCCTGCGATTTTTATTCTTCCGCCGCCGTATCCCGCGCGACGCATCCGAAAAAGATGATCATGGACGATATCATCGGCGAATCGGAGGCGATCCGCGACTATGAAAACATGGTGCGCAGATTAAAAAACGAACAAGTCGCAGCTATCATTTCCCGCATCATTTTAGATGAAAAACTGCACTTGGAAACGCTCAAAAAAATATTGGAAGACATGAATGCGGAAGCAAATTAAAGTTTGAAAGGAGTTTTGAATTTTTGAAACTTCCGTCGGGCGGATATGCAAGTGCCGCAAAACGATGGCGGACAGATTCAAAAAGAAGAAAAAAGAAGCGACAGAGCCTCTCGCAGAAGAGCTCTGTCGCTTCTTTTTATTTCAGAAAGTAAAAAATCAATATTCACATTCCTTGCAAGCTTTGGCAAACAGTTTCAGATTTTCCGGGTCGCCGAAGAAAAAGTGGTCGGACGGGCTGCATATATAACCGCCGTTTGGTTTTGCTTCAAACAGGCGGCGCACTTCCTTTTTGATAAACTCTTTGTTGCCGCGTTCGAAGCCTTCGTTTTGATCGAAGCCGCCGATAAAGGCGACGCGGTCGCCGATGCGCTGTGCCGCTTCTTCCATACGGCAGTCGCCGCCCATGCTCGGGGGAGTCATGGTTTCCAAAGCGTCCATTCCGTTTTCCGCCGCAATTTCCAAAAGGGGCATGAGTCCGCCGCACATATGATACACGACGAGTGCGCCTTGGCGATGCAGCGCTTCATTCTGTAACTTATCGTAGGGCAGGCAGAATTCCTTGTGGATGGTCGGGCTGATAACGGTGCTGGACGCCGCTCCGCCGCCGTTTTCCACGAGGTCCGCTTCGATCTTGCCCATATTTTCGATGCAGCGCAGAGATTTATCGCTGATAACGCCGAGCGCATAGTGCACCCAATCCGGATCGTCGTAGGTCTTCATAATGGCGTCTTCCGTTCCGATCAGACAGGTGAGGCTCTGCCAAACGCCCGGCTGGCCGTAGTTGTTGACCCAAGTACGTACGATGCCGCGGTCGCCGACCTTGTCGCGCGCCTTGATGACCGGCGTCCAGTCCGCGCCGATCGGTACGGGATAATATTCGCGGAAAAGCTCGAAATCTTTTTCCGTCTTAACCAGGTGTTCCGTTTCCCAGGAAGTGAACTGATTGCTCGCGCCGCGTACCGTCAGATCTCCTTTCGGCGTATGATAGATCTGTATAAACGATTCCACGCCGTCGGCATTTTTGCCCAGGGATTTGTATTCATAGACCCAATTTTTCAAGTCCTTGTCGTCAAACTTTAAGATCGGAAATTCATAGATCACGGGATCCATTCCGACCGCTTCGTATGCCTGATAGGCGTCCATTCCCTTTAAATATGTGTGAAGATAGTACCACATCCAGTTATGTACCTGACAGGGCAGCCTGTCCGGTTTGCCGTTTTTAAGAGCAGTCAAAAAGCGTTCTCTTCCGGTCATTTTACCGTAACTCCTTATCGAATAATTTTTTTGTATGAGTATAGCACACTAAAACTCGGATTGCCACCTGTATATGGATAAAAATTGTAAAATATTGACCTAAAATAATTTTCTTTCGCGGAATTTTGCGGGGGAAGTTCCGAAGCGTTGGCGGAAGGCATTGCAAAAATAAGAGGGAGTGGAAAAACCACAGCGGTAGGTGATAGAAAGCACGCTTTCGCGCGAGGTGCGCAGGAGCTGTGCCGCATAATTGAGGCGTAGGCGCTGTACAAAATCGTTCGGAGTAATGTGGTAATATTTTTGCATACAGCGCGTGAGGTATTCCTGGGAACGTCCGCAGAGCGAAAGCATTTTCGGCAAGCCTTCCACAAAATTGTCCGTTTCGCGCATTTGCAGCAGCAGCTTTTTCAGCCAGGGCGGCGCACCCGTGTCGTCCGGAAGGGCAAGTCTTTCGATTAGAACAGAGTCAAGGAGATTTCCGAGCAGAAACAGGCTGGTGCGGGACGGATATTGCAAGAGCGCAGATTCGGATTTTACCAAAAAATCGGCGAACGTTTCGTCCCGCAGCGTAAAATATTCGGTCAGCTTTTTATTTTTTCCGTTTTCTCCCGTCAAGGCAGAAAGGCGCTGCCCGAAAATGACGGGATCGACGGCAATATTGCGCAAAAGCGCAGGCGTATTGAAATCGCTGCAGCGCAGTTCGTGCCTGTCTCCCGGGCAGAGGATGTGCGCGCTTTTGGGATTTAAAACCGTCTTTACGCCGTTGCAGATATCCTCAAATTGACCGCGCACCACGATGTAAAATTCATAGAAAGAATGCCCGTGCAGCGTCGTTTCGGTTTCGGTGGGGATAAAGTCCGAAATATAGAATCCCTCCGTATCAGTGGGCAGGTAGCTTTTCAGCGAATAGACGGGAATATCGTCCATAAAAACAGGGCTCCTTCAAAATAATAGGAATCGGAAACTATATCGGCAAAAAACAGCTAGAAATTTTCCGTAAAATCTTATCTGTAAAATATTATACCCGCAAAATCGAAAATTGTCCATATAAATTCACAAAACGAAAAAAAAGATCCGAGAGCGCAAACGTTTTTTTTGCGCGCCGACGTGCCCAAGCGGCAAAACGTCAGCGCATATTGACAGCGGAAAGGTGCTATGCTATACTTGTTTTGCAAAGAGAGGCGGCACTCAATGTTAAGCGGACGAAGAAGGCGTTTTGCCGCAGCACGGCGCGGCAACGGCGATGCCGCGCTTTGCGGAGGATTTTTGAGGAGCGGAGAAATGAAGAAGTATTTTGCGCTTTTTTTACTGTCATTGTTTCTTTTGTCATCAGCGGGATGTACGTATGAGAATAAGGCTTCGGACGCGAAAAGGATCGCCCTGGAAGATTTCGGAATGGATGAAGTATGGGTCGTTTGCAACGCTGTCCCCGGAATAAACATACCGCAAGAAATAAGCCGTTATGGGCTGTACGTTTTGGGGAGCAAGGACAAGAAAGAAAGGCTGATCTTGGTTCCGGCGCGGACGGATCAGGCGCCTTTTGAAATGGACTGGCCGCTGGAGCATTCTTTTCGGGAGATCATGGAAAAGCTCAATTCGACGGAAAAAGGCGAAATTTGTACGAAAGAGGAATATCCATTCGTTGAATTTGCGGAAGGGAGTTCTTTGAAAGAGTATTTACCGGACGATGTTGCCGAGCAAGCGGACAAAGAGTTTATCATTCTCTATTTCGATTATGCGATCGTGCAGATCGAGGGCGAAATATTTATCTATGAAAACGAGGAACAAGTTGTATAAAGGCAACGGTCTTTCGTATGAAAACAGCGCAGGGGAGGGATGAAAAGCGGGCGTCATTTTGATGCCGAAAACGAAAAAAATACTTTAAAAGCCGTACAAACGGAAGGAAAAAAGACGGTTTTTTATCGCTAAACAGCAGGACAATTCTCTTGTCCAGCTGTTTTTTCTCCATATAAAGCTCCATCCGAACGTAATATCATGGATAAAGTTTATAAATTTATGAAAAAGTATATATTTTACATTCAAAAACATGGATTAAGTTTATATTGCCAAAAAAATTCGTCTTGACAAGGTATAGGAGAAGTGATATATTCATATCTGTGAAAAAGAGAGAAACCATAATTTTGAATGACAACATAACCTTGGAAGATTACCGTAAGACGTTTTTGACTGACTTTGTCATGAGCGACGCGGCATCGTCCATACAAGATCTGATCGTATATGACTGCGGCAGGGAGCAATGCGTGGAAGGGAAATGGGTGCAAAAAGCGAAAAAACCCTATTATTTGTTCCATTATATTTGTTCGGGGAAGGGCACATTTATCCAAAACGGAGAGAAGTATGAGATCCGTGCGGGCGAAATGTTTGTGATCTTTCCAAAATGCGTGGTCGAATATTATCCGGACAAAAAGAATCCCTGGCGATATGAATGGTTCAGCGTAAGCGGGAGACTTGCGGACGAATTTATCAAAAGGAGCAACGTGACGGTGGATTCGCCCGTCATACGGGACATCAAAAACGGCAAGATCCGCGAATACGTGGACAACCTCGTCAATCAGTATCTCGAAGACAAGACTGTAAACTTAGGCTGCGTCGCCAATCTGTATCTGATCTTTCATGAACTGATGGAGAAAAACGAGGGAGAAAAGCAGGAAGAAGGGTATAAAAATTCGTATATCAACGAAGCCATGATGTTCATGAAATACAACATCTGCACGAAGATTTATATCAAGGATATTGCGCAGTCTTTAAATTTGCATCCGAGTTATTTTGTATGGCTGTTTACTGAGACGGTAGGGATGTCGCCGAAGCAATACCTGATCGATTACCGCATCAAAACGGGTGCGCGGCTTTTGCTTTCGGAGAACAAGAAGGTCGAGGAAGTGGCGAAAATGGTAGGATATGACGACCCGCTGTATTTTTCCCGAGAATTTAAAAAAGTGATGGGCGTTTCGCCGCGGGATTATATGCGTGGGAAATTTTCTTTAAATAAATCTTTCAATACTACGAAAATCGATTCATCCAATAAAAACAAATAAGGAGGAGAAGCGCAAGGTTGTACATATGTGCAATACCGCTGCAGACAGTATGAAGAAAAGACAAGGAATCATTGCACTGTTGTTGATTTGTATCGTTGCATTGGGAATGAGCGTAACGAGCGTTTTCGGAGCCGAAACGTCCGCGCACATTATCCGAATGGAACTCGATCTGCAAAACACGGTCCGTTGGGAAAACGCAGAAGGGGAGACCGATCCCGTTGCGACCGGAACAGATAAAATTTTCTATATTGCAAGTCCTTTCGGAGACAATTTCAGCTCGCAGGGAGTCAAGCTGGAACAGGGAGACAGGATCCAGTATTGCTTCTATACCCCTACGCCGCTTGCCGGAATGGGCGGATTGGAAATGCAGATCTACGGGATCGACAAAGCCGGAAAGGGCGTATGGCGCAATGTGTCCGGCTGGATCGGGGAAGAGCAGATCAAGGACGAGAACGGAATGTCCGCGTTCTTGCAGGACGATATCACGCAGTATTTGGGAAACGGATGGTATCAGCGTTCTTTCGAGTTTCCCGCGCAGATGTATGAAAAATATACGGACATCGTGCTTTGGCACGTATGGCTTGCGGGCGCGGTGGATACGCAGCAGGCAAAGGCCATGAAAGACGAGGGACGGAATCTTGTCATGTATTACAAGAATTTTGCGATCGTCGATCAGGACGGAAAAGTGCAAAATATTTACAACGAGGAAAGCGGCGGCGCTTCGTTTTCAAATTGGGAAGGCTTTACGTTCGGCAATGAAAGTCTGAATATCCCGAACGAAGATCCGAACGGCGGCACGAGATTCCCTGCCTACGGCGATACCACGTACTACTTTGTCGCGGGAGCGCAGATGCACCTGGAAGAGGTCAGCGATCCGAATCCTCTGTCGATCCAGATGAAGCAGGAGACCATCTTGCTGAGCGTTTCGAGAGAGTATACGAAGGACGAGCTGCTTTCGTACGTACAGACGGACGGCGTTACGCTGGAACAGATCACCGATCCGGACGGCGAAAACTGCACGCCGGCAGACGGGGAGAAGTTCGTTCCGCAAACGGAAGGGAAGTATGTCCTTACCTTTCAAAAAGTGTCCGGGGAAGAAAAAGTTGTGTATAACTGCTCCGTAAACGTATATCCGGCAGACAAACCGATCATTTTGGAAGAAAATTTACCGGCAGAGACGAGCGGCGTTGCGGGCGAAAAATATTACATAGCGGACGTTTTCGCGTATGTGGACGGAGTCTGCGACCGCGCCACGAAAGCATCCGTAGAGCGCGCGGACGGCACGCCGATGGAAGTCGAAAGCGACGAAAACGGCACCTATTTTATTCCGACGGTGCGCATGGCGACGAGTTACACGATCACATATACCGCGGAAGGGGAATATGCGCAGAGCGGAGAAAAGACTTGGGAAAAATCGATCGTCATCGAAGTGGTGGACATGGATATCCCCACGGTGGACTTTTCCACATGGCAGAAAACGATCGAGATCGGAATGACGTTCCAAGTTCCCGGCCTGAAAGTCAGCGATCCCTCCGACGGAGAATTGATTTTGTCAAAGGCGAGCGATTCAAACGGCGGCCTTACGGCAAGTTTGAAAATCTTGGATTCGCTCGGCCGGGAAATCGAGATCAGCGAAGAGGGAACGATCCGGCCGATCATTTCCGGAACGTATACGATTCAGGTCGTTTGTACGGACAGCCATGACAACACGCGGGAATACGAGGATTACTTCACGGTCGATGCGATCGAAGACGCCGTATACAGCGCGTATATGAAGGTTTCGCAGGACAGCCGCGCGCAGGGACAGCGCAAATATTTCATGGCGACGACGCACAGCACGTTTTCGGACTATGTGACCGTCCAGCAGGGCGATAAGCTGATTTTCGATGTGTACTGCGAAACGCCGATGGCGGGGATCGGGTCTTTCAGCGGACAGATCTATGCCGGCGGAAATTCCTGGCCGTTCATCCATGAGTTCTACGGTACGGGAGAGACGGCTTTGAAAGACTCTAACGGCGAGAGCATGGAGCCTTCCGCCGATATCAGCGATCGCTTGACGGACACCATGGGAAATCCTGTCTGGTATCATCGCGAAGTCGAGCTTTCCGAAGAACTTGTCGGAAAAAACATAGCGCATTTCAGTCCGATCATCGATACGACGGACGCGTGCGGCGAAGAGATCGAAGTCTTGTATCGCAACGTCTATCTGCTGCGCCGCGGTGGAACGAAGGTTCCCATTCTTCCGGCGGAAACGCCGCTGGATCCGGTCGTCTGGTATAAAGACGGGGCAGATTTTGCCGCTCTTTCCGCAACGCTGGATCCCACGCCGGTCCTTTTGACGCAGTTCATTACGGCGGAACCGAAGCTCGGCTACGATATCAATATCGGCAAAGATATGGTATTCGATTATGTCGAAAGCAAAGTGATCCCCTTGGAATCGGTGAAAGTAGTGGACGCGGCGGGAAAGGAATACCCCCTCAGCGAAACGGCGACCGGGTATGTTTTCAATACGCTGCAGGAAGGTACATATACGCTGGTGTTCCGCATCGTCAAGGACGGAAAGGCGTATACGCTGGAACATTCGTTCACTTTGGAAGATAACGAAGACCCCGTCATAACCCCGAAAGAGTACAGCGAGACGGTCAAGGCGGGTTCGGATCTGAAGGTCCCGGAAGTTACGCTCAGCGACGATATCACTTCCGCCGATGAATTGCAGTTGGCGGTGCAGGTATTCCTCGACGGGCAGGAGATCGAGCTTCCGGCCGATCAGACTTTGAAAAATGTTCAGCCGGGGCGGTATATGTTTGTGTATACCTGTACCGATGCGGTCGGAAACGAAGCCACCTTGACGATCAACATAGAAGCGACGGAGGACGGCGGCGGATGTGATTCGGCGCTTACCGCCAAAACCGCAGGGGCCGTTGCCGCAGCGCTGACGCTGGGAGCGCTCTTCGTTTGTTTTTGCAGAAAGAGCAGGAAAGCGTGAAGAAAGGCGATCGAAGAAGACTCGGGCAGGAAAATAGTACAAAAAAGCGCTTGCATGAAGACAGTAAAAAGATAGCGCTTGCATGAAGATAGTAAAAAGATAAGGAAGGATCTTTAAAATGAAAAAATTTTTAAAAGTCACAGTTTTATTTATGTGTTTTGCATTGGTATTTCCTTTTGTCGCATGTAAGAGAGGAGGGGATGACGAGACGATCGTCGTTCGGGACAAACTCGAACCGTGCACGCTCCGTATTTTTCTCGCTTCGGACAGAGGAAATCCGCGCGACATTGAAAACGTGCAGAGCGCCATCAATGCGAAACTCGCCAAGGACGGAAAACCGTATACGGTCGATTTTGAATTCGTTGTCCAGAGCAACAACTATTTGACGAACGTCGAATCCATGGCGCGCAGCGGATATGACGCGGCGTGGTCCCATATCGACTTTATCGGCGATATGTTGCAGCGCGGCGTGATCAAGAGCAATATCAAACCCTATCTCGATCGTTGGGGACAGAAACTGTATGAAGAGATCCCTGAATATGCCTTTGAACAGGTAACGAGCGCCGACGGCAGCATCTTTGCGATCCCGCGCCACGCGCCTATGGCCAACGACCGGGAAATTTTGATGGTTCGGGAAGACTGGATGGATCAGTTCGAAATCGATGAAATGACAGATCTGGAAACCTTTAATACCTATCTTTCCGCGGCGCAGCAGGCAAAGGGTTCAACGCCCGGTTTTGCCGCTCACCTGACGGACAACACGTTTTTGCTGCGTCAATACGCTCCGAATTTTTATTTCCCCGTTTACAGCGATCAGAAACGTCCGATCTATATCGACATCAATGATTCCGAGTTTACGGTGAAGAGTTTTTACAACACGCAGAACTTTTTGGATCTTTGCAAACAGGCGAACGATTGGTACGAAGCGGGATATACGCCCACAACTTCGATCAGCAGCGCCGATACGCAGTTCAACAGCGGACTGACCGCCGGCCTGATCGAGTTCAGCGTTTTGAAAATGACCGAGCGTATCGACTCTTTCAAGGCGTCCAACACGACCGGAGAGCTGTATGACTTCTTTATTCAGGAAACGCAGGCCAAATATCTGAGCGCTGCGCCGCAGGCAGACGATCCGGCGTACAACACTTCGGAAGCAAACGCGGAAGTGGAGATCCCGAAAGTTGTTTTCCGCGGCGTCGACAATATGATGGTGCCCCTCCGTTACAGCACGCATACGGAAGAGTTTATCGACTTTATGTGCTGGACGAAAGATCAAGAAAACTATGACCTTGTGAATTACGGCGTCGAAGGCGAAAACTTTTATCTGACGCTCGACGATCCCTCTACTCCGGACATCGATGAGAGCGGAAGGCTCACCTTTATCGATCCCGTATCCGGCAAAGAAGTTCCCGATGACAAGCGGTTCCTCATGGATATGCCGTATTGGGCGATCAACGATATCGGTTATATGCGCTATTCCGAGCATCTTTCGGAAGAATACATCCAGAGCATCAAAAATTGGGAAGGTACCTATCAGGACGGCGATAAAGCGGGACAGCCGAACTATATCGTTTCCCCGCTGATCGGTTTCACGATCGAGAACACGCCGGCATATCTGAGCGCAAAAGCGGCGGTTGACGCGGTGGACGGAATCGTCAATTCGATGGTGGCCGGAACGCGCAGCACGCAGGAAGAGCAGAGCGACGGGCGCACGCTGTATCAGAAACTGCTCGCCGATCTGCAGGCGGATAATGCCATGCAGAATTTGATCGACGAAGTGCAGCGGCAGATAGACGCGTTCCTTGCGAACAAAAAGTAATGCGCTTAAACGGATAGCGGTGTATCGTTTGCTAAAAGGCATATATCCTGGTTTATCAAAAAACGCTCTGCTTGGGAGGAAGAGATGAAAAGAATAGTAATGTTGATTTTGGCTTTGGCGTTTATTTTGCCGAGCGTAGGCTGCAAACAGGAAGAACAAACGCCGCAGGGCGGAACGGCAGAGAAAAAGACGCTTGTGTTTCAGGTCGACGAGGGCGTCGGCGGCTACGAGTATATTGCAGGGTACAGTTACAGCAAGGAAAAATTGGACAGCGTGCTGGAATATACCTATGAAGGGCTCAAACCTTTGCAGGAAAAATACCATGTCGCCATTCAGATTTATCCGAACCATTATTATAAAGAGGAAGGCTGGGGGAAAGACCCGTCCGAAGGGATCAACCGTTTCAGCGACACGTTTTTGTATGCGATGGATTATTTTCAGAGCAAGGGCCTGTATGTGTACCTGGAAATGATGTCCAGCGGATTGTATACGAACCAAAACGGCGAACTGGCGAACCTGCCTATCGTCGATATCAACTGCGGCAGCGGCAATCCCGAGCGGCGCGTAAAGGGTATTTCCATGGATCTGGAAGCGATGAAAGCGCTGAAAGAAAAATATCCCGATACCTTTGAAGGGATCCGTTTCCATGAACTGATCGGTACGAACTCGATCGGCACGAGCGGAGATCCGCACGGGTATATCGTGTACGAGGAAGATCTGCGCTCGATCATCGACGCGGTGGCGGAGAGCGGACTCAAATTGATTTTCAGCGATCATGCGTGGGAATCGATGTACGAAACGTCCACCAAACTGTATTGGGAAGACATCGGCAACTATGCTTCGGACAAGCTCGGCGAGGATTGCACGTTTGTGTGGGCCAACAACTCCGTCAATGCGATGACCGCACTGGATCTGAGCATGATGAAGCAGATCGGAAATTCTTTCCCCAAGTCCAGCTTCGGTCTGAGCGATCAGAACTGGTTCCAGACGGCTGTCATGATCGCCATGAACGATCTGACCAACGAATATCCCGAATCGGATATGCCGGTGGAATTGATGGCGGGGTTTGCGCTGGGAGCTTTGGAACAGGGTGCGTCCCTCGTTCAGTTTGAGCCCGCGTATCAGTTTTTCAATTATTACCGCAACATCTATATCGTGCAGAATCTCGGTGTGGGAGCCGGGCAGGAAGCGTTCCGGGAATTTGTGGAGAACAATATGGGCGATCCGACGGCTGTGGAACAAACGGCGGATTTCAGCCCGAGACAGGATCTGTACCGATTTGTCGACTATATGCTGGAAGGAGCGGACACGTTCAACCATATCGAAGACTTTTTCGATAAGGACGTGGGCAAGCTCAGCGGCAATGCGGAGAGCAATCCTCCCATCGTCTATACGCAGTCCACGATCGGGACGTACGGTGGTACGGCTGCCCGTTATTATGATAAATATATCAACGACAAGTCGCTTTGGCTCCGGCAGGATGAATACCGCTTGGGCGACTGGTTCATGAACGAAGACACTTTGCAGATCGAGCGCTTTGCCATGACGTATAATAACAACGATTCCTATCTTTCCGCCAGGGAAGAAAACGGAAACATCGTCGCTTACGTCCACAATGCGCGCAACAGCCAGGTGATCCGCGACGAAAACATCTTTGCCAACAATGAAGACGGCAATTTCCTCGCGTTTGCGACGTCCAATCTGATTTCGGAAAATGTTTCCAACTGCAATGTGGATACGGACGAAGTGATCGTTCTGCGCGAGAAAAACGGCTCCGTTCATTTCTCGATTTATAAATTGAAAAACAACGGGACATACAGCGCGTCGCTCCCGAACGTCTGGAAAAGCGCCTTTATAAAAGTAGAGGATTCGCTCGCACAGGTGTACATTGAAAATATTTTCGGAAGGACAAACTTTTCGACGACGGGCTTCCTCTCCATACACGGCGTGCGGAACCGCAACTGCGTCGACCGCACTACGAAACTGCGCCCGACGGAGGGGCTCGTGATGGTATATCGCAGCGGCGCCGATACGGTGGTTTTGGGAAAGAGAGAGATCAACGCTCCGTACTTTGAACATACGATCGATGCGGAAGGACAAATTTTGGCGGTTACGACCGGCGACGTCACGATGGACAGCGGCTTGAACGACGAATTGATTTTGGAGATCAAAGACGGCTCTTCTACGGCGCTGCGGTTTGCGGAGTTTGACGAAGACGGCGTTCGCCTGATGGACGAGCAGATCGATCTGGGCGGATATTCGAGTTCAAAACTTTTCTTCTTCCGGAAGAGTTGGTATCAGTTCAGTTAAAGATGAACGGAGACAGATCATGAAACATTCGATCAGAATAGTAAATTTGGTTTTTTTCCTTCTGTTGCTGTATACCGCAGTTCTCGTATCGGGCAGCGCGGGCGTTTTGGCCACGTCCGATGCCGCGGCTTCGCATGGGAGTTTCAGCGGCAACGCGCAGGCGGTTACGGAAGAAGGAAAATTGATCGGCTATAAGCTGGCGGGCGAGGTGCATTTTTCCGAAGAAAATCTTCTCGACGGATTCAGCAGCAATTTTATCGTTCCGGAAGGGGATAGCCGCGCAAGTGTGATTTTAAAGGCAAAGGATGAAACAGTCGCTGCGCTTACTTTTGAATTCGGACAGGAAACGTTTGCCGGGAGCGCGACTTTTTCGGCAGGGGCGGAGATCCGTTTCGAGGCGATCGCGTATCGGGAAGGAAGAGAAGTGCAGTATCGGATCGGCCGGGAACAGCGCGTCAGCATCGAAGACGGAAGCGTCGATTATATTTGGACGTTCCGCGTCAATACGTTTTCCCAGCGGTTTCTGCCGGGAGATCCCGTAGCGGACACTCTTTCAAAGCAGGAAGCGAATGCGGTTACATACGCGGCGGAGGTCTCTCCGTCCGCCGTGGTGCAGGTAATCGGAGAGACGATGCTGTACGATTATCCTGTTTTGGAGGACAAAGTTTCCCTGCGGGCGAACACGCTCAGCTTTGAACGCTTCGATTTTCTGTGGCAGACGCCGGAAGGGTACGGACAGAAGGGATTTATCATCCGCCGTTACTGCGACGGGAAATTGGACGATACGATCACGATCACGTCTTCCAGCGTCGGCAGTTTATCGCAGAACCGCATGAAGCAGGGCACGACGTATACGTATAAGATATACGGCTACGACGATACCAACGTCGCGACGACGCCGTGTCCGAAAGTGCTTTTTCAGTTTGCCGATTTTTCGGTAACGACGCGCGCAGGGAGCTTGGCTGCCGCGATCGGAGTTATCGTCGGTATTCTCTTGATTTTGGCGGCCGTCATCATTCTGTATACGTTCCGGTATCAACTTCCCATAAGGAGAAAGGTTCATGAAAGCGCTCAGAAAAAGAACTAAATTTAAGAATTTGGAACTGATCAAAAATTGGAAATTGTATATTTTGGCTTTGCCGGCGCTTTTGATCTTTTTGGTTTTCGCGTATCTTCCGTTGCCCGGCATCGTGCTGGCGTTTGAAAGATATACGCTCGAAGGCGGTATTTTCGGCAGCGAATGGATCGGCTTTGACAATTTCGAATTGTTTTTTGTCACCGCGGACGTCGGCGTTTTGCTGGGGAACGTGTTGAGCATCAACTTATCCGGATTGGTGGTCAGCACGATCGTAACGATATTTACGGCGATCTGTCTGAACCAGCTGTTTTCTTCCAAAGCGCAGAAAATCTACCAAAATATTTTGTTCTTGCCTTATTTTTTCTCCGCGATCATGATGGTGCGCCTTGCGATGCTGTTCTTTGACGATACGAAAGGGATCGTCAATCTGCTCTTTCAGCAAGCCGGATTTCAATCGGTGGAGTTCAGCAAGATCGGCGGAGTCTGGGTGCCGATCGTTGTTGCGACAAGTTTGATTAAGGGGCTCGGGTACGGGATCATCGTATACCTTGCGACGATAACGGGTATGGACGAATCCATTTACGAGGCGGCGCGGATCGACGGCGCCGGAAGGATGGTGCAGGTATTCCGAATCACGCTTCCGATGCTCCGTCCCACCATCATTCTCCTGACGCTGATGAGCGTCGGGCGTATGTTCTTCGGCGACTTCGTCTATCTGTCCGCTTTCTCCGGAAGCAACGAGGTGATCCGGCATGAGCTGGATGTTTTCGAAACGTTCATTTTCCGCAACTTGACGAGCGGAAGTTTGTACGCATCGCCGGACTACGGCCTGAACGCGGCGGTGGGTCTGTTCCAATCGCTCATGGGATTTGTCATGATTTTCGGTTGTAATCTGATCGTTCGCAAGATCGATAAAGATGCGGCGCTGTTTTAATGAGGTAAAACGTATGAGTACTGCTACAAATTCTGAAATGCGCTCGCCTTCCGTGCGGATCGCGCAGATTCTGATTCATCTCATGTTTATCGGGCTCAGCCTGCTGGTGATCATTCCGCTGATTTTGACGCTTGTCGTTTCTTTCAGCTCCGAAATGTCCGTCCTGCAGAACGGCTATACCTTTTTCCCGAGCGAGTGGAGTCTGGAGGCATATCGCTATGTATTGAAGGACGGTTCCATTTTTCAGGCCTATCTCGTAACGATTTTTGTAACGGCGGTGGGAACGCTGCTTTCCGTCTTCGTTTGCTGTCTGTGCGGGTACGTCATATCGTCGCCCAAAGCAAAATACCGCAACGCCATTGCCATGTTTTTGTTTATTCCAACCGTGTTCAGCGCGGGCGTCGTTCCCTGGTATTACCTCATCAAGGAAGTGATGCACCTTGCCAATACGATCTGGGTTCTGATTATTCCGAACCTTGTCGGCGCGTTCAATATTTTTTTGATCCGAAATTATTATAAAGGGATCCCGTATTCGCTCGTGGAAGCGGCCGAAATGGACGGTGCGGAGCACATTACCATCTTTTTCCGCATCATCTTTCCGCTCGGAATGCCGATCACCGCGACGGTTTCGCTGTTCATCGCTTTGGCGTATTGGAATGACTTTCTGCTCGCGACCTGGTTTATCGATTCCAATCACCAAAACTTATATCCGCTGCAATATTATCTCTACCAGATGACGCAGCGAATGATCACGGATTCTCCTTCGGCGGGCGGCGGCCCTGTTCCTACGGAGACGGTCTATGTCGCCACGATGTTTTTGACAATGGGTCCCATTGTTTTAGTCTATCCGTTCGTACAGAAATTCTTTGTAAAAGGAATTACGATCGGCGGCGTAAAAGGGTAATATGAAAAAATTAAGGAGGAATTTTTTGATGAAAAGGGCAAAATTGTTGACATTTTTGCTGTCGCTTGTGATGATCGCATCCGCGGCGGGTTCCGCGATCGCGGCTTTTGCGGCGGAAGATGCGGCGCAGCCTGCAACAACGACGCTGGCGGCGTTCAATCAGGTAGAGGACAAGGGCGACGGTTCCGGCTGGGTCAACGGCTGGAGCTGCGAGGGCGGTAAAGCTGTTTTGACGGAAGATGAAAAGGGCGCGGCGAACGAAGCGGTCGAGCTTGGAATGCTGTATCAGACTTGGGGAGAATGGACTGCGATAGCGGATGTGCTCAATCTGCCCCTGAGTACGTTGCAGGGACAAACCTCTCTGTCGTTCACCTTTTTTGTGGAAAATATGAATTATTTAAAGCGCATCATCGTAAATTTTGTAACGGCGAGCGGTTCTAACGAGATCTATTTTACTCCGGACGCCAATGCAAACTTGGGTGTCTTTTACGATGAGGCCGCAGGCAAAAGGCCGGGGAACGACGTTTTGGGCGTAAACCGAAACGGCTGGCAGACCGTTTCCGCCGATCTTTCGGATATCGCCGCTTTGGGCAGAGATCTTTCGGCGCTGGAAGGGATCAAGCATATGCAGGTCACTTTTGTGGCTACGAACGATATGACCGTCAAGTTTTCGGATATCTCCGCCTCGACGGAAAAAGCAGTGTCCGACGGCGTCCTCACTTCCTTTGAATATCAGTGGGGTAAAAATTATCCCCCGATGGCGCCGTGGGGACTCGATATAAAAATCGGACAGAACAAGGCGGGTGAAAATTCGACTTGGGAAGTCGCGGCCGGCAGCGGCGGCGGTTTCAACTATTTGCTGCCGCGTCCCATTCCGATGGAAGGGTTTAACGGCATTCATGTGCGCCTGTATGTGGAAGAATTGCAAAAGTTAGACCATATCATTCTCTTCTTCTGCGACAACAGTGCGGAAGATGCTTGGACGGACGATTATAAGATCAACATCACGCCGTTTCTTGCAGGGGACGGCTGGCAGGATATTTATATTCCGCTCAGCGCCTTTGAAATGTCGGGCGTTCCCGATATGATCGCTTCCCGCCTGCGCATGGAAACGAAGACCTATAAGGGAGAGGATACGTCTGCGGCGACTTCCTTTGCGCTGGATTTGGTTGAATTTACCGTTTTGCCGCAGATCAGCGTTGCGGACGGCGCAAACCTTTCCGTTACCCATCGGGATCCCGTGGATTTAAACGCACTCTTCGCGATTACGGATCAGGGCAATTTTACGCTCACGGCAATCGTGACGAAAGACGGTGAACAGGTCGAAGTGACAGAGAACAGCTTCACGCCGGCAAGCGACGGAAGCTATGAGATCGAGCTCGTTTTGACGCCTGAAAAGGCGGACGATATGCTCTGCAATTCGATTGTTGCCACATTCCAATACAGCGTCGATGCGACGGCGCCTTCCGTCCAAAAGAACGACGTGCAGGTCAGTGAGGGACAAAAAGTCAGCGCGGCGGCATTCTTTACGGTAGAGGATTCCATTGATGCGGCTCCGTCCGTTACCTATACGGTGAAGAAAGACGGGCAAGAAATTTCTCTGGGCGAGGATCTGTCGTTCACGGCGGAAATCGGCACCTATTCGATCACCGCAGTCGCGACCGATGCCGCAGGGAACGTCTCCGAGCCCGTAACGGCGGAATTCACCGTCGCAGACAAGACAAATCCCGTCATTTCGATCGCGCAGAAAGAGATTGCGGGCGCAGTCGGCACGCAGATCGATCTGTCGCAGTATGTGAGAGTATCGGACAACGTTACGGATGCGGAAGATATCGTTTTGGAGTTTTCAGTGGTCAGCGGAATTTCCGAGATCTCTTTGACGGACGGCACTAAATTTACCCCTGCAAAGGGTGGGATTTACAGCGTAACGGTGAAAGCGGCGGACGAAGCCGGAAACGATACGCAGGATACCTTTACGATTACTGTGCCGGATACGGTTAAGCCTGTCATAAGCGGAATGGATGACGTTTCAAAGACTTCGTCGGTCGGCACAAAGATCAGCCTTGCGGCGATCGCGGCGAAGGACGATGTGGCGGCAAACTGCACGTTGGAAATCACGGTATTTTTGGGCGATACGGAGATAGAACTGGCGGATGACGCTTCCTTTACTCCGGAGCAGGCAGGAACGTATACGGTTATGGTAACGGCTTCCGACGGCGCCAATACGGCTATGGAAACGTTTGATATCACTGTAACGGCGGCTGCTTCGACAGACACAGCTACAGGGGAAAGCGGCGGATGCAGCGGCTTTGTATCGGGGATCGGCCTGAGCTTCAGCGCAGCGTGCTTGGCGTTGGGCGCGGTACTGCTTGTAGTTTTGAAAAAGAAAATAAAAGGCGAATAAGGTACGCATAAAAAGGTACCGAGTCAAAAAGAGGAGGAGATCCAATGGGTGTCTATTCCTCTTTTTGACATAAAAACGGCCAAAGAAGTTTTTTACGGAGGCTTCGATTTGCGCAGATTTTTGTCCGGAAGAAGTTCAAAAAGCCGCAGTCTGCAAACAATTTAGCAGACTGCGGCTTTGCAGTTGATTAAAAAAAGAGGATTGCCCGAAATGTAACGATCAAAAAGAGAATCGGACAAAAATATCTGAAAAAAGAGAATCGGACAAAAAAGATACCCGGACATAAAATGCCCGGGTATTGGTTTGGTGGAACGTTTGGTCTCAAACACGAACCTGACTTTAATCACAAACGGAAGATGTGTGTGGGTAGAATACACTATAAGATTGCAGTGAAAAACACAGAAAACATAAATGCGAATAATGGTATTAGGATCCAAATTGCAATTACCAAAAATCTGTGCTTTTGTTTACAGATTTTTGCATTAATGCTGATTTGATTAATAGTAGCGGCTAATGAATTTGCTTCGCTTTCCTGCAAAAGTTCTTTAATCTGCTCTTTGCTCAACCCTGCGACATCCATATAATAAGTAAAAGACAGTTGTCCTTCTTTTTTCTTTCGAGGATAAATAACCAAAATTAAAAAAACAAGCTCTACAGTAAATGATATAAAATAAAAAATAGAGAATATAATAAGTAAGCTAAACTTAAGTTGCAAATCCACCGTTAATTCTATTCCAGCAAATTGATTAAATGTATCTAATATTCCTAAACTCAAAGCAAATACAATGCCTACAATCGTAATGAGACTACTTGCTTTATTATCAAATTTATTTATTTGTTCTTGAATTGACAATAATGACTTATCTGCCTTATTAAACATTTTTCATCCCTCCATTTATCCATTCGTTAAAGTCGGAAGTAATCATATTGCAATGATAGAATTCATTAGGTTTGCAACTATAGTTACGAGAGAAGTGAAGCCATTGTTTATATTTTGGATGTTCTTCAATGACATTAGCATAAATTAGTTTATCTATCGCTATTGGATTATACTGGTTTGTGTTTGCAATATTGCATAAATTACTTGCGTAAACCAAAGCATCGCCAATATATATTTTATCATTTATGCCTGAACCTGCTCGTCCTGCTTTAATAATAAGATCGTGTCCCGAGCCGATACCTATACCAACGGAAATACTTCTATATCCATAAGCGGAAGATATTTTATTAAGCATTTTGATATATGTGTTTATATTACAAGCATAATTAAAAACTCGTACATCATCATTTTTAGAGTGACTTGAATAAATTCCGTAAACACAATCCCCACGAAGACCGATTTGGTAGTGTTTGTCATCTTGACTTAGAATCGTAATAATTTCACTCGTAAACGCTCTCATAAACCTTGCTAATTTATCTTTATTTGATTCGGTAAAAAGAGTAGAAGAGTCTCTAATATCAACAAAAATTGCTGTAGTCCAACATCTTACTCCATTTTCGTATGTAAATTCATTTTCATGGGGAATTGTATCCTTATCTTCTATTTTTGTTTTTGATGTTAAGATATTAATAATATTCTGTTTTGAGTTTTTATAATTATACATTTGTTATATCCTTTACTTGAATATCGCATTCAACAGCAATTCGCATTGCTGGTTGTTTAGTTTCATTTGCTCTTTGATTTGTCCGACAATGCGGCGAGCAAATGCTTTGATTGTTACATCGTCAAAAGAAATGAAGTCGGGATTTTTCGACTTTTCTTCTTCGTAACAAGCTAATGCTTCGTTAAGCCATTCCTTATCGTTCATATTTCCTCCAATCAAAACGGGTATCCCGTTTGTGTTTTTGTGGGCAAGAATATGTAAGTTAGTTTCGCCCTTATCCGTTCCCTAAATCACACACTTTTGAGACAATCATTGTATTATCGTTCATAAGCCATACGATAATTTTCCATTGTTTCAATATCTATATCGCTAACAGAGCTATGTACTTTTTGTAATGTTTTATCAATATCACTTTGCAGTATTGATACATTCGTGTCGCCAGTTAATTCCTTATTGATTAAACACATTTTTATTCGTTCGCAAAATTCTGCGACATCAGCGCCATTGAATCCCTCTAATCGTTTAGCCACTTCTTCAAATAAAATATTATTCTCTTTTTTTATATTGCCCAAATTTTTATTGAGCATATAAGTACGAGCAGGTAAGTCTGGTAACGGAATATAAATTTTCTCATGAAATCTTCCGGGACGCAATAAAGCACTATCAAGATTCCAAGGACAGTTTGTTGCAGCTAACACTAACATTATATTTTTACTTTGCTCAACACCTTGCATTTGTGCTAATATTTCTTGAACAGTTGTTATATCATTTGATTCGTTTTCAGTGCGAGATTTTCCTATTGCGTCAAATTCATCAAAAAACACAACGGAAACCTCATTTTTTCTTGCTTCCGCAAACAGTTTTTTTATTCTTTGCTCGCTTTCTCCATACCATTTAGACATAATATCGGAGCATTTGATATTGAAAAATTTTGCATTCAACTCTGTTGCTACAGCTTGCGCAAACATTGTTTTTCCTGTGCCCGGCAAACCGTACAATAATACTCCGCCGCCAACTTTCTTTCCGTATTTTTCATAAATATCTTTGTGTTTTAAC
Organism: uncultured Bacillota bacterium; assembly: GCA_949283775.1. Lineage (GTDB taxonomy): Bacteria > Bacillota > Clostridia > Christensenellales > Borkfalkiaceae > Borkfalkia. The sequence goes on from CASDTU010000067.1 coordinate 19,738, forward strand.
GGGAGAACAACACGCTCCTGAATAGTTTGCTTTGCTTCCTCTAATCCTGCAATATCACTAAATTTTATTTTAGGGATTGCAGAATTTTTGATAGTCGAGTTTCTTTTTTTAGATTTATTAGGTTCCTGTACAGTGGTATTTTCATTCTCATCAATAGTGTCTGCACTCCCTATAAGAAAAATCAACTCGCTTTTTGTTAGTTTTGAATAACCGCTAATGCCGTTTTCTCTGCAATAGTCTCTTAATTCTTCAACAGTCCAGCTCTCAAAATCTTCTGCGGTTTCTGAATAATCTCCGTCACCGATAAAAACCTCATCTTTCAAATAAATTATCAGCAATATAATACCGCCAATCGGCCAAAATAATCCACAGGCAAGTGAAATCCAAAATTCAGGCTCGGTTAAATCAAAATCCGCAAAAATATACGAACCGCACAGACAGCCAATTCCTATACCGATGCCAATATAAGCAACAATAATTAGAATAATCCACCAATATGCAGAAAACCATTCTCCGATTTTTTCCTGCGTTGCTTTCTCAAAACTGGAGGCAGTATTAACTAATCGAATATTTTGAGGGTGCCCTTTTACATCATTGAAAATAAAAATATAATTACCTGAACTTTCTTTCTGAATATTGACATCAAATGTTTTTTCCTGTGTGTCCAATACATTGTTGCCACTGTCAAGAAAATAGCATTTGAAAGTGATTGAATTAATTGCGGCATCGCTGTAAAAGTTGTCTATGTAAACCCGGACTGTTACTTCACTGGTATCTGTATTTTCTGAATACATAACATCGAATGTCGGATTCGACGAATAGGTAAATTCCTTATTTACAGAACAGCCTGTCAGTAAGGTAATAGCTAATAGTAAAATGCAACTTAACATTAATATAACATTGCTTTTTCTCATTGTGATTAATCTCCAAAATTTATATCTTTTGTTTTGCAATACTCGCTAAACATTTTGTAGCCCATTTTGCTCGGCTTAAAAGAGCCGCTTTCCCAGCGATTTACCGTTGCAAAACTAACGCCTAACTCATGAGCTAATTCTTCCTGCGTCAATTTAAATTGAGCTCTGACTGCCTTCACTTTTTCCGAAAAAGTCATATCGATACTTCTCCTTATATATCTTCACAAATATTATAACACTTTTTATAAAATATGCCAACCGTTTCGTTGATGTTTTTCAAGAATGATGATATAATAAAAGTGCCTCAAAACAGACAAAAATGAGCTGAAATTTTGAACAGGATAAGAGCGAGATTCACTTGCGTATTCTCGCGCGCATATCCCGAGAAACGGGATACCCGTTTTCAGCGATTTAAGGAGCAATTTTTATGGTAAACGTCGTTATTTACGCGCGGTTCAGTTCGCACTCTCAAACGGAACAGTCCATAGAAGGACAGCTGAAAGAATGTTATGAATTTGCAAAACGCAACGAATACAACGTAATCGGAGAGTACATAGACAGGGCTTTGACGGGTACGACGGATAAGCG
>CASDTU010000068.1 GCA_949283775.1 uncultured Bacillota bacterium
AAAACGCCCTGCCGCTCCACTTGCTGCTCTTTTACGGCAATGTAGCCGCGCTTTTCGAAAAACGGCTTTGCCGTAACGGATGCGTGCGTTGTAATTTTTCCTGCCGCGGCGGATTCCAGCCGATCGCAAATCGCCGTAGCGATCCCCTCTCCCTGATGATCTTTATGGACGTACAGCCGATCCAAATATCCCGTTTGATCGATATCGCCAAACCCTACGATCCTGCCGTTCTCGGTCGCGACAATACAGGTATGCTCCCGAAAAGATCTGTCCCACTTTTTCAGATCTGTCTGCCCCGTTGCCCAAACATCCAACTGCTCTTTCGTATAGTCTTTGGCATTGACCGCATGAACGGTATCATAAAAAAGTTCCGCTATCTCTCCGCAGTCGGACGAACGGTACTTTCGGATCTGCATTTTTTACGCCTCCCGTTTTCCCTGCATTTTACCATACATACGGCAAAAAAGCAACCGATCCCGTCGGTTGCCTACGCCCGCCTGTTTTCGGTTACCCTAAACGCATTTTTCGCAAACAAAATGCGCCCTTTCGGTATCGTTACTCGGCATCGCTTTTCCGTATCTGCCGCATTGCATTTTAGTATCGCCGTATTCCGCCGAATTGCCGCATTGCGTTTCCTCCCTATCGTACCTGCCGCGTTTTCAGACTGTTATCTTTTAGACAGGCCGCTCTTCCCTGCGGCGCGCTACGAAAAGTATTGCAAAGCGCCGCAGAAAATCGCATAGGCAACTTTTTGCTGGTATTCCTTGTCGGATAAAAGTTTTTCGTCCTCGGCATTGGACAAAAAGCCGCATTCCACGATGACGGACGGAAAATGTGTGCAGTTGAGCATATAATAATCTCCGCGCAGGGCGGAATACTGTTTTTCGCCCAATCCGTTCAACCGATTTTGGATCTCTTCTGCCAAAGCGGCGCCGCTCGCATCGCCTTCCCGAAAAAACACCTGTCCGCCGCGCCGCGAAGGATCCGCGAGAAAATTATTCTGATGCACCGAAATCACGATGTTGGGCGATGCGTTTTCGATAATCTCCTTCCGCTTTTCCATATCCCGACGCTTATATCCGTTCGTCGGCAATCCGTACAGTCCGCCTTCCGTTTTACGGGTGAGCGTTACCCGAAAACCGGCGTCCAAAAAATATTTTTCCAGCTCCTTTACGATTTTTAAATTGATGTCGCTCTCTTTGATCTTGGTTTCCGTTCCCAATACGCCCGGGTCTACGCCGCCGTGGCCGGCATCCAGAACAACCGAAAAAATCGCCTCTTCCACGTTCCCGGCGAAACTGACGGCGGAGACTCCCACGCAACACAACAAAACTGCCGCCAAAGCGACCGCGGCGGCGGCAACCGCGCTTTTTTTCAGAATCAACATATGTTATGTATATTCCGAAAAACAAAAATCATTCCCCCGTTTTTGTTTATGCCTTTCCCTGCTAAACTTACTCCCGTTTCATGTCCGCTTTCAGCCGATTCTATTTTCCCCTCCCGACGCGCCTTGTCTTTTTGAAAGCAGGCCCTCGAAAACACAAGCAAGGGCCCCGAAAAATTTCGGAGCCCTTGATAAATAAAAATTTTGCCGTCGATCTCTGCAAAAAAAGCGCCGCCTTATTGCAAGGCAAACGCTTCTGCGCCTTTTCAAAAAAGACGCTTTTCTTTTCGATCGGGTTACTTTTGCTCTTTTTCCGCCGCCTGTAAATTTTCCCTTGCGGTGGCAAGCATGAGCTTTATGCGGTTTTCCTGGTTCACCTTTGTCGCGGAAGGGTCATAGTCGATCGCGACGATATTTTCATATTCATACATCGCTTTCAGCGTGCGGATCGTACCTTTCCCCGCTATATGGTTGGGCAGACAGCCGAACGGCTGCGCACAGACGATGTTGTCCGTACCCGTTTCCGCCAGAGCGGCCATTTCCGCAGGAATCAGCCAGCCTTCGCCCATCTTTACGCCCTGATTGATCACTTTGTCCGCGCATCTGCGCAGATGCTCAAAGTCGTGCAGCGGTTCAAAACCGTATTTTTCAGTCAGCTTTATGATCTTTACCTGCACGCGGTGCAGATATTTATAGACGATATGAAACAGCAGCGTCGCAAAGCTCTTTTTGTTGTAATATTTCGCGTCGTTTACGTTGTTGACCGCGCAATACATGACAAAATCCATGAGCGCAGGCACGACCGGCTCGCACCCTTCCGAAAGCAAAAACTCTTCCAGATGAGAATTTCCGAGCGGGGAATATTTGACATAAATTTCGCCGACTATGCCGACCTTGACCTTGCTTTCCTTCCGCTGCTCTACTTTTGCAAAGCGCTCAAGCATCAAACGTATGATTTTTTTATACTTGCGATACCCGCCCCGATCAAACGCGTCGCCGACGATCTTGACGCACTTCTCCCGCGCCTCGTCCGCAGAGCCGCTTTTTACCTCGTACGGTTTGGTCTGATTGTAGAGCGACATGATCGTATCGCCGTAAAAGATCGCAAAAGCCAATTTAAAGAGAGTCTTTGCGTTCATGGGAAAACCGCTGTCCTTTTCCAGCCCCGCAAAGTTCAAAGAGATGACGGGCACTTTCGGAAATTCCGCCTTCAACGCCTTGCGGATCAGCGGAATATAGTTGGACGCGCGGCAACCGCCGCCCGACTGCGAGATCATGACCGCCGTATGCTCTACGTCGTACTTTCCGCTTTTTAGCGCATCAATGAACTGCCCCGTCACACAGAGCGCCGGAAAGCAGGTGTCGTTGTGTACGTGTTTGAGCCCTTCATCGATCACGGCGCGCGTGGAATTGTGCAAGACTTCAATATCCCAGCCGTCTTTTTTCAACAAATTGACGATGATCCCGAAATGTACCGGCAGCATATCCGGCACGAGGATCTTGTGCGTATATTTCATTTCCGGTTTGAATTTCGGATAATCCTCCCGAAAATCCGCCGTTTCGTTTTTCGTATTTTCTGTCATACCCTTTCCCTTTGCCTCTTTTGCTCTTCTACCGCCGCAAGCATGCTGCGCAGGCGGATCTTCACGACGCCTAAATTGTTGATCTCGTCGATCTTGATCTGCGTATACAGCTTTCCGCGGCTTTCCAAAATTGAGCGCAGTTCGTCGGTCGTGATCGCGTCGATACCGCAGCCGAAAGAGACCAGCTGCACGAGGTTGACATCCTGCTGTTCGGAAACGTATTCCGCGGCGCGATACAGCCGCGCATGGTACGTCCATTGATTGAGTACATTGAGAAGGACGTTCTTCCCTTTTTGGAAAACGCTGTCTTCCGACAAGACCGCTACATTGAGCGAAGTGAGCAGTTTCCCGATACCGTGATTGATCTCCGGATCGATGTGATACGGGCGTCCCGCCAGCACCACGATCGGCAGGCCCTGTTTCCGCGCGCCTGCGAGGATCTCCTCGCCTTTCCTTGCAATGTCCGCATAATAGGATTGAAGGCGCACAAAGCCCTCTTTGAGTCCTTTCCGTATCGCCGCCGAAGAAAGTTTATACGCCGAAAGCGCCTTCTTCAACGCGCGCACCGTCGATTTTTCGTCGTTAAGATCCAGATACGGCATGATAAAATTCGCATTGTTCAGCCGTTCGTTGTTGGCCTTTAAAAGTTCGGGATAATACGCCACGACCGGGCAGTTGTAGTGATTCGTCGAATCGTGCTCGTCCAAATTATAGCTTTCGCAGGGATAAAAGATAAAATCCACGCCCTGATCGAGCAAACTTTCGATATGCCCGTGCGTAAGTTTTGCCGGATAGCAGACGGTATCGCTCGCGACCGTATGCTGTCCCTTAAAATACAGCTGCCGCGACGACTGTTCGCTCAGCACGACTGTAAAGCCGCACTCTTCAAAAAAACCCGCCCACAGCGGAAGCTGTTCGTAAAAACCAAGCGCCAGCGGAAGTCCGACTCTGCCTCTTCTCGGTTTCTCCTTTGCACCCTTCTCTTTTTCCTGCACGCTTGCAAGCAAACGGCTGTATTTATAGCTGTAAATATCCAGCTCATCCGAGTGCGGTTTCAGTCCCGCCCCCTTTTCGCACTTATTGCCGGAGATAAACTTTCTTCCGTCCGAAAACCCGATCACATTCACGTTGCAGTGCGACGTACAGCCCTTGCAGATATGGCTTTTGGAAGTATATGTAAAATATTTCAGTTCTTCCGCCGTGATCGCACTGCTTTCGCCCGCGACGTTTTCCTTGGCATACAGCGCCGCGCCGAAGGCGCCCATCAGCCCCGCAATGCCCGGACGCACGACCTGTTTGCCCGTCTCGATCTCAAACGACCGAAGAACGGCGTCGTTCAAAAAAGTACCGCCCTGCACCAAGATATTCTGCCCGAGCTCGTCGGGCGTCTTGGCGCGGATCACCTTGTAAATGGCGTTTTTGACGATCGACGAGGATAATCCTGCCGAAATATCTTCCACGCTCGCCCCCTCTTTCTGCGCCTGCTTTACCGAGCTGTTCATGAACACGGTACAGCGGCTTCCCAGCTCCACGGGATGCTTTGCAAACAGGCCGAGCTTGGAAAAAGCGTCGATCTCCATACCCATCGCCTTGGCAAACGTCTGAATGAAGGAACCGCAGCCCGAAGAACACGCTTCGTTGAGCATGATGGAATCGATCGCACCGTTCTTGATCTTAAAGCATTTGATATCCTGTCCGCCGATATCGATGATAAAATCCACTTTCGGATTGAAATAGACTGCCGCTTTGAAATGTGCGACCGTTTCCACGATCCCGAAGTCCGCTTTGATGGCGGCTTTGATGAGATCTTCCCCGTAGCCGGTAGTCGCCGCCCCCGCGATTTTGATCCTGCCTTGGGACAGTGCATAAATTTCTTTGAGCCGCTCCAAAACGATATCAAGCGGCTGCCCGTTGTTGGACTGATAATGTTCGTACAGCAATTTGCAGTCGGGCGTGATGAGCACGAGCTTCGTCGTCGTCGAACCGCTGTCGATGCCCAAATAGGCCGGTCCGGAATAGGTCTTGATATCTTCAAACTGCAAATCGCTCGCCTTGTGCCGCGCGACAAACGCATCGTATTCCACTACGCTCTCAAAGAGCGGCTGTCCTGTTACGATATTGTCCTGGCTCTGCACATCCCGAATCCTTTTTATCGTTTCCGCCAGCGGCATTTCCTCCACATTCTGCGCATAGAGCGCGGCCCCGATCGACATGAAACAGGGTGCATTTTCGGGAAATACGGCATGCTGATCGTCCAGCCCCAGCGTCGTCTGAAAGGCCTTCCGAAGTCCCTTGATAAAATAGAGCGGGCCGCCCAAAAACAAAACTTTGCCCTTGATCCGCCTGCCCTGCGCAAGGCCGGAAACCGTTTGATCCACCACCGCCTGGAAAATACTTGCGGCTATGTCTTCCTTCCGCGCCCCCTGATTGAGCAGCGGCTGAATATCCGATTTTGCGAACACCCCGCAGCGGGAAGCGATGGGATAGATCTTTTCCGCCTCCAAGGACATTTTATCCATTTCATCGACGGTCGTATTGAGCAGCGTCGCCATCTGGTCGATGAACGCGCCCGTGCCGCCGGCACAGCTGCCGTTCATGCGCTGTTCCGTTCCGCCCGTGATGAAGATGATCTTTGCATCCTCACCGCCGAGCTCCACCGCCGCGTCCGCATCGGGATAATATTTCCGAATCGCCGTAAAAGCCGCCTGCACTTCCTGCACAAAAGGCACGCCGCTCCTCTCCGCAAGGCCCAGTCCTGCCGAACCCGTGATGCAAACTCTGAACAAGCCCTCTCCGAATTTTTCCTCCACGATGGAGAGCTGATTCAACACGCATTCTTTGACGCGCGCAAAATGCCGCTCATAGCTGGTATATAAAATTTCGAAGGCGTCCGATAAAACGCAGACCTTTACGGTCGTTGAACCGACGTCTATTCCCATGAATTTTGTCATACGATATACCATCTTTCCTTAGAAAAGAAAAGCAGAAAACTTTCCTTACCTGTCATTATACCATAAACGAGCAAAAAATTCAATACTTTGAAGGCAGGTTCTCCGCAGGTAAATCCCGTTAATTTTTTATAGTTTTTTATTTCGCCGCATATCGTTCTTACAGGATCCATCCCAAAAAATCGATAAAAATGAATTTACACTTGACAACTTTGTACCAATACTTTAAAATAAAAAAATACATCGGGGAGAAAAGCAACGAACGTAAAACAAGCTGTTTCCATGATGAAAGAACAAGATCTGATCGATGACCGGGAGCTGTACGGCTTATGCGTTCATTTTCCCGACGGGACATAAAAAACTCATTGCATGGTTTAAATCTTTGTAACCTGTTGCTATTCCATTTTTTATTTGAATTTTTTATTCTTGCTGCATGAAATTTAACAAATTTTATTGTACAAAAAATTTTTAAAAGAGCCGTTCGAATTTTTCGAACGGCTCTCTTTTCCTTTTTGTTTCAGCGCTGAAAACGGCGCTTTGATCTTCGGCGGCAGCGCTTCCTTCAAAACGGAATTGTTCCGCGGCGTTTGAAGATCGAACGAACAATCTATGCTTTGGGCACAACGATCTCCATATCCGAATCGGGATACGTGCAGCAGGGATGGATATAACCGAATTTCAGATCCGCAAGGCGGCGCTTATCCGCACCCGCGATCGAAAATTGACCAACAACAAGGCGGCTGTGACAAAAACCGCATCCGCCTGCGCGACACTTGGACGGAGCATTGATGCCGGCGCGCTCCATCGCCGTCAGAATCGTTTCGCTTGCCGAAGCGTCCACCGTCTGCGTCGTAAAGCCCATATGCACGGTCAGTTTGTACTTTTTATCCGCGACGTCGCGCACGCCCACGCAGTTCGCCTCTTTCTTGATCCGGCGGAGAGGCAGATGAAATTTCGCCAATTCTTTGTCCGCAAACGCATACATGGCCTGCGGTCCGCACATCATGACCGTAAAATCGCCCGACGCATATTTTTGGATCAGATCCGCGCCGATGAAACCGTGTTCAAAGCCGTCCTTTTTCTCATCGCTCAAAACATATACGACTTTGATCTTATCCGAAGCAAGCGCGTCCAGCTCCGAACGGAAAATGAGATCCTGCTCCGTCTTCGCCCCGTACAGAATCGTCAGATCAAAGTCCGAAGTGCCGTCCGCGATCGATTGCGCCATGCTGTAAAAGGGTGTAATGCCGCTTCCGCCGGCCAAAGCGACTACCTGCCTGCTGTCCTTGATCGGCTCATAGCAAAATTCGCCCGAAGGATCGCCAAGCGTCAAAATATCGCCCTGCTTTGCTTCATCAAAGAGATATCCGCTGAAAAATCCGCACTTTTTCACCGTTACGGCAACCGTGTTTTGCAGCGCCGCCTTCGGAGCGGAAGAGATCGCATACGGGCGGGAAACATAGCTGTCCCCGACCTTACAGCCGACCGTCAGGTACTGCCCCGCGCGGAAATAGAAGGGACTCTTTGTTTTGAAAACGTACGTCTTCGTATCGGGCGTATTGAGAAGAATCTCGGTCAGTTCCGCTTTCTGGAAACCGGGATGCAAAATTTTTGCCGTTTCGTTGACGCGGTAGGAAACGGGCAGCGGCTTTGCGGAACCTTCCGCCAATTTTGCGCGGCGGTTGGGAACCAACTTTTTAAAGCGCAGCAGATCCATAAATCCGAAAATCTGTTTTTTAAATGTGTATGCCATCGTTCAACCCTCCCTCTTTATATCGCCGACCGTCTGTCTGCCGGAAATATCGCCCGAGAAATAGGCGCTGGAATAGCCGGACAGGCGCATCGAATAGCCGCCGGCAAAGCGCAGGCCGCGGACGGTATGGTCTTCGCCCATCATCAGCAGGCGGGGCATCAAGCCGTCCCAATACTGCGATTCGTACCCGTAGATCACCCCTTCCGGATGTCCGCAATAGCGCGCGTACGTCATCGGCGTTGCCACGGAAATCTCCTCGATGCTGCCGCGGATCTTTGCACCCGTATCCCTTTCAAAGCGGTCGATCATCTTATTTGCAACTGTATCTTTGGTCTTGAAATACTCTTCCGCTTTCACGTTGCCCCAATCGTCCGACATATACAGCGTCGTAAAATACATCATACAGGTTCCTTTCGGCGAGCATTCGGGGTACGCGCGGTTCAGGCAGACCGTCGCCTGCACGCTGTTGTCTTCGATCGTGCGCATTCTCTCGTACTGCCGGACCGAATCGCTCGTATCGTACAGGAAGTAATTGTGATTTTCGATGCCGAGCTCGTCCGCCGTTTTATCCAATCCGAGAAACATCGTAAAGCCGCGGCCGGCAAATTTGCGCGCATTCGTGGCGCGAACGTCCTGTTCGGACACCTTCTGCATCATCTTGCCGAACACGAGATGCGGCGCGCAGTTCGCAACCACGTGGCGCGTCCGGATTTCCGTTCCGTCGTCCAAAACGACGCCCGCAACGCCGCCGTCCTTTTCGTCCTGCAAAATGCGGACGGCTTCGGTATTGAATAAAACGTCGCCGCCAAGTTCCAAAATTCTGGAAACCATTGCGAGCGATATTTCATGCGAACGCATCTTCGGCATGCTCGCCCCGCGGCGGATATACCGATTCACCATCGAAGCGTAATGCACGAAGCTCATATCTTCGAGATTTGCGCCGAGATAGCACCAATACGCGCTCAGAATATCGATCGCCCTCTGCGGCATCTTCAAAACGCGCAATACTTCGTTGACGGAATAAGAACCCGACCGCACAAAATTGCCGTACTTGCTCACCATCACTTTCGAGTCCGTGTTGCCGTTTACGGACGAACTGTATGCCTGCGCAAGCCGCACCTCCTCCGCCATATCGAAGAACTTGCGCATAGACTCTTTACTGCCCGGAACATACGATTCCATTTTGGCAATAAATTCCTCCACGCCGAAAGGCATCGTCGCATCCAGATTTTCCGACTTGACGATCACGCGATAGGCTTCGGGAATTTGCAGCCATTCGATTTTATCGGTTACTCCGAGCGAATCGAAAAGATCCCGCACGTCTCCCGCGTTTTCCTTTGTGCCGAAATCGTTCAATTCATGCAACGACGCTTCAAATTCAAACCTTCCGCGCCGAAAACTGGTCGCAAATCCACCCGGAAGGTTGTGCTTTTCGACCAACAACACCTTTGCACCGCCCTGTAAAAGGCGAATCGCCGCAACCAACCCGCCGTTTCCGGCGCCGATCACGACCGCATCGTACTTTTTCATGCCTGCCTCCTTTTTTTGTTTTATTTGCGTGTTCCTGTTTTCTCAGACAAACTAAAAATCTCTTTTTCTTGTCTATCGTCCCTTTCCTTCAAACGAAGGACCAGCCCCCTGTAAACATCGCTGAGCATCGCATCGATCCTCTCGCCCGAAAACTGCGCCGTTCCCGTTGCCAGCATCGTCGCGATCCCGTGCGAAAACAGCCACATCTCTTCGTAAATATTCTGCGCCGTATCGCCCTTTATATTCTCTTCCTGCGCGAGCACCCCCAATACATACGAACGCTCTATGTGTCCTTTTAAAATATCCGTGCCGCTCTGCTTACTCATGAACAGCATTTTAAAATACTCCGTCTCTTCCGTCGCAAAGCGGATATAATTCAACCCGATCGCCTTATACGCGGATACGTCGTCGATCTTCCTGCGCAGATATTCGTCGAATTTCAACAGCGCCCTTTCCTGGACCGCCTCTTTGACCTCTTCCATGCTCGCGTACAGCCAAAAGATCGGCTGCGTCGAACAGTGTAACCTTTCCGCGAGCGCTTTCGCCGTTAAACCAGAAATCCCCCTTTCCCGTACCAGCAAAGCTGCCTGTTCGACTACTTGCTCTCTCGTCACTTTCGCTTTCGGCGGCATCTTGTCCTCCTATATATAATCAATGTTATATAACGATTATTATATTACACCATCCGTTGGATTTTGTCAAGACGGTTTGAAAAATTTTTTACGTTTATCCATGCAATTTGCCAAAAATCGCAAAAACGTTCGGCGTATAAAAAAACGGCCGTATCCCGCAAGAGATATTTATCCTCGGCATACGAAAAGCCCGAACCCTGCAAAAAAGTTTTTTCTTGACACATAATGGAGCAGACGGAAAGCGGACACAAAACAGTTCGGGCAGAAAAAAATTCGGATATAAAAATACATATGCTTACGGATCCCGTCCGCGCGCCTTCAACGCAAGGAGGCCGGCAAATATTTGCCGGCCTCCCCCGTTTTTTACGTTTTTCCCTTTCGTATGATTTTTTTCTTTCCCTTTCGTATGATTTTTTTAAATCTCTTATAGCTTAGAACCTTTTACACCTTAAAACCTCTTATCAATTTTTTAAAACCGCTCGCTAAATCTTTTCTGCCGCGGATTTTTTAGACGAAAACCGCACAAACAATGAGCCGAAATTTACAGGGCGGAGAACAATTCGCCGATCTTTGCATCGATGCAATAGGCGTTTTCGACTCTCCTTGCCGTCGCGCCGCGGTTCACGACGACCAGCCGGTTGCCGCCGAAAAAATCGATGAGCCCCGCCGCCGGATATACGTTCAGGGACGTTCCGCCCACGATCAGAAGATCTGCGCGCCGCAGTTCGTCGACCGATTTTTCCAGCACTTCTTCGGACAGAGATTCTTCGTACAACACGACGTCCGGCTTGATCACTCCGCCGCAGCTGCAATGCGGAACGCCGGCCATCCCTGCCAGATCCTGCGCGGAATAAAATTTGCCGCACCGCATACAATAGTTGCGCCAGATGCTGCCGTGCAGCTCCAAAACATTTTTACTGCCCGCTTTCTGATGCAGCCCGTCAATGTTCTGCGTAATGACCGCAGAAACTTTTCCCTCTTGCTCCCATTGCGCAAGTTTCCTGTGCGCGGCGTTCGGCAAAACGTTCAAAGCGAGCATTTTTTCCCGATAAAATGTATAAAATTCCTCCGGATTTTGCAGAAAAAAATGATGCGATAAAATTTCTTCGGGCGGATATTTATAGTTTTGTTTGTACAATCCGTCCTGCGAACGGAAATCCGGCACGCCGCTCTCCGTACTCACTCCCGCTCCGCCGAAAAACACTGTGCGGCGGCTCTTCGCAAGCACCTCCCGCAAATACCGTAAATCCTCTTGCTTTGCCATATTGTCCCCCCTTTTTTCCCTTTCGAAAGTCTGTTTCAAAGCCTTTTTTCTTGTCTGATTCCAGTATAGCATACAGATCCCCGATTTTCAAGGGGCTTTTGAGTTTGAACTTGCATTCTTTTTCAAAGTACTTGTCAACATTTTTTGAAATTTTTCGCATTTCATTGCAAAGGCGCGTTTTTTATGGTATACTATAAAAAATGTATTTTTATGGAGGAAACAATATGTTTCGACTCAGCCCCGTCCTGAAAGATTATATTTGGGGCGGCTATAAATTAAAGGATTTATACGGCAGAGATAATGCCGGCAAAAAAATCAGCGAGAGCTGGGAAGTTTCCGTGCATCCGGACGGAACGAGCATCTGCGAAGACGGAACGTCGTTCGCCGACTATGTAAAAAAGAACCCCACGGCCATCGATCCGCAGGGCTCCCCCTTCCCCGTACTGATCAAATACATCGATTCCGCGCAGAACCTGTCCGTACAGGTTCACCCGGGCGACGAATATGCGCGCAGAGTGGAGGGCGACAACGGCAAGACGGAAATGTGGTATATCCTGCAAGCGGATAAGGGCGCAGGCATTTACTGCGGCTTCAAAGAGGACGTCGACAAAGACGAATTCCTCAAAAAAGTAAAGGACGGAACCGTCGAAGAATGTCTGAATTTCATCCCCGTCAAAGCGGGCGACTGTTTCCTGATCAAATCGGGCACCGTTCATGCCATTTGCGCCGGCTGCGTCATCTGCGAAGTACAGCAAAGCAGCAACGTCACCTACCGCGTCTACGATTACAACCGGAAAGGTGCGGACGGAAAGCCCAGACAGCTCCATGTGGAAAAAGCGGTCGACGTGATCAATTTTTCAAAATTTAAAGACGAAACAGGCAGCGGCAGCCCCGAGCCCGTCGAAGGCGGTACCTTGCGCTATTTGACCGGCTGCGAATATTTCCGTTGCAGAGAACTGAATTTAAACGGCATCTACCGCGCAAAATCCGACTCCTCTTTTACCGCCGTCAACGTGCTGGAAGGCAGCGGCAAGGCGGACGGAAAAGATTTTAAAGCAGGCGACAGCTTTTTTGTGCCCTGCGGCGAACCTTTCACCTTAGAAGGTACGGCGAAAATTATATTAACGGATAAAATTTAAGAGGGAGAGACGACTATGAAATATTTTGCAGGCATCGATTTAGGCGGCACTTTTATCAAGGGCGGAATTGTAAATGAAGAGGGCGAGATCCTTATCAAAGATAAGATCCCGACGGGCAAAGAGCGGCCCTACCCCGAAATCGCAAAGGATATGGCGGACCTCGTGCTCGACCTTGCGCGCCGCGCCAATATCTCGCGCGAAGAGATCGAAGCCGCCGGCGTCGGCTCCCCCGGGACCATCGACAGCAAAAACGGCGTGATCGTTTATACAAATAACATCGATTGGAAAAAAGTTCCCCTTGCGCAGGAGATCCGCAAACATTTGGGAATTCCCGTATTCGTAACGAACGACGCCAATGCGGCGGCGCTCGGCGAAAGTTTTGCGGGCGCGGCGAAAAAATATGATTCCAGCGTATTTATTACGCTCGGTACGGGCGTCGGCGGCGGAATCGTGCTGAATAAAAAATTGTTCGAAGGGTATCGTTCCGCCGGCGCGGAGATCGGACATATGGTCATCCGCTTAAACGGAGAAAAATGCACCTGCGGCAGAAAAGGCTGCTTTGAAGCCTATGCTTCCGCCACCGCCCTCATCCGCCAAACGCAAAAAGCGATGGAAAAAGATCCTTCCAGCGCACTCTGGACCATTTGCCCCAAATTAGAAGACGTCAACGGAAAAACGGCGTTTGACGGAATGCGCGCGGGCGATAAAACCGCGGAAAAAGTTGTGCGCGGCTACATAACCTATCTTGCGGAAGGCATCGCAAACCTTGCGAATATTTTCCGCCCGAACGCGGTCGTTTTGGGCGGCGGCGTCTGCGCCGAAGGCGATAATCTCCTCATTCCTTTAAAGAAAAAAGTAAACCGCCTCCTGTACGGCGGCGCAAAATACGCGCCCGTCGAGATCGTCGTGGCACAGCTCGGCAACGACGCCGGATTAGTCGGCGCCGCGCGCTTTGCCTGGCAGAATCTATAATCATTTTTTCCCTTGTTTTTCCCTTGTTTTTCCTTTCATCCCCGGAGCAGTCCTTTTCGCTCCGGGGTTTTGTTATAAAATCTTTTACCGCGCATACTTTTTCCGCATGATCGAAAGTCAAATCCGCTTTTTCCTGCTTCAAAATCTTTTACCGCCACAGCGTATCGCTCTGTATCTTTTTTCGCATAATGCGGATCCGATCGTATTTTGATCTTTCTGCACATTCAAAAACCTCTTTACAAAGAGCAGCGCTGTCGGCGCGATCTGCCTTTACGCTATCGCGCAAATTTTCCCGCTGAAAATACAACTCGATAAAAGACCGCTTCATGATCCGTTTTCCGATCCGGTGTCTGCGAACTTCCTTTGCTTTTGGCCGCGTTACCGAAAAGTAACACAAAAGTAACCGCGCGCAAGAACTTTTTCCCTTGTTTTTCTTCATCCTTTTTTGTATAATGAATGGCAATACGGACGGTCTGCCGAGAATGGCAATGACGGTCCGCGGAGGTTATCTATGGAATTGAAAGATAAACTGCAAAACCTGCGAAACGATCGGGACTTGTCGCAAACGGAACTTGCCAAAAAACTTTTCGCCGCTTTTCTTTGTTTTTACCAAAAATAAATTTCAGGACAACGGTTTTCCTGCAAACATCATACAGGCCGCTTTCGGTGTAAATACTATTGCCCCGAAAGCGGCCTGTTTATTTTTTCTCTCTTGAAAAGATTCCTACCGCCGGCAAATGCCCCCTGAAAACGGCTCACTTTTAGCCATACGAAGGCGCTTTTTTGACAGCAAAAAGCTGTCAGCAAAGCGGCACAAAGACGGCTCCCACATAGTCTGCCAGATCGTTCGGCGATATTTTGATCTGATGCCCCACCTTACCCGCACTGACAAAGATCGAATCCAAACTTTCCGCACTTACATCTATAAACGTGCGGAAACGCTTTTTCATCCCGATGGGCGAACACCCGCCGTGAATATATCCTGTCAGGGGTTCCAATTCCCGTTGGCGGATCATCGCTACCGATTTAACATTCGCGGCCTTTGCAGCGCTTTTTAAATCCAGCGAAGCGCAGACAGGCACGACAAATACGAGATGTTCGTTTTTATCCGATACCGTGACCAACGTTTTAAAGACCGTATGCGCGTCCTCTCCCAGCTGCGCAGCCACCTGTTCTCCGTCCGTAATTTCCGGCGGATAGGAAAACCCTTCGTACCGTATCTTTTTTGCGTCCAGCAGGCGCATCACGTTCGTTTTTTCCACCTTGTTCCTCCCGATTGAATTTCGCAGTATTGTATCAGTATTGTGTTTTGACACGGTTTCTTTTTTATTATACCACGCCGAAAGCCTCTTTTCAACAAATCGGCAAGGAAGAAAGAAAATTTTCCGCAAAAGCCGCCGCACTTTTTGTTGACAGACCGCGCGCCGACTGCTATCATTATGCGCGGTCGGAAATTTTTTTGAACCAACCAAAAGGAGCATTTTTTTCGTGAGAGCGATCGATCTCGGCAACAAAAAGGTCTTTGCCACCGTTTTAAAACTGATCATTCCGGCGATGATCGCACAGTTTATCAATGTGCTGTATTCGATCGTTGATAGAATGTATGTCGGCAATATTGCCGGAACGGGCGACATTGCCCTTGCCGCCGTAGGCGTCTGCGCCCCGATCACGACGCTGATCTCCTCTTTCGCTTTTCTGATCGGAACGGGCGGAGCGCCGCTGTTTGCCATGTCTTTGGGAGAAGGAAAAGAAAATACGGCAAAAAAAATCCTGACCAATGCGGCAATTGCGCTCATCGCGCTGTCCGTCCTCGTAATCGCGCTCATCTTTGCCCTGGAAAAGCCCATTTTAATGACTTTCGGCGCCAGCACGACGACGTATGCCTACGCGCGGGAATATCTGCTGATTTATACGGCGGGCGCATTCTTTTCGATCACCGCCGTCGGACTGAACCAATACATACCCGCACAGGGCTACTCGGGGATCGGTATGCTGACGACCGTCATCGGCGCCGCCGCAAACATTGCCCTCGACCC
>CASDTU010000069.1 GCA_949283775.1 uncultured Bacillota bacterium
GCCGCATTTTTTTATTTCTTGCCGTCAAATTTTTATTTGCGGTTGAAATCGCATTTTCCGTCCGCAAGATCGATCACGATTTTTTGGCACACGGCGCAGCGCCAGGCAACGACGGCAGGGCGCTTCCAAAAAGAATAGGCGCTCAAAACGGCGGAATCCTCCGAAAGACTCGCTTTTGCAAAAACTTTTTTCTTTTCGCCTTTGACCCAGCTAATCTCTTTTGTGCTCAGGATCAAGCCCTTTTCCATCTCTTTTCCGCAATACGGACACTGCATCGTATCCCTCCTTTCACCGCCTGTGATGCGTTGTTGAAAGAATTCGGCGAAAGATTCTTACTTTTCGTGTTTATGGTCATGATTTTTACAGCCGCAGCCGCAGCCTTCTTCATAATCGGTGTCCAAAGACGCCGCTTCGTCCGCGTCGTCGTCCTCTTCCATCACGCGGCAGAATTCCTCAAAGACTTCGTCGAGCAGTTTGTCGTTCTCGATGGGTACGAGCTCTTCCTTGCCCTCTTCCCCTACGATCTGCAAGATCGTAACTTCGTTTTCGTCGGCGCCGTCCTCTTCGTCCGCCGCCTGAAAACAAGCATACCAGCCGCCATTATATTCGATCGTTCCGATATGATAACATTTGTGCACCTTTCCCTGATCGTCCACAAGTTCCACCATGTTTACTTCTTCGTCGCAGCAGTCCTCGCAGCCGCAGTCGCAATGCTCTTCATGCAATTTCTTTTCTTCGCTCATGTTCATTCTCCTTTCTTTTTTTTATTCAAATACCCTTCCAAAATATAAGAAGCAGCAATACTGTCGATGGATTGTTTTCTGTTTTCACGCCGTACGCCGCCCGAGATCAAGACCCGTTCCGCCTCCATCGTCGTGAAGCGCTCGTCCTCGAATACGACGGGAACGTTCGTTTTCGTCTTTAAAAGTTCCACAAACCGGCGCGTCTTTTCCGTCTGGATCGATTCGCTCCCGTCAAAATTGAGCGGCAGACCGCATACGATCAGCCCCGCATCCTTTTCCCGTACGATCCCGGCAAGATTTTCCGCATCCGTCTGCGCGCTTTTGGTTCGGAAATACGTCGTACCCGGCAAAGCAAACGTATTGAACGGATCGCTCGCCGCAATTCCGATCCTTTTATCTCCGATATCAAACGCAATGATTCGCTTTTCCATTCTTCTTTTCCGAAAAAACCTTCCCGCCGCAATTTTTAATCAGTATACCATAAACATTCGGCTCCGTCTACAATTTTTCAAAAAAAGATTTTCATTTCAAAAAGTTTTCTTTTTTTATCGCCCGTCTATCATGCGGCCCATCTCACTCTGCCCGCCTGCGGTCTCTCTGTCTGCCTGCGGCCGTCTCTCTGTCTGCCTGCGGCCGTCTCTCTGTCCGAGCGCGCTGCTGAAAAATATTTCTGCAAACTGCCTGCCAAAGGTCTTTTCTCCCTTATTTGTGTATCTTTTTATCTTTTTACGCGCCCTTTCCCGAAAAGGCGCTCTGCAAGCGCCGCCTGAAATGTGCATAGAAAAAAGCTTCCTTCATACAAGGAAGCCGAATTTTCTACGATCTTGCCGAAAAGGGCGATCCGTTTGCCCCTGCCGAGATCCCATTGATTTGCAGGCAGCATACGCAGAAACTGCCGCCGCAAAGTTGTTTGCGCGAAGGATTCCCCTTCTTCGCGCATTGTATCGTATAGCGGCAAACGAGCGATTTTCCTCAGCATCCTTTCCGCCGACGGGTGAACTGTTTTAAGAAAACGTTGCGCGCCGTTCAAAGACGACCTGCACGCGCCGTGAGGGCATCGGCCCTTTTCTTTATCTTTATTGTACCAAACAGATTTCAAAAACTTGTCTGTTTTTTCTCTCGGTTTGTAAAATTTTGTAAAAGATTTTTTACAATTTGGGGCTTTCTTCCGCTTTTGCAGACTGAACGGGCGTATGAGAGTTTGCCGCTTCGGGAAGCGCCGTTTTTTGCGAAAGGGCGGCTGCGTCTGCACTTTTGGAATAGCGGATCGCAAACACAAAGAGGACGAATCCTATCAGAAACATAACCGCCAGCGCGCCGACTCCGAAACTCTGCCGGCCTGTGATCTGGGATACGGCGGAAACGAGGATCGTACCCATAAACGCCGCGCCTTTGCCGAAAATATCGTAGATCCCGAAATACTCACCCGCTTTTTCCTGCGGTATGATCTTCGCATAATAGGAGCGCTACATCGCCTGTATGGTGCCCTGAAACATTCCAACCCCCACAGCCAAAATCCAAAATTCGTACTGCTTGTCCAAAAAGATCGCATAGACGGTCAGGGCAAAATAGGCCGCGATGCAGACGATGATCAAATTCTGCGGTTTGACCTTTCTGGAAAGCATGCCCAGCAAGATCGCGGAAGGAAAAGCGACGACCTGCGTGACGAGAAGCGCCAATAAAAGCCCCGTTCTGTCCAGATCCAGCGATTCCCCGTACGCCGTCGCCATGTCGATGATGGTATAGACGCCGTCGATAAAGAAAAAGAAGGCGAGCAGAAAAAATAAGATCTTTTTGTTCTTTTTGAGCTCTTGAAAGACGCCGCCGAGATTTTTCAGCCCCGTCTTAACGGGATGGGAACTGCCTTCCACGCAATGCGTCTGCCGGTAACTGCGAAGGAGCGGCAAGGAACACGCCCCCCACCAGACAGCCGTGATCAGCAAGATCAATACGATCGCCGGAAATTCCGTCAAAAGGCCAAACGTATCGTAGCACAAAAACACGCCGATGCACACGATAAACGGCAGGCAGCTGCCGATATACCCCCACGCATAGCCGCGCGAAGAGACTTCATCCATTCTCTCGCGCACCGTAACGTCGCAGAGCATGGAATCATACACCACAAGGCTCAGCGAATACGCCGCCTTTGCCAGCGCAAAGGCGATCAAAAACCACAGCCAATGCCGAATAAACCCCAAGAGCGCGCAGGACACCGCCCCGATGCCAAGCACAACCGAAAAAATTTTCCGCCGCGCACCGCGAAGATCGGAAAGCGTCCCCAACAAGGGACCCAAAATCGCGACCAAAATCGTCGAAGCCGCCGTCGCATATCCCCAATACGCCAGATAGGATACCTGCGACAGCCCCGCATCCATTGCCAAAGAATTGAAAAAGATCGGCAACAGCGTCGAAACGAGCAGGGTAAAAGCGGAGTTGCCTATATCATATAAGACCCACTTTTTTTCCAAAGCCGTCAGTTTAAATTTCATAGTTTTTTTCCTCTTCCGCCGATAAAACGGGCACGCTTTGCCAATCGGGAGCGGGACCGAACGTGTCCTTGAAAGCCGCAGGCAGCGGCCCTGCGCCGTCCAGATAGGCGAGATACTCTCCCGTCAAGGCAAGACAGGCCGTTTTTGCCTTCGCAAAGAGTTTTTTGAGCCGCAAATTGCTGTCCGCACACGCCGCCACGGGCTTTCTCGCGATCATCATGCCGTGCAGGCTCTCATACTTTCCCGCAAAGCGCATCGCCGCGCAGATCGCGATCCGCTTGGGCAAGTGCGGCGCGCGCAGCAGGCCGTTGTAAAAGATCATCGAACGCATCGACTTTTCGATCTGCTTTCCCGTAAACATGGGAAAAAACTTCGCGATGACGTCCGCCGCCGCGCGGCTGGGTTCTATATGGTCTGTCAGGCGCGCCGAAAGCGGCTCTTTGCCCTCTTCTTCCAATAAAAAGCGGTCAAATTCCGTCTCGATCCGCGCGTGCGACAATCCCGATACGGCAATTTTCTTTTCTATGTAGCTGTGGCAGGCATGATCCAGCGAAAAATGGCATAAAAACCCCAGAAGATAGGAAAGCGCCGCATCCTTATCCTCTGCTTGATGATAGACCGGCTTTGCTTCGGCAAAAAACTGTGCGGCAGGCTTTTCGTGCATCGCAAACCCGAACGAATTGACCGGATTTTTCGTCAGCGCCTTGTAGTAAAAAAACAGATCGGGTCCGTGCGCCCCGATCATATACAGTGCTTCGTTTTTCCGAACGCATTCTGCCGCTTTCGCGCCGTATTCTTTAAAAACCTCTGCGGCAAATTTGTAATGTGCATATCCAGAAGGCATTTTCTTCTTCCTCCGATAGCTCTATTATAGCATAATCTGCGCAAATTTTTTACGGTTTTTTCCCAAAATCCTGTAAAATTTATGTAAAAAAGCTCCGCAACAGAGCGAAGCTTTTTTACCGCCTTTATGCCTTTTCTGCCGTCTGACGGGTCGACTTTCCCTTCTTTTCAGAGGCGCTTTCGCCGCCTGCGTTCACTTCCATCGCCGCAAGCTTTTCATCGATATAGGCGTCCATCTTTTCGCGGACTTCTTCCTGCCCTTTCCTGACAAGCGCGCGCGTCTTGTTGCTGTTTGCAACCCACAATGCGCCCACTGCCGTGCCGAGCAGCATTCCCGCAATAAACTTTTCCATAGATCTTCCTCCGTATCGTCCGAACCGTTTCGGACCTGTTTTCAGTATGCGGAGGTTTTTCTTTTTTATTCTGTTTTTTCCGTAAATCCGACGCAAAAAATCAATTTTGATCCTTTTCACGGGGATATTTACCGATCTTTCGGCAAACAGCTTGTCCGGCTCTTTGCCGGCAAAGTTTGCCCCTGCGGCTTCCCCGCGCACCGCTCTTTGCGCACCGTTCTTTGCGCACTGCTCTTTGCGTACTTCCCTGCGCACTGCTCTTTGCGCACTTCCCTGCGCACTGCTCCCCGATATGAAGAAGCCGCCAAAAGCGCCGCCTCTATCGTTTATAAGCGGCCGTATTCATTTTTTATCGTTCCTGCACGTTCGGCTGCGAGGAGGCGAGCATCGCCTTTTTTACCCTGGACGCGCGGCGCAGAAGTTCATTTTCTTCCGTTAGACGGCGTACGGTTTCCCGAAGCTGTCTGTTCTCTTCGCGCAGGGAAAAAGCCAGCCGATCGTACAGAGCGTTGATCTCCGATTCCAAACGCTTTTCCAGAAAACTCTTTTCTCTCCTTTTAACGACGCTGTCCGCCGGAAGCCCCGCCTTTTCCGCCGCGGCGCGGATCTGCTCCGGCTGATTTTTGAGCATGTTCCGATACTTGTTCTGATAGCGCAAAATCTTTTTGGCGTCCCCGCCGCAGACAGTAAAAATCGCGCGCCGCACCGACATCCCCTTTTTCTTTTCGTTCAAGATCTGCCGCAGCATCTCCTGCTTTTCCTGTTCCGTAAAGGGCGCTATTTTTTCCGCTTTTAAACTCTTGCCTTTTAACACGCTCTGCGCCGCTTCGCTGTCCGTCTTCAAAAGCTTATAATAATAGTTCCGCACGCTCCCTGCCGCCCTGCCGTGTTCTTTTCCGTAGCCGAAAAACAGGGAGGTGAGCGTCTTGCCTTCCTTGCGGCCCTTTTCGATATACTCAGTCAGTTCTTCCGCTTCACAGCGCTCGTATCCGTTAATTTTTTCCATTTTTTATCTCCTTTTTTTTATTTTCACATTCTTTATTGACATACATTCATTTTTTTATTCATAGAATGAAAAAAATTTATTTTTCAAATTTCAGGAGATCAAAAAGACATGCGCATCCATTTTTCCTCTTCAAGACCCTGCGCGCTGCGCCTCGGCGGAGCGCTTGCCGGCTTTTGCGACGAATGCGAAAAATTTGCGGAAATTGCGGATGACGACCCCGTTTTAGCGGAATTTTTGCCTGCCGACGGAAATTATCTGCCGCTTTCGTTTCTTCTCGATCGGCAATTTTTTGAAAATCCGCCCGATTTTTGCGACGTTTATCGCTATGACTGCGGCGCAGACATCGTTGCCGCACGCTTTTCAAAACGCAACCCGACCATCTCCGTCCTCGCGCAGGAACGCTGCGGCGACGCCCTAGCGACCGTCTTTGAAGCGGGAACCGTGCAGCTCTCTTTGGAAAATTCCGCTAATTTTCGGACGGACTTTCTGCCCCGTTCAAAAAATTATGAAATACGGCGGCATACGCTGGGCGCATCCGAATTGATCGGCATATACTGCGCCTCCCCCGAAGGCAAAGACGATCAGACGCTGCTGCGCCTGTATGACAAAAATTTGCAGTGCGTCTTTGACGAACGGGCAAACAGTTTTTCATTCGGAGAAACGCTAAATGTGCGTTTTGCCTTCAACGATATTGCAGGACATATCGCGACGCAGATCTTTCGGGAAGAAAACGGCGCGATCGTACCCGTTTCCAGGCAAGTGCTTGCCGAACATCCCTGCGACGTCGAAAGCATGCACGAAACGCTCCTGCCCTTCGCGTTTTTTCAGGAAGTTTTATTACAGGGCGATCTTATCCCCTTCCTCGCGCCTTCCCTGGCGGAAAAGGCCGATTCCGTTTTGACGTATCTCGGCAATTTTTGCGGCGTCGCTCTCCCGAAAGAAATTTTTTACTTGACGCACGGAAAAATCAATGCGGCGGGCCTCATTTATCCCGTCCGAAAAAATCTCTTCGAAATAAAATTCTTTGCCGTCCAGACGCAGGATCGGAAGATCACCAATATTTTACCGGTAGAATGAGAAGACTTTCGAATACGAATTTTCGGGCGTCTCGCCACAAGGCAGAGACGGCCGCTGTGTCAAAAAAGAAACCGTTTGATAAGCGTTTCCCGGCGATTTTATAAGCGTTTCCATCCGATAGAATAAGCTTCCGTACCGATTTTATAAGCGTTTCCGCGGCGAAATACTTCCTCACATAGTCCGCGGCGCCGCAAGACGCCTTTTGGCAAACCGATACCGCATTTTCATTGTGCGTTTGCGGCTTCTTTTGCCGCATTTTGCAGCGGCAAAAGAGATTGCGCCCTTTTACAAAAAAGAATTTCGCCGCAATTTCTCCTTCGACGATTGATTTAATTGGGATTTTTGTGCTATACTACTTCTGTAAAGGAGAAAATTGTTATGTTCAGCGATCTTTATCTGATCTATCTGCTTTCGGGTCTCATCTTCCTGCCCTGTCTGCTGCTGTCCGTCTGGGCAAGCACAAAGGTGCATACGACTTTTGCCAAATACAATTCCCTTCCGACTTCGACCGATTGGACAGGCAGCGATACAGCCCGTATGCTGCTGGAAAAAAACGGAGCTTCCCACATTCAAGTGGCGCGCGGAAAAGGGAAACTGACCGATAATTTTAACCCGAAAACTATGACGGTCACGCTTTCGGAAAGCACTTACGATTCCACTTCCGTCGCCGCCGTCGCAGTCTGCGCGCACGAAGTAGGCCATGTCGTACAGCGCGAAAACGGCTACGCTTTCTATAAGCTCCGCACCATTCTCGTTCCCGTTACGAATCTGGGCACGTTTTTCGCGCTGCCACTGGTGATTTTGGGCGTTATCCTCGAATGGACGCTCACCGTGACGGAGATCGGAAACATCCTCGTCTTTATCGGCGTTTGCCTGTATGCTCTCTCTTCCGTCTTTATGCTCGTAACGCTGCCCGTAGAGCTGGACGCCTCCCGACGCGCAAAAAAGATGCTCGCCGAAACAGGCGTTCTCGTTACGGAAGAAGAAAAGAAAGCCGCATCCAAAGTACTCTCCGCCGCCGCCATGACCTATGTCGCAGCCCTTTTGACCTCCCTTTTGTATTTCCTGCGCTTTTTGCTCTACGTCTTCCTGCTGACAGGCGGACGTCGCAAAAACAATTGACCGAAGCGGACAGCAAATTTTTAAAAATATTCTTCCCTGTAAAAAGCCGTTCGCTTCTTTCAGACGGTACAACCCAAAATTTTTTCAGACGTTACAACTTGAAATTTATCAGCCGGACGGTACAACTTAAAATGTATAAAGAGGCAGAGCTTAGCAAAATAAATTGCTAAGCTCTGCCTCTTTCGCCCGAAAAAAAAGAAAAGACTAAACAAAAAAGGAAAAGTCCGAAAAATAAAAGATTAAATAAAAAAAGAAAAATCCGAAAAAATTTATAGGCGCGGCAGTCTTGACGCGCCTTTATCAGCTCGTCTTAATATTTCAAAACTTTTACTTCATCGATCACGATCTTTTCCGCAGGGACTTCAAAATCGACCGTATAGGAAGTATCCGGCACCAAGCTGTCTTCGATCGTAACGTCTTCTTTCGTTTCGCTGAAAGAATCCAGCTCCATATCCGTCTTATAATCTTCGATCGCCTGCATCAGATCCTGCAAAGCCGTTTTGGAAGCATCGTCCGCAAGTTCGCCGAATACGCAGTAGCTTCCGGACGCCATCGTGGATTCGCTGGTGTAAATATAGAACATACTCGTCGTGCTGTTCTTATAATAGTCGCGAAGCACATACGCGTCCTTCGTGGTCTGTTTGCACCAAACCTGCACGTACGCGGTGGCCGTACCGTCCTCGTCGCGCGCCACAACCGTGTTGCCCTTCGTGAGATAGGTATACGTCCCGAGTGCGCCGTATTTATTGGTCAACCCGTTATTGTCAACCGTATAACCGTTGTCCGTCGTTTCGCCGAACAGCCTGCCCGTAGGTATTTCGCGCGCCTCATCCTCCCAAACGGAAATGTTTTTCAGCTTTATGGAATCCCCGTCACGGATAAATGCCTCATAGTCTAATGCTTCCAGCTCATCGGCGCTGCTCGTCTCTAAATTTTCATAGGTATACGCGCCGCCGACCATGCGATCGCTCTGAAAATCATGAATGACCGTTCCGTCATAGAAGTCCATATCGATCAATTCCAGATAATGCGCAACCGTCTGCTTGTACATATTCCGATACAATTTATATTTCAGCGTGTACGTTTCGTCGTTGAAAGATATTTTCATCGATATTTCCGGATACTTGCTCTCGCAAGCCGCGAACATCACTGCGCAGCCAAGCAACAGCACGACCGAAAGAATTACGGAAAAGAATTTCGCAATTTTCCCGCCAAAGGTTTTTACCATACGTCCTCCTGATGAACTCATACTATTTCCGCATACAGCGGCATTGCCGCCCTTACTCTTTTTCGGATACTCTATTATTTTAACTTTTATTTCGAAAATCGTCAAGCACTTTTCAGTGTTCTTACGAATTTCGCCCAAACTTCCCTCTGTTTATCACATTTTTTGGCCTTATTCCGCCCGCTTTGCGTTTTTCCCCTTCCGTTTTTCGTACATGCGGCTACTTTGCGCTCTCCTTCTATCGCCGCACTTTTTCACAATATTCCGATCCGTTTTTGCGAAAATTTTCAGCAAAATAAAATTACAGGCAAAATTACGGAATCTTGCTGTTTCCCCTGTACAAAACCCTTTCTCTTAAAAAACGCCGCGTTTCAAAAAATTTCGCTGCAAACCGCTTCGTTTTCAAAATCATCCCGATTTAAAAACCCGCTTTTTCAAAAAACCGTCCGCATCAAAAGCTGTTTCGTTTAAAAAAAAGTCCCGCTCTTTTTTGAGAGCGGGATGCAAATCTCTTGTCTTGTCAAACAAACCCTAAAAACGGATCCTTTCGATATCGCCAAGCGAAAACTCGTCTTAAACGAGTTCGATGATCGCAATATCCGAAGCATCGCCGCGGCGCTGACCGAGGTTGATGATACGGGTGTATCCGCCCGCACAGTTCTTTTCGTCATTTCTCTGCGCATATTTGGGAGCGATCTCGTTAAAAAGTTTTTCGATGAGCGGGTGCGCTACGTCTTTCGTACGTTCTTTGTATGCAGACTTGCTTTCATTGAACGCCTTGATCTCCTGCAAATCATACAATTTGCTCATAATTCTGCGGCGCGCCGCGAGCTTCTTCGCCCCGTCTTTTACAACGGTAACGGTAACCTCGCGTTCCTTTTTACCCGTCTTTTCGGTAACGACTTTGCTGCTTTCGATGGTATCGTCGTACGTGTTGATCGCCGCCGTGATAATTTTTTCAACGTAAGACTGCAACTCTTTTGCACGCGCTTTCGTCGTTTCTATTTTTCCGTACCAGAGAAGGCAGGAAGCCTGGTTTCTTAAAATAGCGACTCTCTGTTCGCTGGTTCTGCCCAATTTTCCCGGCATAATGTTAATCCTCCTTTTTTTCTAATGAAAGTCCGTAGGATTCCAGTTTCAGGATCACTTCATCCAACGACTTTCTGCCGAGGTTGCGGACTTTGAGCATCTCTTCCTCGGTCTTTTTCGTTAAGTCTTCGACTGTGTGAATATTGGCGCGTTTCAGGCAGTTATACGAACGCACGGACAGATCCATGTCTTCGATCGCCATCGCGAGCACCTGTTGTTGTTTGTCGTCCTCGTTTTTCACAAGAATATCCATGCCCTTGATGGAATCGCTGAGATTCACAAACAGGCCGATATGATCCTGCATGATCTTTGCCGCGAGAGATACGATTTCCTTGGCGGAAAAAGCGCCGTTCGTCCAAACTTCCATGACGAGTTTATCGTAATCGATGCTCTGCCCGACGCGCGTGCTCTCGACGTTGTAATTGACTTTTTTAACGGGGGTATAAATGGAATCGACCGGAATATAACCGATGGGATGGTTTTTATTCGAGCCGGCGCCCTTATAACCTCTGCCGCGTCCGATCGTGATCTCCATATCGATCTTTGCGCCTTCGTCGATATGGCAGATGTACTGCTCTTTGTTGATCACTTCCACTTCCGCATCCTGTTCGAGGTCCGCGCCCGTAATGTCGCAGGGACCTTCCTTGCAGATGTGAAGCGTCTTCACGTAATCCTTATCGGTCGAAGCCGTCTGGATCGCAAGCGTTTTCAAGTTCAGAATAATTTCCGGAACGTCCTCTTTGACTCCGGGAAGCGCGGAAAATTCATGCTTTACCAATCCGTCGGGGTAAAAGCGAATTCCCTGCACTGCCGCACCGGGAAGCGCAGACAGCAAGATCCTTCTCAGACAATTTCCTATTGTAAGACCGAATCCCTTTTCGAGCGGTTCGACGACGATTTTCGCATAGCTGCGGGGATACCCGTTTTCGTCCTTTTCCTCGACCTCGATTCTGGGCATATCCATTTCGATCATGGTTTTTTACCTCCTTGTAGCGGCTGTTACTCTTTACTTGGAGTACAACTCGACAATCATATGCTCAGCGATCTGACTGTCAACGTCTTCCCTCGTAGGAAGCGCAAGAACCTTTCCTTCCAGCTTTTCCGGATCGAATTCCAGCCATTTGGGCATCGTTCCGACTTTCGCCGTCTTTATCTGTTCGAAATATTTGTCTTTCTTTCTGTTTTCCTTCACTGCGATCACATCGCCCGCCTTCACGATATAAGAAGGGATATTGACCGTTCTGCCGTTTACGGTGAAGTGCGCGTGATTGACGAGCTGTCTCGCCTGCGCGCGGGAACTGCCGATGCCCATCTTATAGACGACGTTGTCCAAACGGCGTTCCAAGAGGGAAAGCATGTTTTCACCCGTAATGCCTTTCATGCGGTCGGCCATCTCGTAGTATTTGCGGAACTGACCTTCCTGTACGCCGTAAATTCTCTTCGTCTTCTGTTTTTCGCGAAGTTGCAGGCCGTACTCGGAAACTTTCTTTCTCGCAGCGCCGTGCGCGCCGGGAGCGGCGGGACGCTTTTCGAACGCGCATTTGCCCGAATAGCATCTGTCACCTTTCAAAAAGAGTTTTGCGCCTTCTCTGCGGCAGAGACGGCATTTGGAATCTCTATATGTTGCCATTGCTTTTCTCTCCTTCTATTATACTCTGCGGCGCTTCGGAGGTCTGCATCCGTTGTGCGGGATGGGCGAAACGTCGGTGATAAGCGTAATTTCCAGCTCTGCTGCCGAAAGCGCGCGGATCGCCGCTTCACGGCCTGCGCCGGGACCTTTTACATACACTTCGACCGAACGGAGTCCGTGTTCCTTCGCTGCCTTCGCTGCGGTATCCGCAGCCATCTGCGCTGCGAACGGCGTACCTTTTCTCGATCCTTTGAAGCCGAGGCTGCCTGCGCTCGACCAAGAGATCGCATTGCCGTTCATATCCGTGATCGTAACCAAAGTATTGTTGAACGAGGACTGGATATGCGCCTGACCTTTGTCAACTTTTTTAAGCTCTTTGCGCTTTCTGACTTGCGTAGCTTTTTTTGTCGCTGCCATTTATCGATCCTCCTTCTCTTATTTCTTCTTCTTCGCTACCGTGCGGCGCGGGCCTTTTCTCGTACGCGCGTTTCTCTTGGAGCTCTGACCGCGAACGGGAAGTCCCTTTCTGTGACGGATTCCGCGATAGCATCCGATTTCCATCAGACGCTTGATATTCAAGTTCACTTCGCTGCGAAGTTCGCCTTCTACGCGAAGGTTGTGATCGATATATTCTCTCAATTTGGATACGTCGTTTTCGTCCAAATCTTTGACTCTCGTGTCGGGATTGATGCCCGTCGCAGCCAAAATCTGCTTCGACGTGGTAAGACCTATTCCGTATATATAGGTAAGCCCGATTTCCACCCGTTTCTCTCTGGGTAAATCTACACCGGCAATACGTGCCATTTGTCCTGTTGACCTCCGTTTGGATTTTTTTATTCTTTATTCGTATCTATATTCCGTTCAAACGCCCTTTTTGCGCCGATACTTTGGAATGCGCGCAGAAAAAGTATGCGTTTGAGATTGTTTTCGCGTTTAGCCCTGTCTTTGCTTATGGCTCTTGTTCTTGGAACAGATTACCATTACTTTACCGTTTCTTTTGATGACTTTGCATTTGTCGCACATCGGCTTTACTGACGGTCTAACTTTCATTTTTGTTTCCTCCGAAAAAATACTTGGTTCAAACTCTTTGTCTGTGAATCCTTGAAAAAATAGTTTGCTGCGGTTACGATTTGCTGCGCCATGTGATTCTGCCCTTGGTCAGATCGTACGGACTCATTTCCAGCTTTACCGTATCGCCCGGAATAATACGGATATAATTCATCCGAAGTTTTCCCGAAATATACGCTGTAATGACATGCCCGTTGGAAAGTTCCACTTTGAACGTTGCGTTCGGCAGCGCTTCCACGATCTTGCCTTCGGTTTCGATTACGTCGTCTTTGGACACAATACTCCCTCCGCCTTTATTTTTTTTCTGCGCCCTCCGCCGCTTTTATCAGCGCGGCGCGGATCTCACTGTTTTCGTCTTTGCCCTGCCCCAGCCGGTCCGTTATCTCCGGATAAAAATACGGCAAAAGCTCGACGTGCTTTCTGTTTTTGCTCTTTGGTTTTTCTGCCGGCCTGTACTTTCCGTCCGCCAGCAATACCGCTTCGTCCGTAAGTCCCACGATCAGATACAACCGGCCTTTATCTCGCCCGGCACGGCTCTTCGCAATGCCGCCGATCTCGGGGTTTTGCACTTTCATTCCCGCTCCCGTTCCGCGCAGGCTTTACAGAGTGAGAATTTCTACTCCGTCTTCGCGGACAACTACCGTGTTTTCATAGTGCGCCGCAGGCTTTTTGTCCAGCGTTACCGCCGTCCAGCCGTCCTCCAACACGCGCACGTCGCGCTTTCCGGCCAAAATCATCGGTTCGATGCAGAGCACCGTGCCCGCTTTCAGACGCACGCCCGTGCCGCGCTTTCCGAAATTCGGAACGGACGGATCTTCGTGCATCTCTCTGCCGATCCCGTGCCCCACGTACTCGCGCACGACGGAAAAACCGTTCTCTTCCGCATGCTTTTGCACGCTCGCGCCGATATCGAACAGCGGCGTACCGGCACGCAGATTCTCGATCGCTTTGAAGAAACATTCTTCCGTCACGCGGATCAGTTTCTTCTTTTCCGCGTCGATCTCTCCGACCGCAAACGTCCTCGCGCCATCCCCGTGAAATCCGTTCTTATACGCGCACAGATCCACGCTGATGATGTCGCCCTCGCGCAAAACGCGCTCGCCGGGAATCCCGTGAACCACCTCTTCGTTGACCGACGCGCAGATGCTCGCCGGAAATCCGCAGTACCCTAAACAGGAAGGCTGCGCGCCTCTCGAACAGATGTATTCGTAGGCATACGAATCGAGTTCCTTTGTCGTAACGCCGGGACGGATCTTCGAGCCGACATATTGCAGCGTATCGCGCACGATCGCGCACGATTCGCGGAGAAGTTCGATCTCCTGTTCCGTTTTGACCGTTATCATACTGCCGCCTGCTTTTTCGCAATTATTTTTTGAGCGCATCGCAGATCCGCGCGAATACTTCGTCGATCGTGCCGATGCCGTCTATATTGATGAGCACACCTTTTTCCGTGTAGTACTGAATCAACGGCGCCGTCTGTTCGCTGTACACTTTCAGGCGGTTTCCGACCGTCTCTTCATTGTCGTCCTTTCTCTGGTACAATTCCCCGCCGCAGCGATCGCAGGTCGTCTTGCCGTTTAGCCAACTGACGTGATAGCTCTCTCCGCATTCCTTGCAGACGCGGCGCCCGCACAGTCTGTCCATCAGCAGCGACAGGTCGATGTCGATGTTTAAAACTGCGTCTACCTTTGAGAATTTGTCCAGCTCTTCCGCCTGAAACAGGTTGCGCGGAAATCCGTCGAGCAGATACCCCGCTTTGCAATCTTCGTTTTGAAGGCGGTCTTTTACGATCTCGCACGTAACTTCGTCCGGAACCAATTTTCCGTTATCCGTGTAGGACTTCGCAAGAAGCCCGATCTTTGTTTGGCGACGGATGTTGTCGCGGAAAATATCGCCCGTGGAAATGTGCGGCAGATTGTATTTTTCCGAAATACGCGTCGCCTGCGTACCTTTGCCGGCGCCCGGCGCGCCGAGAAGAATTATATTCATATGATCTCCTTGCGGTTCCGCCCGAAAGCGGAATCCCGTGATTTCGGAAACCCGTCCGGTGCCCGGTCAGCCTCTCGGGTTCGCTTGTCTTTCGGCTCGCAACTGTCTGTCAGTTTCGCTTACTTACGGCTTGATGGCACCTTTCGGATCTCTTTCCGCCCGCGCACGCAGAGCCGATCGGCCTGCGCCCGCTGGGCTTGAAAGATGGATTTTGCTTTTTGTTTTTTACAGCCCCTGTAAACACTTCGAAATATCTTTTCTATTTTAGCAATTCATGCTTCCCCAAGAAAAATTCTATTTCGATGAACGGCCTGCAAAAATTTTATGGCTTATTTCAAAAAGCCTTTATAGTTTTTCATCATCAGCTTGGACTGCAACTCTTTGTCAAATTCGAGCGCAACCGAAACTACGATCAAAATACCTGTCGTAGAGAATACGTTCACAAACTCCGTTCCTACAAAACTGAATACGAGAGACGGGATAAACGCAACCAACGAAAGGAAGATAGCGCCGAACAGCGTGATGCGGTTGGATATCTTTTTCAGATAATCTGCCGTCGGTCTGCCCGGACGAATACCGGGGATAAATCCGCCGTTCTGCTGAATGCTCTTGGAAATGTCTTCGGGGTTAAACTGGATCTGCGCATAGAAGAAGGAGAACGCGAAGATCAGCAGGCAGAGCACCAGGATATAGACCCAGCCCCAAGAACCTTGGCCGCTGCTGATATAGGTGCCGTACCATTCATACGCGCTGCTGTTCGGCCAGAACAATCCCATGATGAGATCGGGAAGGCTTATGATCGCAAACGCGAAAATAAGAGGCATAACGCCGCTGCCCGAAATCTTGATCGGGATGATCGTAGACTGACCGCCGTACATCTTTCTGCCCTTCACCTGCTTTGCATACTGAACGGGGATGCGGCGTTCCGCCAGATCGACCGTTACGATAAGCGCGAAGATGATGACCGACAGGACGCAGAACACGATGACTTCCAACAAAGGCTGGAAGTTGAATCCGCCCGTAAACGCCGAGATGATCTTATCCAGCAAGGTGAGACCTGCCGTGGAAATGATACCGACGAAGATGATAAGCGAAATACCGTTGCCCACGCCGTATTCGGTGATGCGTTCGCCGAGCCACATGGTGAGCAGAGCGCCTGCCGAATAGATGATGGTCATGTAGATATACGCGAGCCACTTCTGATCCCAGAAGAAAGCGAATTTGATCGCGCCGTCATTACCGAAGTTGATAATGATGCCGATCGCCTGAATGATCGCAAGGAGTAAAGTCAAATAACGCGTGAGCTGAGCGATCTTCCGTTTGCCTTCCTCGCCCTGTTTGGACAGCCGTTCGAGCGCGGGAATACCGACGCAGAGCAGCTGAATGATAATGGACGAGTTGATATAGGGCCCGATACCGAGCGCAAACAGTGTGCCGCTGGCGAGCGCGCCGCCCGTGACGGCATTCATGAGATTCAGAAAGTTGTTGCCTTCTACGATCGTGGAGAACTGCGCGCTGTCTAAGCCCGGAACGGGAATGTAGCAGCCCAGTCTGTACACGAGCAAAATCAAAAGCATGATAAAGATTTTTTTTCTGATCTCTTTTACTTTAAAAGCGTTCTTTAAAGTCTCGAACATCTTGATCTCCTAAAATTTGGCTGACTCTCCGAAATCGGAGAGTAAAGATTCCCCCTTCCGCTTTCGATGCGGAAAGCGAAATCAGAGGATTTCGGCTTTTCCGCCCGCCTTTTCGATCGCTTCTTTTGCGGAAGCGGAGAATTTGGCAGCTTTTACGGTGATCGCGTTTTTCAATTCGCCCGTACCGAGCACTTTCAGTCCGGCATTGTCCTTGACCTGTTTGGCAAGACTGTTCGCCATCACATATTCGTAATCGACGACCGCACCGGCTTCCACGTTTGCGAGCGCAGAGAGGTTCACGATCACGTATTCTTTGCGGAACTTATTGTTAAAACCGCGTTTGGGAAGACGTCTGTGGATCGGAGTCTGACCGCCTTCGAATCCGGGACGGACACCGCCGCCCGAACGCGCCCACTGACCTTTGTGTCCCTTGCCGCTCGTTTTTCCAAGGCCCGAACCGATCCCTCTGCCCAACCGTTTGGAGGGTTTGTTGGATCCGATTGCAGGCTGTATCGTATCTATTCTCATATTGCAAGCTCCTTACATCTTCTCGACCTTGACGAGGTGAGAAACTTTTTTGATCTGCCCCAAAATTGCGGGGGTGTCTTCGTGCAGGCGGAAAGAACGAATCTTTTTCAAGCCCAGAGCCGCAACGGTCGCTTTCTGCGTGTCGGTGCAGCCGATGGTGCTCTTTACAAGCGTTACTTTGATCTGTGCCATTTTCTTATCCTCCTAGCCGATGATCTCTTCCACAGTCTTGCCGCGCGCCGCAGCAACCTGCTGCACCGTCTTCAATCCCGCAAGGCCCGCGATCGTCGCTTTTACGCAGTTGACCGGATTGCTCGTGCCGTGGGATTTGGTGCGGATATCTTTAATGCCGACAGCTTCCATGACCGCACGGACGGGACCGCCCGCGATAACGCCGGTACCTTGTCCGGCAGGCATGAGGTATACATACCCTCTGCCGAATCTGCCGTACACTTCGTGCGGGATGCTCGTTTCGACCATCGGAACCGTGATCAGATTTCTTTTTGCCTGCGCGGTCGCCTTTTCGATCGCTTCGGGAACTTCGTTCGCCTTGCCTGCGCCTACGCCGACTTTGCCCTTTCCGTCGCCAACCACGACCAGTGCGGCAAAACGCATGTTGCGGCCGCCCTTGACAACCTTCGTTACGCGGTTGACCTGGATGAGCTTTTTAATAAATCCGTCGTTTTCTTCCTGCTTTCTTGCAGGTCTTCTGTCTTCTCTTGCCATTCCTGTTCTCCTCTCAGAATTTAAGTCCGGCTTCTCTAGCGCCGTCGGCCACACCCTTTACACGGCCCGTGTAAATGTAACCGCCTCTGTCGAACACTACCGTTTCGATGCCGGCAGCGAGCGCTTTCTTCGCAGCTTCCGCACCGACGACCTTCGCCGCTTCCGTCTTGGTCAGATTCGCGATCTTTTCCTTAACGGCCTTTTCCATAGTGGACGCCGATACGAGAGTGACTCCCTTCACGTCGTCGATAACCTGAACGTAAATGTGATTGAGGCTTCTGTAAACGTTGAAACGGGGCGTTTCCGCCGTTCCTGTTATCTTTTTGCGGACGCGCGCATGACGCTGCACTCTGTCCGCGTTTTTATCCATTTTCGATATCATGTTTTACGCTCCTTTATTTACCGGCAGTCTTGCCTTCCTTGCGCTCGATCACTTCATCCTTATAGCGGATGCCGTAACCGTGGTACGGTTCGGGTTCGCGCAGCGCACGGATGTTCGCAGCCGTCTGTCCGACTTTCACTTTGTCGATACCGGAAACCGTGATTTCCGTCTGCGTCGGGCAATCCAATTTGATGCCGTCCGTTTCGCTGAATTCGACTGGATGCGAAAAGCCGATGTTGAGAACGATCTTGTTTCCCTGTTTCGCCACTTTATAACCTACGCCGTTGATTACGAGACCTTTGCTGTACCCGCTCGTAACGCCCGTAACCATGTTATGCAGCAGCGCCCTGTACAGACCGTGTTTCGCTCTCAGTTCTTTGGAATCGTTCGCGCGCGTCAAAACAGCGTGGCCGTTTTCCACCGCGACGGAAATTCTCGTATCGATTTCCTGTTCCAGCGTTCCTTTCGGGCCCTTTACGGTCATTTTTCCGTCCTTGACGTCAACCGTAACGCCTGCGGGGATCGCAACAGGCATTTTTCCTATTCTGGACATTCGTTGCCTCCTTACCAGACGAAACAGAGCACTTCGCCGCCGACGTTGGCCGCTTTTGCCTGTTTATCCGTCATTATTCCTTTGGAGGTGGAAACGATTGCCGTTCCGAGTCCTCCCAACACTTTGGGCATCTTTTCCGCGCCGGAATACGTGCGCAGTCCGGGCTTGGAAACTCTCTTCAAGCCGGAAATAACCGACTGATTGTCTTCCGTGTATTTGAGCGCGATCACGATCTTGCCCGAAAGCCCGTCGTCGACAAACTCTACGTTCTTTACGAAACCTTCGTCCAAAAGGATCGACGCGATCGCTCTTTTCATATTGGATCCGGGAATCTCCACCGTTTCATGTTTCGCGGTGATTGCGTTCCGGATTCTTGTAAGCATATCTGCAATGGGATCTGTCATGATGTGCCTCCTTACCAGCTCGCCTTTTTCACGCCGGGGATCTGACCCTTGTACGCTAAGTTACGGAAGCAGATACGGCAGATGCCGTATTTACGCAATACTGCGTGCGGACGTCCGCAAATGCTGCATCTCGTATATGCTCTTGTGGAATATTTCGGCGTTCTCTGCTGTTTATTGATCATCGATTTTTTAGCCATGTGTCCGTTTCTCCTTATTTCTTGAAGGGCATTCCCATCGCCCCGAGAAGCTCTTTCGCTTCTTCGTCCGTCTTCGCGGTTGTCACGAAGCAGATATCAAAGCCCCGAATCTTTTCGACCTGATCGTACGAAATTTCCGGGAAAATAAGCTGTTCTTTCACGCCCATCGCGTAATTTCCCCTGCCGTCGAAGGAATCGGCGGACACGCCGCGGAAGTCACGCACGCGCGGAAGCGCGATCGACACGAATTTGTCGTAAAATTCGTACATTCTGTCCTTGCGGAGCGTCACTTTCAAACCGATCGACATACCTTCACGCACTTTGAAGTTTGCAACGGATTTTTTCGCTTTCGTGATTACGGGTTTCTGACCGGAAATCGCCTTCAATTCGTCGTGTGCGATCTGAACGCTCTTCGCGTTGTCCTTGATGTCGCCCAGTCCGGAATTGATCACTATCTTGACGAGCTTGGGAACCTCGTTGATGTTCTTGTAATTGAACTTCTTGACGAGATACGGTACGACTTCGTTTTCGTACGCTTCCCTGACTCTGTTTTTATACACTTTTTCTGCCATTTGGATTTACCTCGCCTCAGTCCTTCTTCTCTTCTGCTGCAGCTTCCGCCTTCGCAGTACGCTTGCGCGTTCTCTTCTTGGGAGCTTCTTCCGTCTTCGCAGCCGCTGCTTTCGTCTGTTTCTTGTAGGTCTTGTCTAACACGGCACCGCATTTGCAGACGCGAACTTTTTTCATCTTTCCGTCCACTTCTACGAAAGAATGCTTCACTCTCGTGGCTTTGCCGCACTTATCGCAGATGACCATCACGTTGGACGCGTCGATCGCGCCTTCGCGCTCTACGATCCCGGATACGTCGGTAGCCTTTCTTGCTTTTTTATGTTTCTTTTGGAGATTGACGCCCTGTACGGTCACGCGGTTTGCCTTCGGGGAAGTGGATACCACTTTGCCCGTTTTGCCCGCGTCTTTACCCGTCATGACGACTACGGTATCATTCAGTTTAACGTTCATTGCGCAATCCTCCTTACAGCACTTCGGGAGCAAGGGAAATGATACGCATGTAATCTTTATCCCTCAATTCTCTCGCGATGGGCCCAAAAATACGGGTCCCTCTGGGCTGTTTCTGGTTATCTATAATGACAGCGGCATTTTCATCGAAACGAATGTACGTTCCGTCCGCTCTGCGAATGCCTTTGCTGGTTCTGACGATAACTGCCTTGACGACTTCGCCTTTTTTCACTGCGCCGCCCGGCGTTGCGGTTTTAACGCTGGCGATGATCACGTCGCCGATGTTTCCGCTCTTGCGGAACGAACCGCCCAGAACCCGTATGCACATAAGCTCTTTCGCGCCGGAATTGTCGGCCGCTTTAAGCCTTGTCTGTGGTTGTATCATATGGCTCTACTCTCCTTATACTCTTACTTCGCCTTTTCGACGATTTCGGCAACGCGCCAGCATTTGTCTTTGCTGAGCTTTCTCGTTTCTACAATGCGCACTTTATCGCCGACCACGCATTCGTTCGCTTCATCGTGGGCCTTGACCTTCTTGGTCTTGGTGATCGTTTTCTTATACAGCGGATGCTTGCTCTTATCTACGATCGCTACGACGATCGTCTTATCCATTTTGTCGGATACGACAAGCCCGACTCTTTCTTTTCTTAAATTTCTTTCCATGACTATCTACCTTCCTTAAACCCTCGACTTGATCTCTCTCTCGCGGATCACCGTATTCACGCGCGCGATGTCTTTCTTGCAGGACACGATCGTCATCGGATTGTCGAGCTGTCCCGAAGCATGACGGAAACGGAGGTTGAAAAGTTCCGTTTTGAGCTCGCCCAATTTGGTTTGAAGCTCCTGATCAGTCATGTTGTGAAGTTCTTTCCCTTTCATTAACCTTCACCGCCTTCTGTTATTTTTTCACTGCCTTCGGGCATCACTCCCGTTACGGGGTTTACCTGGCCTTTCAGCATGAACTTTGTCTTGATGGGCAACTTATGTCCTGCAAGGCGCATCGCTTCGCGCGCTACGTCTTCGGGAACGCCTGCCATTTCGAACAGCACTCTGCCCGGTTTTACGACCGCTACCCAATATTCCACGGCGCCTTTACCGGAACCCATACGGGACTCGGCGGGGTGGCGCGTGATCGGTTTGTGCGGGAAAATATCGATCCAGACCTGACCGCCACGTTTGATAAATCTCGTCATCGCGATACGGGCCGCTTCGATCTGGCGGGACGTGATGCGCGCGCCGTCGACTGCGACAAGGCCGAACTCGCCGTATGCGACTTTGTTGCCCTTGTTCGCCTGCCCTTTAATGGTACCGCGATGCTGTTTTCTTCTCTTTACTCTCTTCGGAATTAACATTACTGCTCTCCTCCTTCCTGCGTCTTGGCTCTGAGGATTTCGCCTTTGTAGATCCAGACCTTAACGCCGATCATACCGAACGTCGTGTGCGCTTCGGCAACACCGTAATCGATGTCCGCACGCAGCGTCTGCAAAGGGATGGAACCCTCATGATACTGCTCGCAGCGCGCGATCTCCGCGCCGTCCAGACGGCCGGAAACCATCATCTTGACGCCCTTGACGCCCGAACGCATCGCCTTGCCGATCGCCTGCTTCATTGCGCGGCGGAACGACATACGTTTTTCCAGCTGCTGCGCAACGCCTTCCGCAACGAGCTGCGCGTCGGAATCGGGTTTGCGAACTTCCGTTACGTTGATAACGATATTCTTGCCGCTCGTGAGCTTGGAGAGATCTTTTTTGATCACTTCGATCTCCGCGCCTGCCTTGCCGATCAGAACGCCCGGTCTGCCCGTGAACACGGTGACTACGATCCTGTTTGCGGCTCTTTCAATGGTGATCTTGCTGATTGCCGCGGCATAATATTTGTTTTTAATGAATTTGCGGATCTCGTAATCCTCTTTCAGATTTTTGCCGAAATCCTTTTTGTCGGCATACCACTGGGTGTCCCAGCTCTTGATCACGCCGACTCTCAAACCGTGTGGATTAACTTTCTGTCCCATTGCGAACTCTCCTTACTTACTCTGTACATCCAGTACTACCGTGATGTGGCTGGTTCTTTTGAGGATGGAATGCGCTCTGCCCTTCGATACGGGGTTCATTCTTTTGAGCGTCGGTCCCTGATCCGCAAACGCTTCGGCTACGATCAGATCGCCTCTGTCCATTCCGAAGTTGTGTTCCGCGTTTGCCGCTGCGGAAAGGAGTACTTTCCGAACAGGTTCTGCCGATACGATGGTGGCGTATTCCAAAATCGCCGCCGCCTCGTTGACGCTCTTGCCGCGAATCAGCGTGAGCGCTCTGCGTACCTTATAAGGAGACATACGGATATGTCTTGCGGTTGCATACGGACGTTTGTCCTTATTTTCCGCGATTCTTTTCGTCTTTTCACGAGTATTCTTCGCCATTGCCTCTCACCCTCCTTTACTTCTTGGCAGCGGTCGTCTTTCCGCCCGCGTGGCCTTTGAAGGTTCTGGTCGGTGCGAACTCGCCGAGCTTGCAGCCCACCATGTCTTCCGTAATGTATACGGGAACGTGCTTTCTGCCGTCGTGCACCGCAATCGTGTGTCCTACCATCTGCGGGAAGATCGTCGATGCTCTCGACCACGTTTTCAATACTTTTTTATCGTTCGCCGCGTTGAGATCTTCCACTCTTTTGAGAAGTCTCGCCTCAACGTAAGGCCCTTTCTTTACGCTTCTGCTCATTTCAGTTGATCCTCCCTTAATTGATCCGTTTCAGAATGAACTTATTGGTAACGTTCTTCTTCTTTCTGGTCTTGTAACCGAGCGCCGGTTTGCCCCAAGGAGTCATAGGACCAGCATGGCCGACAGGGCTCTTGCCCTCGCCGCCGCCGTGCGGGTGATCGTTCGGGTTCATGACGGAACCGCGTACCGTCGGCTTCGTGCCCATGTGGCGCGTTTTGCCCGCTTTACCGATCGCGATGATCTCGTGTTCCACGTTACCGACCTGGCCGATCGTCGCGCGGCAGGACAGCGGAACCAGACGCATTTCGCCGCTGGGCATCTTCAAGGTCGCGAAAGCGCCTTCTTTTGCCATCAGCTGCGCGGAAATGCCGGCAGATCTCGCTACCTGGCCGCCCTTGCCGGGTTTGAGCTCGATGTTGTGCACCATCGTACCGACGGGAATGTTTTCAAACGGCAGGCAGTTGCCCGCTTTGATGTCCGCATTCGCTCCGGATACGACCGTGTCGCCCACGTTCAACCCTACGGGTGCGAGAATGTATCTCTTTTCGCCGTCCGCATACTGCAAAAGCGCGATGTTTGCGCTGCGGTTCGGATCGTACTGAATGCTCTTTACGGTTGCAGGGATATCGTCCTTATTTCTCTTGAAATCGATGATACGATATTTGCGTCTGTTGCCGCCGCCGATGTGACGAACGGTAATCTTACCCTGGTTATTTCTTCCGCCGGACTTTCTCATGTCCTCGACGAGCGATTTCTCGGGCTTCGTCTCGGTGATTTCATCGTACGCATGGACCGTCATGAAACGGCGCGCCGCGGATGTCGGTTTATATCTTTTAATAGCCATTTTACTGTGTTCCTCCGGTTTAACTCACATTAAGACAGCGAATTGAAATATTCAATCGGCTTGCTGTCATCGGTAAGCTGAACGATCGCCTTTTTGTAGGAGGCAGTCAACCCTTCGTTTCTGCCCATTCTCTTCAACTTTCCGCGTACGTTGGATGTGTTTACGCTCTCTACTTTTACCCCGAAGAGCTTTTCGACCGCGAGTTTGATCTCCGTCTTGTTCGCTCCCTTCGCCACCTTAAAAGTGTATTTCTTCGACGAAATCCCGTCGTAACCTTTTTCGGTGAGGATGGGCTTAATGATAATGTCTTCCGCTCTCATTATGCTCCGTAAACCTCCTGTATTTTCTCTACCGCGCCTTTCGTCAGAACGACTTTGCTGTTGGCAACCACTTCATAAGTGCTGATCTGCGCGACCGGGAGGGTGCTCAGATTTTCAATGTTGCGGCTCGCGAGGATAACGTTCACGTCGTCCGTATCCATTACGACGACCGTGCGTTTATCCAATTTGAGCGCATTGACGAATTTCACCATTTCTTTCGTCTTGGGTGCGGAAACTTCCAACTTGTCCACGACGATCAGCTCGCCGTCGGCAACTTTCTTGGAAAGAGCGGAGAACAGTGCGCCGCGCTTTGCTTCCACATTCATCTTTTTGGAGAAATCTCTGCTCTTGGGCGCGAACACTACGCCGCCCTTGATCCACTGCGGAGCGCGGATCGAACCCTGACGCGCACGGCCCGTTCCCTTCTGTCTCCAAGGTTTTACGCCGCCCCCGCGCACTTCCGTACGGGTAAGCGTGCTCTTCGTGCCCTGTCTCTCGTTCGCAAGACGCGTAACAACTGCCTGATGAATCAACGGTTCGTTGTATTCTGCGCCGAAAATCTTGTCGGAAAGCTGCATTTCGCCCGCTTCCGAACCATCCATTTTATATATCTTTACGCTAGGCATTTCTCTTTCTCTCCTTATTTGGACTTGACACTGTCACTGACCGTGACGATGCTGCCTTTCGGTCCGGGGATCGCTCCCTTGATGAGCAGCGCGTTTCTCGCAACGTCCACTTTCACGACTTCGAGATTCTGCACGGTAACTCTTTCGTGACCGTACTGTCCGGGCATGTGCATCTGCTTGAATACTCTCGCAGGGTTGATGGAACCGAACGAACCGACTTCCCTGTGTACAGGGCCTACGCCGTGCGTCTCTTTGAGGCGATGCTGATTCCATTTCTTGATAACGCCGGAAAATCCGTGACCTTTCGTCGTTCCGACGACGTCCACTTTCTCGCCCTCTTTGAAAGCCTCGACCGTTACGTCCTTGCCCACTTCGTACGAAGACAGGTCTGCAAGGCGGAACTCTTTGAGTACCTTCTGCGGTTTCACGCCGGCCTTTTTGAACTGGCCGAGTTCGGGCTTGTTCACGCGCTTTTCGCTGGTTTCGTCAAAACCGAGCTTCAATGCGGCATATCCGTCTTTTTCAACCGTTTTGATCTGTACTACGGGGCAGGGACCTGCTTCCACTACCGTTACGGGGATCACTTTCCCTTCCGGAGTAAAGATCTGCGTCATTCCGACTTTCCGTCCGATGATTGCTTTATTCATAGATAAAGTTCACTCCTTAAAGTATATTTTCGAATACCTTGACGAAACAAAGTATTTCTTGACTGTTTTTTCAAAAAAGCGGCTGGCTTTTTTGTCCGCAGCAAACGCTGCATTCTCTTTTTTTGCTTTTGTGTTCTTTTCCGCTTGCTTTTTCTATATACTAATACAGAAAACCTATATCGAATACGGAAAACCGAATCGGTTACAGTTTGATCTTGATATCAACGCCGGCGGGCAGATGAACGCTGTCCAAAAGTTTTGCGTTGGGACTGTAAATGTCGATGATCCTCTTATGCGTGCGGATCTCGAACTGCTCGCGGCTGTCCTTATATTTATGGGGCGAACGGAGAATCGTAACGATTTCCTTTTCCGTGGGCAGCGGAATGGGTCCGCTGATCTTTGCGCCCGATTTCTGCATCGCGTCTACAATGCGCTGTGCCGCCAAATCTACGAGTTCATGATCGTAGGCAACGAGTTTGATTCTGATTTTCTGACTTGCCATTTTTGAAAGATTCCTCCGTTTTTATACTAACTTTCTGTCAACTGTGCCGTGTGTGTCGAAGTACCGCAGAAAATAAAAAACCATTCGATAAAACTATTGAATGGCTGTACTTCGGTTAGTCGCAGAGGTCAAGCCTCCACATTTGTCGGCATAAATTATCTTCGCAAAGGGCGCGATTGTGCTGTATTTATCCTCGCAACCCAATGCGTTTGAAGTAACTTTATACCTCAACCCTATTACACAGCTTAGTTATAATACCATATCCGTCAAGATAAGTCAAACAAAAAGGGCTGATTTTTCAAAGTTTTTTTGAAAAATCAGCCCTTTTTTCTTCTTTTTATCCTTCCCCGCCGCCGCCCCGTTTTTCGGCAAAAATCGGCATTTTTTTAAACTTTCCGCTTGCTCCGCCTTATATAGAGCGGCAGAAAAGCGCAAAGCGCATGCACGGAAGGATACGCTCAGACTGCAAAAGCAAGATCCGTTTCGCGGCAAAGACCGCCGTCGATCCGCAAAGTCCCGCCGAAACCGCGGCAAAGCCCTTTATGTTTTGGAATAAACCTTAAATTGCGGATCCCGTTGCATTGCTTTCAGCTCCCGGCGGAAATGAGAATCGTATAAAGTAAAATCCTCCTGTCCGATGCAGTCCAGATACGCATACGTTTTTTGATACACCTCGTACTGTTTTTCACCGGAAACGCCCTTCGCGTATTCGAGCAAGACCATGTGGCACTGCTCGTTCCCTTCCCCGAAACTCGCCAGATAGATCGCCGTTACCTCGTCCGAACACAGCGATCGTATCTTTTCGACGATCTCGTCTTTCTTTTCCTTCGGCAGCGAGCACTCCCGCAAAACCGTCTTTTTGTTCCAAACCGTCTGCTGCCCTTCTTCGATCGCCTTTTGCACGATATCGGCAACGTCCGAGCGGTACCGTTCCAGCAACTCGGCGTCGCCCGTTTTCAGCGCAAACCGACCGACACAGTCCATGCACTCTTCTGCAAGATTGCGATTCGACTTCGCCGCCGCGTAAAAATGCTCCACGCACGCCGGATCGTCCGCATCATACAGCAATCCGCCGAGGTAATAATGCCCGAACGCCGCATCGGGATCCTTTTGCAACATTCCTTCGGCAATTTCCCGCACTTTCCCGTCATCGATCCCGTAAAAGGCCTTCATGCTGCGCATCAGCTCGTCGTTGGAAAGCTCTTCCCCCGCCGCTTTCGCTGCGTCATACCGCTCCATCTGCTCTTTCCTTTCCTGATACATCTGCTTGCGGTATTCGCCGTAGTTTCCTTTGATCACCTCGCAAAGCTGCTTGTCCCCCTCCGCAAGAAACGCCTTCTGCTCGGCAATGTACGCACCGTCCGTTTCCCGCGTCAAATCGTCGAACGCGGCAACGCCCGCATTCTCCATCCGCATCCGAAAGGTCGGGTGCGAACTCACGCGCGCCGGAAGCTCCTTTTTCATCTGTTCCAGCCACCGATCGCGATACTTTTCCCGATACGCACAGAAGGTTTCCAGCTCCTTTGTCATCAGATCTTTCGGCGGCTGTTCGTTTTCGTAAATATCATACGAAAGTTCCCTCTGCGGCATTTGCTGAAAACGCAAATACATATCCGCTTTGGACGTCGCATTGATGTACGTTTGCGCGTCGCCGAATTTTGCAACCACTTCATCCGCCCGGATTTCATGATAGCGCGAAGCGAGCAGATCGTACAGCGCGATCGAAAGCATGATTTTCTGCCCGAACGCCGACAAAAACAGACCGCCTAAAAAGCCCATATTGGTCGTATCTCCCCAAGTGGCCGCCGCCTTGGAAAACCGATGAAACCGAGATATATCGATATTGACGATATGCCCGAACTCATGCAAAAATACGGTATACAATTCCTCCCTCGTCAGCAGATTTACCTCGACGGGATTGAGAAAGACGAGCGCGTTGCCGCGGTATTGGTTGATCGAGATTCCGTCCGAAGACAGAAAGAGC
Organism: uncultured Bacillota bacterium; assembly: GCA_949283775.1. Lineage (GTDB taxonomy): Bacteria > Bacillota > Clostridia > Christensenellales > Borkfalkiaceae > Borkfalkia. The sequence continues at coordinate 27,713 of CASDTU010000069.1, forward strand.
AAAATTCCGCCCGTATATCCGACCGCTTTCGCCGCACGGAAAGCTGTCTCTCTAAGAAGCGGATATTTCTTTTCGTCCAATAAAAGTCCGTTTTCCGGCATCGGCGAATCGCCGGGCATCAGCAGAGCGTTTATAATGCCGGACAGCAAAAAAATCCCGGCGATTGCAGAGACGATAGCCGCGTTGTTGTGTCCGCGCCCGATACAGAACAGAAACAGCAGCAAAAGCGCCAAAACGGTTACGGCATACACGTATCCGACGGCGAGCAGGCGAAAAACCGCTTTTTCCGCGCGCCGATAATCCCGTTCGATCTCCTTTTGCACCTGTTTGCTCCACTCATACCCAGCGCGCATATCCATCGCGTTCATTTTTTTCTTAAATGCGCCGGCCATACACAAATTGACGACCATGACGGCGATCACGATGCCGCCGATGATACACGCAAGGATATTCCATGCCAACGTATCCGCCGAAGCAGTCAGATATCCTGCCAGCCAAGCCACATACGTCAGCGCAAGCGCCAACAGAAAACTGATCGCAAATACCAATGCCTTTTTCTTTCCTGCGTTCATATTCCCTCCGCATTACGATCGTATTGGTTCCATTATACCCTACTCTATTTTGCTTTTCAACTCCTTTTTCGCTTTTCCCTTCTTTTCATTGCATACGGCGCATAAAAAAAGACGGAGATGAATCCGTCCTTTTTTATTTTTGCCAAGAAAACGCTCATTTTACCAAGCAGAAAGACCGCTGAAATTTTTTCCGCTCACGATATTTTTGTTGACCCCCCAACCGCTTTCTTTTGTAATCTGGAACCATTCTGTTTTTGTGCCGTTGTATACGAAACTTGTTATAGAAGTGCACTGCCCGAACGCATACGACATGATATATTCGAGTCCGCTCCCAAGCATCACCGTTTTCAAAGAAGAACACTCATAAAAAGCGTACTTACAGATGGTCTTGACGCTGTCCCCGATCGTCAAGGACTCCATAGCGCAATATTCAAAAGCATTCCAACCGATATACTCGACCCCGCTGCCGAGATCCACGGTTTTTAAGCCCGTACACTTGGAGAATGTATAATCCTCAATCCTTGTTACGCCATTAGGGATCAAAATCTCTGTAAACGCCTCGCATCCCTGGAACGCAAACGCGCCGATCTCGAGCAAGCCCGTCGGCAACACGACGTTGGATAGGTTCTTACAATGACTGAATGCACTCTCGTTTATATATTTTAAATTTTCCGGTAAATTTACTGTTGTCAAAGCGCTGCAATTATAAAATGCTTTTTGCGCAATTCCAACCGTATCGCTGCGCAAATTTGCCTCGGTAATCGATGCATCACAGCTTACAGCCCATTTCCCTACATAATTTACTCCATCTTCTGTTTCTATTACACCGGTGCCGCAATTTTTAAAAACATCGCTTCCGACATATGTAACACTATCGGGTAAGTTGATTTTCGTCAGATTATAACAACCCGCAAATGCTTCCGCTGAGATCGTTTCATACCCTTCCGGAATGGTCACGCTCGTAATGGAACAATATTGAAAGGCAGCGGTACTGATTCCTTTAACGGGCAATCCTTCGTATTCCGTAGGCAAATAGATCTCCGTATCCTCCACGCTGCCGATCCCGTCCACATAACAACAATCATCGCCCACATTCATCTCAAGGCCCACAGTCGGCGTATAGCCGCATCCCGTGCAAGTCCCGTCTACATAGGTATGATTTGTTTTCGCAAGCACGACGCTTTCCTTGTCCACGATTTCGTTCTGTCCCGCCGCGTCCGAAAAATATTTGCCGCAGCTTTCGCAGACATAATACTCGATGTTCCCTTCCTTCGTGCAAGACGCAGCCGCCGCATCCACCTTTGTCAGCGTATGCGATTTGGGTATGACGACGCTCCCCTCGTCCGCGATCTCGCTTTGACCCGCCGCGTCCGAGAAATATTTGCCGCAGCTTTCGCAGACATAATACCCGATGTTTCCTTCCGCGTCACACGTCGCCGCGCGCTCTTCCACATAAACAAGTTCATGCGTATGCGCTGCCGCCGCCATTGCATAGCCGCAGACATCGCATTTTCCGTCCCCGTCTTCGTCCGTATGCGCCTGCTTGTCTGCGATCTTCTGATCGCAGCCCGGATTTTGACATTCATGCCAATGATACTCTTCGTCCGCTTCCCAATCGGTACCGTAATCGTGCATATGTTTGCCGGAAGAACTGCTCTCTTCACAGGCGGCAAGGCCGAACGCGCAAACCGCAACGCACGCCAGCAAAGCCACGAAAAGCATGACCCGTTTCTTCATAAAATTTCCTCCTTTTGTTTCTCGATCATGAATTTTGAACCGTTTATTATTTTAGCACAAATTGTTAACGTTTGCAAGAAATCAAATCTGAAAAACCAAAAAATATACAAGTTTTTTCATATAATATAGTATTTTTAAGTACTTAAAAACGCAATAAGATAACGTGAATCCTCGTTTATATACTTACGATACGGCGCTGAATAAATATAAAAACCGTCAAACAAAATCCGCTGAACGGTTCCTGCAAGGCAAACGATCCTGCCGAGCGAAGCGGGCCCGAATTTTGAAACACACACCAAGGGTAAACCGCAAGAAGCACACTCCCCGCAAGACAAAAGAGCCTGCCGAGCGATCGAAGCGGAAAAAAGGAGAAACGTTGCTCCGTTCATGCAACGCGCGGCGGAAAAAAAGCAAATCTTTTTGGACAGCAACAGGAACAAGACAACAAAAAACCCTCCCGCAACGTTTTGCGGGAGAGTTTTCTCTCCTTTTGCCGTGTTTTCGCTTTGTGCAAGGAAAACACTTTTCAAATCGGACTTGATTGAAAGCGCTTACCGCTTTTCAAAATTAGTCGATCGTAACTTCTGCGCCGGCTTCCTTCATGCGAGCAGCGATCTTGTCTGCTTCTTCCTTGTTGACGCCTTCTTTGATCACGCCGAGGCCTTCAACCAAAGCCTTTGCTTCTGCGAGGCCCAAAGAAGTGAATTCACGGACAGCTTTGATAACTTCGATCTTCTTAGCGCCGATGTCCTTCAATTTCACAGTGAATTCCGTCTTTTCTTCCACAGCTTCAGCAGCAGCGCCAGCAGCGGGAGCAGCAGCAACAGCAACGGGAGCAGCAGCGCTTACGCCGAACTCCTCTTCCAAAGCCTTTACGAGCTCGTTGAGCTCAACAACCGTCATACCTTTGATCTCTTCGATAAACTTAGCGATATCAGCCATTTTTAATTTCCTCCGAAAATTTTCTAAATTTGATTTTTCCGCGCTCTTTTACGCCGCGGCGGACCGGCGGCGGCTTACGCCGCAATCTTTCGGGTGCGAATTACGCTCCCTTCTTTTCCGCGATCGCGTTGAGCGCGACCACGACTCCTCTGAGCATTGCAGAAAGCACTCCCGCAAAATTGGCGATCGGCGCCTGCATGGAACCGAGCATCTTTGCAATGAGTTCTTCCTTGGAAGGCATATCCGCGAGTGCTTTGATGCCCTTAGCGTCGATGTACGCGCCGTCGACGTAAGCGCTCTTCGGAATCACCTTTTCCGGCATAGCCTTTACCGCTTCCGCAAAGATCTTCGCCGCCGCCGTTTCGTCGGGGCTGAATGCGGTCGCCGTAGGGCCGTTCAAGTCATTATCGAAAGCAGAAACGCCCAATTCGTTGAGTGCCTTGCGAACCAACGTGTTTTTATACACTTTGTACTCGACACCCGCCGCTCTGAACTTATTGCGAAGTTCGGAAACTTCCGCAACCGTAAGTCCCTTATAATCGACAAACACGACCGACTTACTGTTGGAAATCTTTTCCTTGATCTCTTCCACGATCTGCTTTTTCGCCTCTAAGTTAGCTGACAATGTTTTTACCTCCTGTAATATTTTTGCAAAGAACAATCAAAAAGCCGACTGCCTTCGCGCCTGCCAAAGCGCTGCGCGGCAGATTTTTTACGCTCGCCGCCCCCGCTTTGCAATAAAAAAGTCCTCATGCCGCGCGGCATAAGGACTTGAATGCAAAATCATGCAATCCGTTCGACTTATCACCTGAGCGGGCCGTATCGCTACGATTAAACCTTGCGGTGCCTGCCTTCTGCGGCAATCAACGATTCAATTTTTCTCAAACAGTATACCGCCGATCGGGCGATCTGTCAAATGTTTTTGCAGCCTTTTTGCAAATTTCCGCAAAAAGAATCCGGATCCGGTTTCTTTTTGAAACCGTTACCCTGTTTCCTTACAGTTTCGCGTAATTGATCTTGACGCCGGGGCCCATCGTGCTGGAAACAGCGACGCTCTTGATATACTGGCCCTTCGCCGAAGCGGGTTTCGCCTTTACGATCGCATCCATCAGAGCCGTGAAGTTTTCCAAAAGTTTTTCCTTTCCGAAGCTCTTCTTTCCGATCGGGCAGTGAATGATCGCCGTCTTGTCCAATCTGTATTCGACTTTACCGGCTTTCACTTCCGCAACCGCTTTGGCAACGTCCATCGTGACAGTACCGGACTTCGGGTTCGGCATCAAACCTTTCGGGCCGAGCACTTTACCGATACGTCCGACGACGCCCATCATGTCGGGGGTCGTAATCACAACGTCAAAATCAAACCAGTTTTCCGTCTGGATCTTCTGGATCATTTCCTCTGCGCCGACAAAATCGGCACCGGCCTGCTGCGCGATGTCCGCACGTTCGCCCTTTGCGATGACCAAAACTTTTTTGGTCTTACCTGTGCCGTTCGGAAGAACAAGCACGCCGCGGACCTGCTGATCCGCTTGACGAGGATCGACGCCCAAACGGACGTGCAGTTCGATTGTTTCGTCAAATTTTGCTTTCGCGGTATCGACGGCAAGAGCAAGCGCTTCGTTTGCGTCGTATAATTTGGAACGATCGTATGCCTTCAAGCTGTCGGCATATTTTTTCCCGTATTTCATTCTTATTTACCTCCTTGTGGTACCGACGAGAAAATTTCTCTCCCACATTCTCCTTATTTACTCTTCTACCGTGATACCCATACTGCGAGCAGTACCCTTTACCATGCTCTTTGCGCTTTCGAGCAGCGTGGTGTTCAGGTCGGGCATTTTGAGCTTCGCGATCTCTTCAACCTGTGCGGCGGTAAGTTTTGCAACTTTGTCGCGGTTCGGTCTCGCGCTTCCGCTCTCGATCTTGCACGCTTTCTTGATAAGCACGGGTACGGGCGGCGTTTTCAGAATAAACGTAAACGATCTGTCCTGATAAATAGTGATGACAACGGGGATGATAAGCCCCGCCTGATCGGCAGTTTTCGCGTTGAATTCTTTGGTAAAGCCGGGAATATTGATTCCGTGCGGACCGAGCGTCGAACCGACGGGGGGACCCGGGGTAGCTTTACCTGCGGGCAGCTGCAATTTAACTACCGCAGTGATTTTTTTAGCCATAAGTTCTCCTCCTGGATTGTGGTTTTAACAAAGCGCCCTGAATATTTGCGCTTCTCCCACTTATTAAACAAAGGCCTGCGCCTTTATTCGCAAAATGTATGCTTGCGTTCCGCTTCAAAAAACGCTTCCTGAAAAAACAGGCTCCTCTTGCAGCGCTTCCCCGTTTTTTTGTTCCGCGCCTTGCAGGCACTCGCCTTTCCGCGTTTTTGCTGCGGCCATTCTTTATTCTTGCGGCTTAGCGTCCGCCGCCGCATCCTGCGCCGTATTGATCTTGCGCAGTTGCAGGTATTCCACTTCCACGTCCGTATTTCTCCCGAACATCAGGACGTTTACCTTCGCTTTCTGCGCCGTATCGTTGAGTTCCTTTACTTTACCGACGAATCCTGCCAGCGGGCCTGCGTCGATGCTCACGTCGTCGCCGACCGCAAAATCCGCCTCGATCGGACGGCTCTCCAACTGCATCTTGCGCACTTCCTCCTCTTTCAAGGGAAGCGGCCTGCCCTGCGGTCCGACAAATCCCGTTACGCCGCGCGTATTCGTTACAAGATACCAAACCTGATTGGTATAGATCATTTTAATAAAGACATAGCAGGGCAGAAGTTTTCTTTCCACGACCTTCCGCTTGCCGTTCTTCTCTTCAATGGTCTGTTCCATCAAGATCTTCAAATCAAAGATATTGTCTTTCAGGTTATTGTTTTCAATCAATTTTTCCAGGCTGTCCTTGACCATCATCTCATACCCGGAATAAGTATGGAGGACGTACCACTTCGCCTGACTTTCAAGAGAATTTTCCATAAGCTCCCCTTATGATGCGCGACTTTGCGACAGCGGCAAAACGCCGCGCGGCAACCGCGCAGTTTATGCCAGATTCGTGATCAGCCCGAGCAACGTATTCAGTCCGTAATTGATTGCGGTAAACACGATCAAAAATACGAGCACGACCGCAATGACCACGCCCGTGGATTTGACGACCTTGCCGAACGTAGGCCAGGTCACTTTTTTAAGCTCAGAAAAAACTTCTTTGATCTTTCTGCCCATCCGCACAAATATGTTGGGCTTTTTTACAGCTGTTTTCGCTTTCATTTTAACCTCTGCTATTTTTGTGACAGAGCCGAACTTTCCCCCTCGGCCCGTCCGTTTCCGTTATTTGGATTCTTTGTGTACGGTATGCTTCTTGCAGAAAGGACAATACTTTTTAAGCTGCAATCTTTCCGGATCGTTCTTCTTATTCTTCATATTGTCATAATTTCTGTGCTTGCATTCGGTGCATTCAAACGTTATTTTCGTTCTGTTAATGGCAGCCATCTTTCTAAAAACTCCATGCAAAAAAATCACACCATCGGCGGTGTGTTTTTAAAGTTTATCATATTCCTTTTTCATTGTCAATCGATTTTTATCCCCCTTCCGTTTTTTTTCACTTTTTTGCGCGGAAATTACCGCCATTTTTCTTTTTTTTGCGTATTTCATGCAAAACCCTTGCGCATTTTACCCCTTTCGTTTATAATATTTGCAAGTTGCAAGGCCGCGGCAGGCGCAAATCGATTGCAAGGGCAACGCCTTCGGCCGGCGGCAGATTTTTTGCACGTCGCAAAATCGTCGATCATTGTATGACCCGATTTTACTCTATCATAATTTATACCAATATATATAATAGTAAGGAAAGGAGATAAGTACCATGAAAGCAATGCAGATCGCACAAAATATATACTGGGTCGGCGCCATTGATTGGAATTTACGCAATTTCCACGGCTATGAGACCGAAAAGGGAACGACCTACAACGCCTACCTCGTTTTAGATGAAAAAATCACTCTCATCGACACGGTCAAAGAAGGCTTCTTCGGAGAAATGCTGGAACGGATCCGGTCGGTCGTAGATCCCGAAAAGATCGATATCATCGTATCCAACCATGCCGAGCCCGATCACAGCGGCTGTTTGCCCGCGATCGCCAAAATCGCGAAAAACGCCAAAATTTACACAGCCGCACCCGCCGGGATCAAAAATCTTACCGCCTATTACGGCGATCTCGGATATATCGGCGTCAAAGCAGGCGATTCTTTGCCGCTCGGAGCGCAGACGCTGACTTTTGTTCCCACGCCGATGGTACACTGGCCGGACAATATGGTTTCGTTCCTGACCCCCGCCAATATTTTGTTTTCCAACGATGCGTTCGGCCAGCATTACGCTTCCGACGAGCGGACGGACTCCGAATGCGATTTGCCCGAAGCTTATATTCAGGCGCGCAAATATTATGCGAACATCGTGCAGCCCTACGGCATGCAGACGGGGAAAGCTCTCGCAGCCTGCGCAGATCTTCCCATTCAGACGATCTGTCCCAGCCACGGCATCGTCTGGACAAAACATATTCCCGATATTGTGAACCTCTACAAAAGCTGGGTCGCCAATGAACAGGATGATACGGCGATCATCGTATATGACACGATGTGGCATTCCACAGAAAGCATGGCACACGCCATCGAAAATGCCTTCCTCGCCTGCGGTCTCAAACCGCGCCTCTATAATCTGCATTACTGCCATAACTCCGACATTATCGCGGATGCCATGACCAGCCGCTTTATCGCCGTGGGTTCCCCCACGCTCAACAATACCATGATGCCGTCCGTCGCCTCTTTCCTGACCTATTTTAAAGGGCTGAACGGAAACAAGAAAAAATTCATCGCTTTCGGTTCTTACGGCTGGGGCGGTCAATCCCCCGACCAGGTTTTTGAAGCGCTGTCCGCCTGCAAATGCGAACCGCTTCTGCCTGCCATCAAGCTTACTTTCAAGCCTTCCAAGGAACAGTTGGACAAGATTACGGACGACGTCGTTTCCGCCCTCCAAAAGTAAGGAGCGGCCTATGTACGTCGCGGCTGTGCGACAAAAGTTTGGTCACGTTTTTAAAAAGTCGTACCGCTCATCCTCGGACTAAATAAAATTACGACAGATGATCGGATCCGCATTTTGAACCGCACTGCATACGCAAACAATGGCGCGCAAATTTTGCCGCAAAAAATGAAAACCAAGCAAAAAATAAAAATACCTTAAATACGTCGCCATTTTTTCAGTTGCACAGCTAAAAAATGGCGATGCTTGTTTTTTTAATATTTGCGTGCAGGTTCGACAAAAGACAGAAACGGCAGAAAAAAGTAAAACCGTATCTCTTGCGTCCTGCCTCTATCGCTTTCAAATTTGTTTTCAAGTTTACTTAGCTTTGATCAATTTTTCGAGTATTTTTCTTTGTATCCTTTGTGCTGTTTTTATTTTTTCACTCTCCCGAAAGATTGCATACGGTGCAAAACCGTGCGCAAAAGCTCGGCGCGTTTCCGTAAAACCCCGCAAAGCAATTACGGCCGCACAGAAGCTGCGTCGTTTAAAAATTTTGTGATCTGATTGCCTTTCCCGATCAATTTCATATTTTTATCGTACGTCTTGTCACTTGCCGGATAATAATATCCCATAACCTGATAATCGGAGTCGTAGGCCGTTATTCTTCCCGTTGCGCTCGTAGCCGTATATCCCACGATCTGCATATTCGAATCATAAAGTCTTTGCATTTTTTCTCCCTCCCAATTCTGATTGTAACGCCTGCGGAGCCCTTTTTCCAGCATTCATGCCACTTTTCTTGCCACAGCTTGCTCGGCCGCTCGCCGCAAGCACCAGATGAAAAGCCCTTCCGCTGCGAAAATCGTTGCGGCCTTATCGAGAAAAGCCGTACATTCTTTGTCTCATAAAAATGCACAAAAGGCAGATCTTACAGCAAAACCCTGCCCTTGCAATGCGCATAACGATTGCAAGGGCAGGGTTTTGTCCGCATAATTTTATTTTCCCTTTGAGATAACACGCTTTTTGGCCGGACGGATTTCTTCATCAATGCCGGTTAAAAGGCCTTTCCCGAAAACTTCTTTGGAAAGCCTTGCTCCCTGCCGCACGCTCTCAAAAAATTCGATGATCAGCTGTGTTCCCACACGCACCGCCCTGTCAAACAGCGCGTCCGCATCTTCGGCGGAAACAAAATTGCTGTCAGACGGATTTTTCCACTGCTCACGCGCTGCGTTCAAACAGTCTCTGTCATACTCCGGACGGCGGAACAACACGGATAAAACGTGCGGAACATGAAAAAACGTTTCCAATCCGTTAAAGAATTTTCGCTTCCACAATCTTTTGTCCTGAAAAAAATGTTCAAACCGAAAAAATCTGTCGATCGCGACCCGAATGGCTCGCTTTGAAATTTTAAAGCCGTCTTTCCCCTGAAACGCATTACCAAACAGCTCCGAAAGCGTCTTCGCCCGCATCGCCTGGTCATCTACCGGACAGATATACTCCTGCACCGGTATATTTTTCTCTCTTTCAATAAAATAGGCATCCAAATCGCTCTCGATATAAGCATGCCGTTTCCCCTTCCAATGCGGCTGCCGCGCAGCAAAACGCTCGACAAGCGCATATACAAAAGGATGAAACACGGTATCTCCGGCATAATGCGTAATATAGCCCGCAATGTAAGAACAGACGGAAGCATCTCCCCTCTCTGCCGCTTTTTTAAACGCATTGAATACGGCAAACACGTCGCGGTTGTGCAGGCGAGTCCCTAAGTTTTTATATTTCCCCTGCCGCATTCGGAAAAAATAATAGACATCGCCTCCCTGCGCGCCAAGATAGTACGCTGGAAAATCCGAAATTTTTTGACGAATATCCTCCGGTAAAAGACCGAATATTTTTTCCGCCAGCAGCTGATGTGTATATTGAGCCGGCATCGCTAATCCCTTCCTGCTATTTGCTTTTCACAAATCATTTTTTTTGTACATATAGTATTATATCCTATTTCTTCAATTTTGTTTATATTTTTTTCTGATTTATCACTTTGATTCCGCAATTTTAAACCAAAAACCGCACCTTGCTCTAAAAAAACAAAAAATTTAAAAAAAATACTTGAAAATACTTGCCTTTTCCTTTCTTTTTTGATATAGTATATAAGCGTTCGAACGGAAGTTTAGCTCAGTTGGGAGAGCATCTGCCTTACAAGCAGAGGGTCATAGGTTCGAGCCCTATAACTTCCACCATCACAATACCTAATAAAGTAAAGTGCGGAATCAAAATGCGGGAATGGCTCAGAGGTAGAGCGTCACCTTGCCAAGGTGAATGTCGCGAGTTCGAATCTCGTTTCCCGCTCCAATTCAATTCCGCACTTATTTTTTGGCGCCATAGCCAAGCGGTAAGGCAAGGGTCTGCAAAACCCTGACTCCCCGGTTCAAATCCGGGTGGCGCCTCCAAGAATAAAAGCCTCCGCTTCGCCGTAGCGAAGCGGAGGTTGTTTCTCTACTTTGAACTATTATCCGCTGAATTTTTATGCCTGAGCCCTTTTTAGAGTTTCCGTTGAACGTAAACGGCGATCTTTGCATTTTTACCTGAATCGGAATTCTTTTAAGCCGCTTTGGCAAAACGGAAAACGCACAGGACTTAAAATCAGACGGCATCCTCTGTTTTTGATCAAAAATAACTATAATTGAATACATTTTTCATATGCCCGCGTGGCGGAATCGGCAGACGCACAGGACTTAAAATCCTGAGGAGTAACATCCGTATCGGTTCAAGTCCGATCGCGGGCACCACGGAAAAACCACTATATATGGTAGATTTTAGATTTAATTTGCTGTATATTGTGGTTTTTTCTTTTTGTCTTTTTTACGTCTTTCATCCCCTCTATATTCCCCAAAAAACAAAATGTTAAATGTTTGATTTTAACACGCCAAATTCACAAAAATTCGAGCTAAAATCCGTGAAACACCGCTTTTGGGGAAAGTTTTGGGGAATAAATTGTATGTTTTTTACATTTTTTTAGGCCGTTTACGGGACATAATCAAACTTTGCAATCTCATCCAGCTGTAGCTGCTCGTTGAATTCCAAGTGGGTATAAATTAAGCTCGTTATGCTTGAATCGGGAGCGTGCCCCACCCACAGAGAAACGATTTCTCTTCGGATAGCAACTTCCTGCGCACGCGTGATAAAGGTATGACGCAGATCGTGCGTACGATGCCCTTCAAAATAATCTTTCACGTGGCGTGCAATGGCATCCGAGCTCAGCTTTACAATCTCGTCTATCCGAATGAGCGGTAAAAAGCGCTTCAGATTGGGCGATACGGGAATACGCCGTATTTTGTCTTTTAAGCCCTTTCTGCCCTTCAACGATACAGCGCGCACCCAGTCCCCTTCCATGGTCACAGACGCCAGTTCTCCGACGCGTAAGCCCGTATACAGAAGGAATACAAGCGCCTGCGCGTAAATGCTGCCCGTCCGTTGCAGTTCATCAAGCAAGTGTCTTTCTTCCACGCGCGTGAGCGGCATTCCCACTCTCTTATCATACTTGGGCAAAACGATCTTGTCCATCGGATTGCGCGG
>CASDTU010000070.1 GCA_949283775.1 uncultured Bacillota bacterium
CTGTTATACGGGAACGCACGATAACGATACGATGGTCGGATTCCTTGCGTCGATGGATGAAGCGTCGCGCCTGCGTTTTAAAACTTCGCTGCGCAAAACGTTGAAGGAACAGGGACTGGAGCAGACGGGTGGTTCCGTCAAACAGCAGGCAAAGGCTGTCATGGAATTAGTGATGAAGTGCCGTTCCTATTTAAGTATCCTTCCCGTTCAGGACCTGCTTTTTATGGGAGCGGAGGCGCGTATGAATGTGCCGGCGACCAAAGATGGGAATTGGCAGTTTCGATTAGGGCGTCCCGTGACGGATAAGCAAATTGCGCTGTTTCGTTCTTTTGCCGAAAAATACGGACGGTCAAATCTTCGGAAATAGAGAAGATGACTGCCGGTATTGACGGATTTGAAAAGCTGAATTGGCGCGTAAAAAACGGCTCTTTAACAGAAGGCCGCGACACCGCGGCAGCAATGCTACCGCGGTGGTAGCGCATCTGCGGCGGCAACGCGAATAGGGCAGTAACGCGACTGCGGCGGTAACATAAACAGAAAGACAACGCGCGAACAGGACGTTAACGCGAATAGGGCAGTAACGCGACTGCGGCGGTAACGTAAACAGTAAGATAATGCGCGACAGGGCGACAACGCGAACAAGACGGCAACACAGTTTTGCTTTGTCGGCAACTGTTTTAGCTCAAAAAATAAAAGACATCGGACTGCAAAAGGTCTTTATCGACCTATAAAAAAAAGGGGGCAGCGGAATTGATCCGCTGCCCCCTTTTTTAGGCCGTATCAAAACGGCTGTACTGGTGCTAAAAAACAGGCAAAGAATACAAAAAACCGTCTTTTTGTCAAAAAGAACGTATCTTGAAAAGCAGGTGCTGTTAAAAAGAAAAATCGCTAAAAACGGCAGTTTTTTCTTGAATATAGCCAAAATAAGCCCGATAATCAAGTAGTATGTCAGACATAATACGGTAAAAAATTGATTTTTAGGATGAAATGGACTTTAAATAACGCAGAGCTTCCGTGCCGGCTACCATTCCGTCATAGACGGCTTTTGCGATTTGTTGCAGGCCCGCAACGCAGTCGCCTGCCGCGTAGATGCCTGGAATATTTGTCGCGCGTTTTTCGTCCGTTACGATTTTATTGTTTTGGATTTCAAGGCCGAGTTTTTTGGAAAGTTCGAAAGCGCCGGCAGAGCCGCAGGCGATAAAGATTCCGTCGAAATTTTCCTTCGTTCCGTCCGCGAAGACCACCTGTTCAACGGCGTCCGTTCCTTCAAGGCGCACGATTTTTTTCTCGTTGCAGGCCATATCAAATTGGGGAGCTAAGCCGTTTGTTAAAATGGAAACTTCGCCGACGATCGGTTTTAAGACGTTGTACTCGCTCAATGCGTAAGCCGCGTTGCCGATCACTGCGACCTTTTTCCCGCGAAAGAAAAATCCGTCGCAGACGGCGCAGTAGCTGACGCCGCGTCCTTCAAATTTCTCGATGTTTTCAATAGGGGGGACGTTGCGCGAAGTGCCGCAGGCGATCACGATCGCTCCGCTGGAAACGGTCTGGGCGGTGGTTTTGATTTCAAAACCGGATTCTCTGTATTCGATGCCGCAAACTTCCGCGTTTAAGAAATGAACGCCCAGATTTTTCGCTTGGCGGATTCCCGCCTGTATGAGATCTTTTGCGGAAATACCGTTTTCAAAGCCGTAGTAATTTTGGATCAGATCGGCTTTTGCAAGCGCACCGCTGTCTTTCGCGATGACGGTTACGTCGGCTCCGCCGCGGACGGCATACAGCGCCGCCGATATACCGGCAGGGCCTTGCCCGATAATGGTCAGATTTTTCATAGTGCTTACCTCGTTAAGAATGTTTTGGACTTTATGCCCGCTGTAAAGACGAGAGCTCCGTAAAGACAAGAACAATCGTAAAAAGTTATGAAGTCGCTCAAAAGGAAAAAGTTTTTCATTGCACTGTATGCGCTTTCTTTGAAAAGGGGCTTTATCCGAAATCGCATATTTTCAGTAAGATAAAGCTGTTGTGATTTTCAGCTTTTTACAGCTGTAATTTTACGAGGGGATTGTTTTTTCAATGCAATGGATTTTCAATGCAATTGGTTTTCAATGCAAATGCTTTGCGATTAAAATCCTTTTTTCAAAATGCGATAGCCTTTTTTGGGTTTATATTCTTTTCGTCTGCCTTTATAGAGAAAGGACAGCAAAACGAAGATGCAGATCGCTGCAATCACGGCGATCACGATATACGCCCAAACGGGGATCGGGAGGCCTTTCACTTCTTCCCACATTTCATTGACCGCGGTCGTAGTGGCGTTGTCGAAATGCTGCATGATGGCGCTGCGGGTGATGACTTCCTCGGTAGGATATTGCGCAAAGATCTGACGGGACAGGCTTTCCTCGGAAACGTAAATGCAGTAATCGTCGTAGGAGCCGGTGCCTTGAAAGAAATAATTCAGATCGTAAGCCTGCAAGGGATGTCCCTCTTCGTCGAAACCGCGACCGCCGTTGGGGGAGGAAGGACCAGCCGATTCGTCGACATACGATTCATCGTACCAATCGATCATTTCCTCGAAAACGGCGTCGCCGGCGATCGCGCTTGTGTAGCCGATATAATTCATGTTGGCAACGGCGTTTTCGGGTGTCGATAAAAAGTCGATAAATTTCTGTGCCAATTCGACGTTAGCGCCTTTGGGCATGACCCAGCCGTCAAACCAGATATTGCTGCATTCTTCGGGGATGGCATAGTTTAAATAGACGCCGTCGGCTTCGAGTTTTCCGGTGTCTTCGTTGTAAACGGGTTCGGCCTCATCCATTGTATAAACGGCGTCGCCGCTCCATGCGAAGTTGATGGAAATTTTACCGGTAACCATATCCTGTTTGCCGCTGTCGACTTCAAATCCGTACAAATATTTTTTCAGGTCAATGAGGGAATCTTTTACTTTTTCCAAAGTTTCCTCATCGGTGCGGTTCATAATTTGAGTAACTTTCGCATTATATTCTGCGTAATTTTCGTCCGATAAATTCCGAACGTTATATTCTTCGGCGAGTTTTTCCAACTCATCGCGGTAAACATAGGCGACGCCCAAAAAATACGAATCGCGCACGCTGTCTTTGATGGTGGATTTACCGGAATAGGCGTCGTTCCAAATTCCGGCCCAGCTGGTAAGATCTTCCGCCTTTACCGTTTCCGGATTATAAACATAGCCCATCGTACCCCACATATAGGCAACGGAATATTTTGTCCAGCCGTTGAGCTCGAACAATTCGCGGATGTAGGGGGAAGCGTAAGCGGCGTAATTGCTGTTTTGCAAAAAATCGTCGGTAAAGGGTTCGCACATATTTTCTTCGATCATTTTCATGATCATATAATCGGAAGGGCAAACCAGGTCGTATCCGCCGGGGTTGATTTTCAGTTCGTTGTACATATTTTCGTTTGTGCCGAAGGTGGAGTATTCGACGCGGATACCGGGATTTTCTTCTTCGAATTTAGCGATCAGGTCCACATATTCGTCTTCGCCCTCCTCGTCGCCGGGTTCGCTGATATAGTCTTCCCAATTATATACGCGAAGGACGGTTTCCTGTTTGGAGTCGCAGCCGGCGAGGCAGAAGAGAAAGGGTACGGCGAGAAAGAGTGCAAGTAGGTCAGCCAACAGCCGCAGAGGCCGACAAGAAGCGAAGCGGTGTTTCATTTTTGGTTACCTCCCGCCGTTTTGGACGGCTTTCTTGCCCGCAGATTGAAGATTAATAGTGCGACGATCATGACGACGAATATGAGTGCGGAGAGGGCGCGCAGAGCGGGCGTAGAGCTGTTTGTGCCGTTTTTGACGGCGTTGTAGACATAGGTGCTGATAGTATCGAACATTTTCGGCTTTGTAAAAGCGGTGATGATATAATCGTCGAGAGAGAGGGTGATGGAAAGCATAAATCCGGAAACGATTCCGGAAAAGATTTGCGGGATCACGATTTTAAAGAGCGCCTGCGTCGGGCTTGCGCCGAGATCCAGGGCGGCCTCATAGGTATTGGGGTCCATTTGCTTGAGTTTGGGCATGACGGACAAGACGACAAAGGGCGTACAGAGCACCATATGTCCCACGATCAAAGAAAAGTAGGTCCGGTACAATAACACGACGGAAAACAGGAGGGCTAGGGAAATGGCTGTAACGATTTCCGCGTTGATGACGGGGATTTGGGAGACAGCTTGCAGGGGTCTTGCGACTTTGCGTTTGCTGTAAAAGATGCCGATCGCACCTGCCGTTCCGAGAACGGTAGAGAGGACGGCTGCCGCGAGCGCGAGCCAAATGGTATTGAACAGGATCTGCATGATCTTTGCGTCGCGGAATAATTGTCCGTATAAGGCAAAGGAAAAGCCTTTCCACTGGCCGATGATGGTGGAATCGGTAAAGGAATAGACGACCAAAAGCAAGATCGGGGAATAGATAAAGAGCAGTACGAGGACGCAAAGCGCGATCGACAGAATTTTTCTTACCATAAATTTGCACCTCGTGTTTCTTGTTTGTTCTCTTTAAATCCGCCGCTGAAAAGCATGGACAGGAAAATAATAAATAAGAGGATAATGGAGATCATGGAGCCCATATGCCAATTATCATAGGTGGTGAAATACTCGTCGATCAGTTTGCCTAAGATGGTGATATTGAAGTTGCTGAGCGTATCGCTGACGACGTAATTGGTCATAGAGGGCATGAACACCATAGTGATGCCGCTGACGACGCCGGGCATGGAGAGGGGAAAAGTTACTTTGGTAAAGACGGTCAGTTTGTTGCCGCCCAAATCGGAGGCTGCTTCCAAATAGCTGTTGTCGAGTTTTTCCAAAGTGGTGTAAAGGGGCAGGATCATGAACGGCAGAAAATCATAAACCATGCCGATAATGACGTTGAGATAATTCTGCGAGCCCAGAAGGCCGATGAGATCGAGCAGTTCCCGCAGCGCCGTGATGCGCAGAACGAAATTGATCCACATGGGCAGAATAAAGAGCATGAGGAGCACGTTTTTCTTTTTTAAACGGCTCCTGGCGAGGATGTAGGCGATCGGATAAGCGATGAGAAGACAGATCGCGGTGGAAATAATGGCGATCGTAAAGCTCATCAGCAGGGTAGAAAGTTTTGCCGTGCTCGTGAAGAAATTGAGGAAATTTGCAAACGAGAAAGTAATTTTTCCGTCGACGGTGGCGGTAAAAGCATAAAATAAAATCAAGAGCATGGGGATGACGACAAACAGTGCCAAAAACAGCGCATACGGGATCCCGAGCTGCTTGCGGGAAAAGTGTATTTTTTCCATGGCTTATTTGATCTCCTGTTTTAATGAAATGCGGATATTTTCGGGTTTGATCTTGACGCTGACATAGTCGTTTTCGTTCCAGAGGTCTTCGGTATCGAGGACAAAGTCTTCCTCGTTTTCCTCCGTGCGGACGATATATTGATAGTGATCGCCTTTATAGATGAGGGAGACGATGTGTCCGCGCGCGCCGCCTTCTTCGGCGTTGTCGCTGATCTCGATGGCCGTCAGGTCGACTTCGACGTTGACGTCCGTATCGGTCAAATCGAGCTTTTCGCCGTTTGCCGTAATGAGATAGCCTTCCTCGTCGAGGTGCGATCCGGGGTAGAGGGTCGTAACGTCGCAGTCAAATTCGCCGTCGCCGAACACGACCGTATTCTTTTTGGTGATATAGCCGTCGTATTTATTGACGGTGAAGGCTTTTTTCATAATATGGATATCGTCGGGTTCGATGATCATGCCGATGACGTCGCCCACGTTTCGGCTCTGCGTGCTCTGAATGACCATTTCCGACCGTCCGACGATCGCCGTGATTTCGTAGTGCACGCCCTTAAAGACGACGCTGACGACTTTACCGACGAGCATTCCGTCCTTTTTGTCGGACATTTTGATATCTTCGGGCCGAACGACGACGTCGACTTTTTCATTTTTTTCAAAGTCGTCCACGCATTTAAAATTGTGATTGCAAAAACGGACCGTATATTTGTCGATCATGGTGCCGTTTAGGATATTGCTGTCGCCGATAAAATCCGCGACGAATGCGTTAGCCGGTTCGTTGTAGATGGAAGTGGGGGTGCCGATCTGCTGAATTTTTCCGTCCTTCATGACGACGATGGTATCGCTCATGGTCAGCGCTTCTTCCTGGTCGTGGGTGACGTAAATAAAAGTGATGCCGAGTTTGCGGTGCATTTCTTTCAATTCGATCTGCATTTCTTTGCGCATTTTCAAATCCAAAGCGCCGAGGGGCTCGTCGAGCAAAAGAATTTCCGGCTCGTTTACGATGGCGCGTGCAATGGCGACGCGCTGTTGCTGTCCGCCCGAAAGGGTGGAAACGCTGCGCTTTTCAAAGCCTTCCAGATCCACGACGGCCAAAGCGTTTTTCACTTTTTCGTCAATTTCTTTGCGCGTCAGCTTTTGATATTTCGTGTAGGTCTCTCCCTTGTCGTTCACATAGGTGACGGGGATTTTTTTCAGCTTTAACCCGAAAGCGATATTGTCGTAAATATTGTAGTGCGGAAAGAGAGCATAGCGCTGAAAGACGGTGTTGACCGGTCGTTTGTTGGGCGGAAGGTTGGTGATATCTTTGCCGCTCAGCAATATTTTGCCCGTGGTGGGGATGTCAAATCCTGCGATCATGCGGAGAGTCGTCGTTTTGCCGCAGCCGCTCGGGCCGAGGAAAGTGATAAATTCGCCCTTGCGCACGTAAAAACTGACGTCTTCTACGGCCGCCGTATCGTCAAACATTTTGGTAACGTTGACGATTTCAATAATTTTTTCTTCTTTTTTCAGTTCTGCCATTTTCGTAAATTCCTATAAAATATTTTTACGGCGAGGCCGCATCCATAACAAAACGTCTGAGCAGGCGCAATGAACGGTTTCATTGCCGGGGCACGGGGGGATAAATTTGACAAAGTTTTTAAAAATTGGGCGGAGAAGAGATCCAAAGAATTTTTGCTTTTGCGTTGGATTCGTTCAGGATCCGATGCGTGCGATCCGCCGTAAAATAAAAACTTTCGCCTTTTCGGCAGAGCAGTTTTTTCTTTCCGAGGAGGAGAAAAATTTTGCCTTCGAGCACTAAGCCGAATTCTTCTCCTTCATGTGGGATGTCTTCGGCGGTCGATGTGTGCGGCGCAAGGTCGATCAGAATGGGCTCCATCAAATTTTTTTGAGCGTTCGGGATCAGCCATTTTTGAATGCAGCCGTCGGATTCTTTTTCGATGAAATCGCAGGGAGAAAATACAATTTTTTCGTCCTGTTCCTCTTTGAAAAATTCGCTGAAACTGCTTCCGAGCGCGGAGAGTATATCGCCCAGCGTCGCGATCGACGGGCTGGTGAGGTCGTTCTCCAATTGGGAGATATATCCTTTTGTCAGTTCGCATCGGTCTGCCAGCTCTTCCTGGGTAAGATTGAGCTGCAAACGCATATCTTTGATCTTGGAACCTAACTGCATGATCCGTATCCTTTGAAAAGTTTTTTAAACTCTTTGTTTAGTAATGTTAAACTAAAATATAATTATACTGAAACGGGGAAATATTACAACTGTTTTTCACAGAATTTTCAAAAAAAGTTTTATTATTTTTTGATCAGATGCAGCGCGGCGGGCAAAACCGGAAAAGTTAGCATAAAAAAGAAATGCGATCAGCTTTTAGAAGCAGGGCGAAAGGCTTCTGTAAGCGCAGGGAGAGGGGCAAAATCAAATTGTAAAGGGAAAACAGGGCGGTTGCAATGGGCGGGGGAAAGAGCTTTATCTGTGGGCAAAAAAGGGGAGAGAGAAAAAGTGTCGCAGGCGGCTAAAAATTTTGCCGCCTGCGACGAAGATACAAAAAGGGAAGAAGGGTATTGAAAATACTGAAAGGAGGTAACAAAGATACAGAAAGTAAGAAGGTATCAAAGATACAGGAAAAAAGAAGGGTTTCGGTTTTACACTAAAAAAGCAGCGATAAACTTATGCGAAAAAGGGCAAACAAATTTTTGGCATAAAAAAGCGCGTGCCAGATACGGCACGCGTACTTTTTAATTGAAAGAGGAAAAAGCCGAAACAAATTATTCGGCGTCTTCGGTTTTTACTTTTTTCGCTCTCGTCTTTTTGGGCTTTTCTTCTGCAACGACGGGCTCTTCAACAGGCGCAGCCGCAGCTTCTTCCGTCGCTTCTGCTTTTTTCACGGGATTTGCTTTCAGGTTGTTCAAGTTTTTAGCCAAAGCCGATTTTTTATTTGCGGCGTTGTTTTTATGCAGGATACCCTTGGAAGCGGCCGAATCAATAATAGAAACAGTTTCCGGCAAAAGTTTTTCTGCTGCAACAACGTCGCCTTCCGCCAAAACAGCGTTGAATTTACGGATAGCGGTTTTAACGGCAGAACGAATCATTTTGTTTTGAGTATTTTTCTTTTCGGTTACGATTACGCGCTTCTTTGCGGATTTAATGTTAGGCACTTTGCTTTTCTCCTTTCAATGGTTACTCATTTTTAATACTAAGCTATTTTATCACAAAAAAAAGCGGTTGTAAACTGTTTTTTGACAAAAAGTGTAATTTCTTCAAGTAAAATTTCATAAGATTTGCTAAAAAGGGGAGGAGAAAAGAATGGAAACAAAATATATTGCATTTTTCGACAGCGGTATCGGAGGCCTTACGCTCTTAAAAGACTGTTTTCGGAGATTTCCCGGGGAAAAATACATATATTATGGTGACAATGGAAACGCGCCGTACGGCAATCGGCCGGCGGACGAAATCGAAAAACTTGCGCGGGAAGGATTTAGTCAATTTGAAAACTATCCTTTAAAAGCGGCGGTGCTTGCCTGCAACACGGTCACGGCCGTCTGTGCGGAACGATTCAGGCAGACGTATGCCTTTCCTATTATAGGAGTAGAGCCGGCAATTCTTCCCGCTTCCCGATATGCAAGGGGAGGAAAAGTTTTGCTGTTGGCGACGAGGGCGACCTTGCAGAGCGAACGGATGAAGAGACTGACGGAGCGCTGCTCAAAAATGGCGCAGATCATCCCGTACTGTCCCGCGGAGCTGGCGGGCGCGATCGAAAGGCAGATACAGGCGCACGGCTCGGTCAACATTGCGCAGTACTTGCCGGAAGGGAAGTTTGATGCGGCGGTGCTTGGCTGTACGCATTACATTTTTTTCAAAGAGGAAATCCAAAAACAGCTGCGTTGCCCCGTTTTTGACGGAAATGCAGGGACGATTGACCACTTGGCAAAAATTGCAAACATTTGTTCAAAAAAACCGCAAAAATCGACAAAAAATGCGGTCATATTCCTCGGAAAGGCAAAAAACATCAATAAAACGGTCTTTGAGAGCCGTTTTTTGTTATAAACATATGTTCGCAATTTAAAAAAGTGGCTAAAAACAGAAAAAATTTTAAAAAAATTACGAGAAAAATTCAGATAAGTGGTTGACAGTGGTCAAAAGTGGTGATATAATAATTTCATCATTAAAGGAAGAGAAGGGTTATGTATTCTTTTAACGGAAGGTTCAATAATCGGTTGGACGATAAAAACAGAATACGTATTCCGGCGAAATTCAAGGCCGATCTGGGCGCCGATTACAAGTTTGTGTTCGGGCCGGGCGAGAGTATCTACGTGATGCCGCAGAGTGAGTATCAGAAGATATTGGACGGATTTGGAGACGCTTCTTTTTTTGATGAAGAAATGCAAAACGCCATTGCAGATTTTACCGGAATGGTATACGATGTGGCTGAGGACAACCAAGGGCGGGTCGTGATACCTTCCGAGCTGAAAGAGTACGCAAAGATCGACAGAGATATCGTCATTACGGGCGCGGCGTCCTATCTTCGGATAGAATCGGCGGAAGCGTTTGCGAAGAAGAATGCCAATATGAACGTCGGCAGTGTGTTTGCGAAACTCAACGCGCTCAAAAAGGCAAAGGAATGATAGAGTTTTCCCATATTCCGGTCATGCTGGAAGAGTGTATGAAAGGATTGAACTTAAAACCGAACGGAGTCTATTTTGACGGAACAATCGGCGGCGGGGGACATTCTTATGAGATCTTGAAGAGGACGAGCCCGAACGGACGGCTGATCGCAACGGATATGGATTCATTTGCGATCGCGGCGGCGGACAAGCGGCTGAAAGAGTTTGCCGGCAGATACAAAATTTATAAGAGCAATTATAAAGATTTTGCAGAGGTATTGAAGCAGGAGCGCGTGGACGGGCTGGACGGTGTTTTGCTGGATTTCGGCGTTTCGAGTTTTCAGCTCGACGAAGAGTCGAGGGGATTCAGTTATCGGAAAGACGCACCGTTGGATATGCGCATGGACGAAACGTCCGCGCTGACGGCGGAGACGGTAGTCAACGAGTATACGCAGGAAGAATTGACGCGGATCCTGAAAGAGTACGGCGAAGAGCGGTTTGCGGCAAGGATCGCAGCCAATGTGTGCAGGGTGCGTTCGTCGCATCGGATCTGCCGTACGGGCGAGCTGGCGCAGATCGTCGAGCAGAGCATACCGGCGAAATTTCACGGAAACGGGCCGTGTGCGAGAAAGACGTTTCAAGCAATACGGATCGAAGTGAACAAGGAGCTGGAAGATCTCGAAGCGGCGGTGAAAGGGCTTACGCGGAGCCTGAAAAAGGGCGGAAGGATCTGCATTTTAACGTTCCACTCGCTGGAAGATAGGATCGTGAAGAACGTATTTCGGGATCTGGAAACGGACTGCATCTGCGACAAGAGCTTGCCGATCTGTGTTTGCGGCAAGAAGAAAGAGATAGAAGTGATAACGCATAAGCCGTTGACGGCGACAAAAGAGGAAACGGAAAAAAATTCGCGGTCAAAATGTGCAAAACTACGCATAGCGGAAAGGATTTGAGAATATAGATAAGGAGAAACAGGTATGGCAACAGGACTTCCCGTTTTAGAAAGAGTAAGGACAACAGATACGGACAGCTCGCTGAAAGCGTATGGAAAATTGAGCGGGGGGGCGGAGCCTGCGGAATATACGGAAGAGCAGAAGGCGATGAGCTTTAATTCGCGCATTGCCGAAAACTATCAAAAGCTGATAGACCCGAATTTTAAATCGGCGGAAGATTTCATGGGCGGAGCACCGGCAGACGTAAAGGAAGAAGCTCCCGTATACGAGAGTGCCGAAGAATATGCGCGCGCAACGCTGTATCCCGACCGTCCGCAGACGGCGCGGGCGGAAAAGACCGTGACGGAAGAAGCGCCGGTATTCACGCATTCGCGCGTTACGGAAGATCTGTTCCGTGCAGATTCTCCGATCAATGCGCCGAGGATGCAGGAATATGCGCAGGCAGAGCAGGTATATGCTCCGGCGCAGTCGGCGGAAGAGTCGTACGGTTACGACGCGGCGGCGGAAGAGCAGATGAACGCAGATCTTGCGCCCACGACCACGACGATCCAATATCGGAACGAGCTTTACCGCGAGGAACAGCAAGTTGCGGTAGAAGAGAAGAAAGGCTATGCGATGACGGCGAAGGGCAAACTTCTGATGGCGGTATATGCGGTCGTTGTCGTAGTGGTTTTGGCGCTGATCATCATCAATACGAGCGTTTTGCGCACGTTGGATGCCGACGTCAAGGCGAAGGAATCCGCTTTGAACGAAGTGTATGCGCAATACGCGCAGGTGCAGGACAAGATCGCGGAAGCGACGTCGGACGAAACGGTCATCGAATGGGGATTGGAAAACGGTTTTACGTTCGGTGAATAACAGAAAAATCAAAATTGAAAATTAAAAGACTCACGAAAGAATTCCGGTCTCGCAAGGCGGCTCTGAAAAAGGGTTGCGGGCGCGGCCGGTTTTTTTGTGTCCGAAAAAAAGAGGTGAAAAAAATTAAAAAGAAAACAAAAAGGAGCGCGGAGGGAAACTATTCCGCTACGGTTTTACGAAAGAGGTTATTCGCCATATCTGCGGCGGTAGCCTTTCTTTTTTTGGTCATTTTTGTGCGCTTCTTTTTTGTGCAGGTGGCGGACAGGGACAAATTGCTCAATCTTGCCGTCAAGCAGTGGACAAGGGAGATTCCGATCGTCGCTTCGCGCGGACAGATCACGGATACGAACGGAAAAGTATTGGCGGACAACCGCACTTCGTACACCGTTTTTGCGCGCCCGAACGCGATCAAGGATAAGACGGAAACGGCGTCCGTCTTGGGCGAGATCTTTCAGATCGACGCGGGGGAGCTGCTGGAAAAATTCAATTCTTCGCGCGTATCGGAGCTTACCATAGCCCGAAAGATCGAGAAAGAGTTGACCAACGAACTGGAAAAATTCAATTTGCCGGGGGTATACTATGCGCGCGACAACACGCGCGTCTATCCGTACGGAAATCTTCTGAGCCGGATTTTGGGCTTTACTTCGATCGACAATATCGGATTGACGGGGCTGGAAAAATATTACGACAAATATTTGTCGGGCCGAAACGGGGAGATCGCGTATCCGACCGATCTTGTAGGCGCGGAGGTGGAGGGCGAAGCGTTTTATTTCCCTGCGACCGACGGGCTGGAAGTGCGGCTGACGATCGATTACGGAATTCAGGCGATCGCGGAAGCGGCCATGGAAAAAGTATATAAGACGTATTCACCGAAGACGGCGCAGTGCATTGTCATCGATCCGTCCACGTTTGAAGTGCTGGCGATGGCGGAATCGCCCGGATACGATCTGAACGAAGTGCCGCGGGATGATCCGGAACTTTTGAACGAGCTGTCGAGAAACAATCTGGTTTCGGACATCTACGAACCGGGCTCGACGTTTAAGATCATAACGGCCGCGGCAAACCTGGAAGAATATTTTCAGGGGAACGAGGCGGCGTTTTCGCCGCAGTACATTTTCAACAGCAGCCGAACGCGGTCGGTGGACGGTACGACGATCAAATGTTGGAGCAATCATGCGAACGGAAAGCACTGCAATCAGACGCTGGCGGAAGCGCTGAACAACAGCTGCAACCCGTGCTTTACGGACATAGCGCTGTCGCTCGGCGTGGAAACATTTTACGATTATCTTGAAAAATTCAATTTCGGGAAAGTGACGGGGATCGATTTTTCGGGGGAAGCGCAGGGAATGCTGGTGACGGAGAGCGCGGTGCGCGGCTGCGATCTGGCCCGCATCGGGTTCGGGCAGACGGTGGCGGTGACGGCGCTGCAACTCGCGTGCGCGAGTGCGTCTGCGGTCAACGGCGGATATTATTATCAGCCGCGGCTGGTCAAAGAGATCCGCTCGGAAGACGGGAAAATTCAGGAAAAGTTTGAACCTGTGCTGAAAAACCGAACGATCGGCGAGCAGGCGTCAAAGCTTCTTGCGAGTTATCTGGAAGGAGTCGTTTCGGAAGGCAGCGGCAACAAGGCGTATATTGAAGGGTACAAAATCGGCGGCAAGACGGGCACGGCACAGAAATTTGAAAACGGAAGCATAGCGCAGGGGAAATACGTATCCTCGTTTTTAGGTTTTTTTCCTTCCGATGCGCCGCAGTATCTGGCGCTCGTGATCGTGGACGAACCGCAGGGCGCCTATTACGGGAGCATCGTCGCGGCGCCGGCGGCGAAAGATTTGTTTCAGGGAATCATTGATTTAAAGGGGATCGAGCCCTTCGAATAAAGGAGCAGGACAGTGTTACTTGGGAATTTATTGAAAGAGATCACTTACGAAAGCGTGAAAAATTACATGGATGTGGAAATCGAAGGGATCGGTGCGGACAGTAAACACGCGATGAGCGGAGATTTGTTCTTTTGTTTTAAGGGCGGCGAGCATGACGGGCACGATTTTGCGGCGGAAGCGGTCGGAGCGGGAGCGGTTGCGCTCGTAACGGAACGGGAGCTCCCGATCCCGGTGCCGCAAATTCTCGTAAAAGACGGCAGGGGCGCGGCGACGCAAATCGCCGCCGCCTTTTACGGGCATCCGGAAAAGAAAATGAAGATCATCGGGATTACGGGGACAAACGGAAAGACAACCACGGCGCATATGCTGGCGTCGATCCTTGCGGCGGCGGGGAAGGTATGCGGAAACATCGGTACTTTGGGGATCTATTATGCCAACAAAGAAATATCCCCCGATCTGACGACGCCCGACCCGTCTTTTTTATACCGCGTTTTTGCGGACATGGT
Organism: uncultured Bacillota bacterium; assembly: GCA_949283775.1. GTDB lineage: Bacteria > Bacillota > Clostridia > Christensenellales > Borkfalkiaceae > Borkfalkia. Next base: position 14,088 of record CASDTU010000070.1, read on the forward strand.
GCAATCGGGTGTGGAATATGTCGTGATGGAGGTTTCTGCGCACGCGCTGTATTTTGGGAAAGTGGACGGCATTGCGTTTGAGATCGGCGTCTATACGAATTTCACCGAAGATCATTTGGATTTTTTCAAGACGATGGAAAGATATGCCGAGGCAAAGGCGAGGCTGTTTACGGAAAACCGATGCAAGAAGGCGGTGCTGAACTTCGACGACGCGGAGTGCCTGCGCTTGGCGTCGATATGTGAGAATGTGAGCAGTTATGCACTTGAAAATCCGGCAGACGTTTTCGCCGTGGATATTCGGGAAAATTTTGAAGGGTGCAGGTATGTGATCAACCTGTTTGACGAACTGTACGACATACGGTTGAATATGGCGGGGATCCACAACGTTTACAATTCGATGGCTGCGGCTGCGTGCGCAAAATTGCTGGGGATCGGATTGCCTTCGATTGCGGAGGGACTCTCGTCTTTGCATCGGGTGAGCGGGAGACTTGAACGTGTGGCCGGCGTAAATGGCGCGGATATTTTTGTGGATTTTGCGCATACTCCCGACGGGCTGGAAAAATCGCTGACGGCATTGAAGCGACACTGCAAGGGCCGTTTGATCTGCGTATTCGGCTGCGGCGGAAACCGCGACGAGCTGAAGCGGCCGATCATGGGCGGGATTTCCGCGCGCCTTGCGGATTTTTCGGTCCTTACGTCGGACAATCCGCGCTATGAAGACCCGTTCGATATCATCGAGCAGATCGAAAAGGGTGTCAGGCCCGTAACGGATAATTATGTGATCGTAGTCGACAGGGAATGCGCGATCGAGTATGCGATGGATATGCTCAAAAAGGGCGACGTTCTTTTAATAGCCGGAAAAGGGGGCGAGGAATACCAGGAGATCATGGGGGTCAAACACATTTACAGCGACGAAGCGGCGGTAAAAAACTTTTTACATAGTAAATTTTCGGAGAAAGACTCAAAACATGAAAGCTGAAATTTTGATTTTGCTGGTTTCCGGAAGTATTTCGCTGTTTTTGTGCGCGATCTGGATACAGATTCTGCGCAAATTAAAGGCCGGTCAATTTATATTGGGGTATGTGGAGGAGCATAAAGATAAGAGCGGAACGCCCACAATGGGCGGCCTTGCCTTTGTCGTTGCCGTCGCTTTGAGTGCGGCGGCGTTCGGTCTGTATTCGGACAAGCTCGCGGCGGTTGCAATAACGTTCGGTCTTGCGTATACGCTCGTAGGATTTTTGGACGATTTTATCAAATTTCACTTTAAGAGAAATTTAGGACTGCGAGCGTACCAAAAGATCGTATTTCAGTTGCTGATCGCATTGTTTGCCGGCGTTTTTTGTTATTTGAACGATCTGACGGCTTGGAATATTCCGTTTACGTCGGCGCAGGTCGATCTCGGCATTTGGAGCATACCGCTGGTGGCGTTTGTTTTTGTGGCGTCGACAAACTGCGTGAATTTGACGGACGGGCTGGACGGGCTTGCAGCTTCGGTTTCGCTGTGGTATTTTGCGGCGATGTTTGTATTGATCGGGCTTTTGGCGGGACAGGCGCAGACTCAGCTTGCGAAACTTTGCCTGATCCTATGCGGAGTATTGGCGGGATATCTGCTGTACAATACGCACCGCGCCTCGGTTTTTATGGGGGATACGGGATCGCTGGGGCTCGGCGGATTCGTGGCGGCGATCTCCGCTTTTTCCGGAAATTTGTTTTATATTGCGATCGTCGGGATCATGTTTGTCTGTTCGGGAATATCTGTCATCTTGCAAGTAATATACTATAAGAGAACAAAGAAGCGGATCTTTCTGATGGCGCCGCTGCATCATCATTTTCAGGAAAAGGGATATGCGGAAAGCAAGATCGTGTATGCTTATTCGCTCGTTACGATCGCGGCGGGCCTTCTCTGCATTTATTTTGTCTGAGAAAAAAAAGTCCGCGATCGCGGCGCGCTTCTCTGTTTTTATTTTGTTTGATCGAAGAAGGAGTCAAAGATGTATTTTAAAAATCAAAAATTTTTAGTGGCGGGATTGTCGAAGAGCGGAACGGCGAGCAGTGAATTTTTATTGCGGCGCGGAGCGGTGGTCTATTTGTACGACGATGTGACGGACGGCGCTGTCTTGGCTGCGATGGCGGAATTGGAAAAAAAGGGTGCCTTTCGCATTCGTCCGGGGGAACTTGCAAAAACGGTGGAAGAGTGCGACATATTGGTGTTAAGCCCGGGGATCCCGATCGATCACGAACTTCCGGTCGCGTTCCGAAAACGGGGAAAGCGAATCATCGGGGAAGCGGAACTCGGGAGCTTATTTCTGCGCGCGACGCTCGTCGCCGTGACGGGAACGAACGGAAAGACGACGACCGTTACGATGCTGGACGAAATTTTCCGCGCGGCCGGGGAAAAGAGCATAGCCTGCGGAAATATCGGGCTTCCGCTGACGGCGTGTGTGGATAAATTGGAATACGGGGACATTGCGGTAACGGAAATTTCCAGCTTTCAATTGGAAACGCTGACGAGCATTCGGCCGCACGTTGCGGTGATTACCAATATTACGGAAGATCACTTGAACCGCCATTACAGCATGGAGAATTACATATTTTTAAAATCGAAGATCCTTCGCAATATGCGCGAGAGCGAATATGCGGTCTTAAATTACGACGATGCAAACGTGCGAGGCATGGAAAAAGACGCGCGCTGCCGCGTGCGCTGGTTTTCAGTCAAAGAGAAGGTGGAAGGCTCCTATTTTTACGAGGGCGCGCTGTATTTTGAAAACGAAAAGATATTGGATGCGTCCGATCTCTCCTTAAAAGGGGAACACAATTTGAAAAATGCGCTGGCGGCGATCTGTGCGGCAAAACTGATGGGGATCGAGAGCGGAGTGATCGCCAAGACGCTTTCTTCTCTTCGCGGTGTTCGTCATCGGATCGAAACGGTTGCGGAAGTCGGCGGAGTAACTTTTATCAACGATTCGAAGGGCACGAACGTCGATGCCACATTGAATGCGATCCGCTGTATGCAGTCGGATACGGTCTTGCTGCTCGGAGGAAAGGATAAGGGGTACGACTACGACAGATTGTTTGAAGCAATAAAAAACAGCCGCGTCGTTTTATCGGTGCTGTACGGGGAAAATCGGTTCAAACTCTTAAACAGTGCGATCAGAAGCAACGAGTCGCGGATTACTCTGTGCGCGGACTTTTCTCTGGCGGTCAAGCTTGCGGCGATGTCGGCAAAAGCAGGACAAACGGTTCTGCTCAGTCCTGCCAGCAGCAGTTTCGATCAGTTTTCGGGATATGAAGAGCGTGGCGAAAAATTTGAAGAGATCGTAAAGGGATTGAAAGATGACGTCGTTAAGCAAGAAGACGGTAGCGCGGAGTAATGCCGTACGCCCCGTTCGCAGGCTGAATTTGGGGGCGCTGGCCATTCCGATTCTGGTAACGCTGATCGCAGGTTTCGGCGTTTTGATGGTATATTCGGCGAGCTGCTACATAGCGCAGACGCAATACGGCGATCGATTCTATTTCATGAAAAAGCAGCTGATCGGATTTATTTTGGGGCTCTTCGCCATGCTGGCGGCGGGATTTTTTCCCTATCGGAAGCTGTATAAATTGAAATGGCCGGCGCTGATCGTTTCGCTCGGCCTGCTGGCTTTGGTGTTTGTGCCCGGGCTGGGTGTGGAAAATTACGGAGCGACGCGCTGGATCGGTTTGGGGCCGATCACGATCCAGCCTTCCGAAATCGCAAAATTCGGATTTATTCTTTTTGCGGCTGCGTATGCGAGCGAAGATCCGCAGCGGATGAAAAAATTTACGGGGATGCTTCCCGTTCTCGGCGCGGGCGTGGGAATTTGCTTACTGATCATATTGGAGCCGAATATGTCGGTCACGATGTGTACGGGAATGCTGATGATCGCCATGCTTTTTTTGAGCGGCGTAAAGATTCGTCATTTTTTGATCATTGTGGTGCCCGCGCTCGTGGCGGTGCCGGTGCTGATCATCATGGAGCCGTATCGTTTGCAGAGGTTGTATGCCTTTTTGGATCCGTGGAGTTCGCCGCAGGGGGAGGGGTATCAATTGATACAATCCCTGTACGCACTCGCCAACGGAGGCTGGTTCGGGAAGGGGCTCTTTCAGTCCGTGCAAAAATATCGGTACCTGCCGTTTGCCGAATCGGATTTTATCCTGTCGGTCATCGGGGAAGAGTTCGGCTACTTTGGGATCGTCGTATTGTTTTTGGCTTTCGCTCTGCTGATCGTGTACGGGATACGGACGGCGGCAAGGAGCAAAGATTTTTTCGGTTTTCTCGTTTCGGCGGGGATCACGGCCGTCTATGCGGTGCAGATCTCGATCAATGCGCTCGTTGTGAGCGGATCGATACCGCCGACGGGGATCCCGCTGCCGCTGGTCAGCGCGGGCAATACTTCGCTGGTGATCACGATGGCCGCCATGGGGGTGCTGTACAATATTTCCCGAAACGGAGAGGGTTTGAAACAAAATCGTTCCGGGCAAACTTTTTAGTTCGACCGTTTGAGACAATGATCTACTTTCAACAAACTGCTTAGAGCAAGGATCTCGATTCCGTCAATTCGATTCAAACGATGATTCAGATAAAAACCTTTTTAAACAATGCTTTGAAAAAGAAAGACGCCTGCGCGTATAATGGTATACGCGCAGGCGTCTTTTTATGCGCGGGAAGCCGTGTGCAAAGGATGAAGGGAGCGAGATGCACCTTTTTTTACGCGGCGTCGTATTATGATTGCAGGGAAAGATTTTTTCACAGGGGCGGAAAAATCTGTTTACAAGAAAAAACGGAAAAAATTGCGGCGGCGGTTCGATATAAATGGTCGGACTGTCTGTTCTTGCTTTTTTCTTTCGGGAAGGAGAAGTAATATGGAAAAGTATATCATTGAAGGCGGCAGGCCGCTGTATGGCGAAGTGGAGATCCAATCGGCGAAGAATGCAGTATTGCCCCTGCTTGCGGCCTCCATTCTGACGGACGAAAAAATCGTTTTACATAAATGCCCGAAGATATCCGACGTGATCAACATGGTCGGGATTTTAGGCGAGCTAGGATGCAAGGCGGAGTTTGTGGGGGATTCGCTCAGTATAGAGAGCGCAGATGCGGCGAATCATGAAATTCCCGCGGCGCTGGCGAAAGAGATCCGTTCTTCCGTTTTTATGCTGGGCTCCGTCGTATCTCGCTTCAAAAAGGCGAAGATCGCCTATCCGGGCGGATGCGATATCGGGCTGCGGCCCATCGATCTGCATTTGAAGGGCTTGCGCAGGCTCGGCGTTTCCGTTGTGGAAGACGGAGGATATATCGAATGCAGCTGCGATAAGATCATCGGGTCGGAGATCGTGTTGGATTGTCCCAGCGTCGGCGCAACGGAAAATAGTATTTTGGCGGCTGCGCTCGGGGAAGGCCGCACGGTGATCCGCAATGCGGCAAAGGAACCGGAAATCGTCGATCTGCAAAACTTCATCAACGCGATGGGCGGCAAGATCAACGGAGCCGGAACGGCGGAGATCGTCATAGACGGAGTAAAAAAGCTGCACGGTGTGGAATATACGCCGATTTCCGATCGGATCGAGGCGGGAACGTTTTTGATCGCGTGCGCAATGTGCGGCGGAGAGATCGAGCTGAAAAACGCAGGAAAAGAGAATATCGCGGCGCTTTTGCACAAACTTTGCGAAATCAGTTGCAAAATAACCGCGGTTAATGATAAAATATACATAGAAAGCGGCAGACGGATTTCTCCGAAATTGATAGAAACTTCGCCGTATCCGGGGTTTCCCACCGATTTGCAGGCGCCGATGATGGCGCTTGCCTGTATCTGCGAAGGTTCTACCGTCATCGTGGAAAATCTGTTTGAAACGCGATTCAAACATATACCGGAACTGATCCGGATGGGTGCGGACATCACGGTCCGCGGAAGGACGGCGTTTATCCGCGGCGTAAAGGCATTGCACGGAGCCGACGTAGTGGCGGGGGATCTCCGTGGCGGAGCGGCGCTCACGCTTGCGGCGATCTCGGCGGAAGGATTCAGCACGGTAGCCGATCTCAGTTTCATTGACCGAGGGTATTCGGATTTTGAATACAAACTGCGCGCGCTGGGGGCAAGGATACGCCGCGTTCGCATATAAAAAGAAAATCACGGAAGAGGAAAATCGATGCGAAGTAAAAAGTTCGTAATAGTCTATGCGGTAGCGTTATTTTTGATTATTTTTCTGATAACGTTCAATTCGATTTGCGCCATCACGCAATTTGACGTGCGGTATGAAACGGGCAGTCCGCTCATGGCGGAAACGGCGGAAAAAATACAGGATGAGCTGGAAGAAAAGTACTTAAAGAAAAACTTTCTGTTTTTCAAACAATCGGACGTAAACGATTTGATTGCGAAAGAAGGGAAAGGGTATCTGGAAGTAATGAGCGTGGAAAAACATTTCCCGAACAAGATCACCGTATCGCTTCGCGAGAAATTTGAAGGCTTTGCGTTTGAGCAGGGCGGAAAGTACACCATCGTTGCGGAGGATGGGACGGTGCTGGCATACGGCGCGGCGAGCGGAGACAACAGCGGACGGAATGTGGAGATAGCGGGATTTGCATTTGACGAACTGAAAGTGGGCGAAGTGTTTGCGGTGAAGGACAGACAAAAGCCCGCATACGAAGCTTTTTGCGTGCTGTACGAGAAGATGAATCAATATTTTGACGGGATCCGCAACAACGTAACGCGCATCGAATATTTTGTGCAGGAAATGAGCACGCAGGAAGATATCGAGCGGTTTGTCATTTCGATGACAGAAGGGGTGCAGATCATCATCAGCGCTCCGCGTGTGAACATCGAAGAAAAAACGGAAGCGGCGCTGAGCGCATACGAATCCCTTTCCGTGCTTAAAAAGACGTACGGATATATCCGCGTTACGGATTTGCAGAGCGGCGGAGTGAATGTTGCGTATTTTGAAAAACTTCCGCCGGAAGATCTTGTTTCCTAAGCGGATTTTTTAAGTAGATACACGATTAAAATTTCCAAATTTTTCCCCCGAAAGTTTTTGTTCGGGGGAAGTTTTTTTATTGACAAGACAGTAAATTTATTATATAATAGTGTTTGTATATAACACTATTGCAGTGGCTTTGATACAAGCGAAAAACGGAGAGGAAAAATGAACCGCAAGAGCGTAGCTGCTTTGGACGTGGAATCGTCTGCCGTCACGGCTCTCATCGGGGAGCGCGGCGTAAACAATACCTTTGTTTTTAAAGGGGTACATACGGAAAGTTACGACGGTTTTGCGGACGCGGAATTTTTTGATGTAAAGGGGCTGCAAAAAGCGATCGACGCCGCTTTGGAATCGGTAGAGCACAGCTGTAACGATCGGATCCGTGAAATTTATGTCGGCGTTCCCGGCGAATTTATCAAGCTGGTGACCAAGCAGCATAAAATGAGTTTTCAGAGCAAGCGCAGGGTTACGCCGTTTGATCTGAACGCATTGTATGAGAACGGATTTACGGAATCGGTACCGGGATACACATTGATCCGCCGAGCGGCGATCTGTTATGTGACGTCGGATAAGCGGCGCAGCATCGATCCCGTGGGAATGATCAGCGATTCTCTGGAAGGGTATTTGAGTTATTTTCTCGCAAGCGATCGGTATTTGGAGCTTTTAAGGAATATTTTGGCGGAATACGGGATCCGGAAAGTTACCTTTTTGCCGACTTCTTTGGCGGAGGCGCTGTATCTGATTCCGTCGGAAGTGCGGGACGACTATGCGATTCTGCTGGATATCGATAAAATTTCGATGACGTTCAGCATCGTCTGCGGAAACGGGATCGTGTATCAAAACGCTTGCAGCGTCGGCGGCGGCCATGTAACGGCGCAGCTGTATGCGGACGGTGAAGTAGATATTCCGTTCAACGTGTTGGAGGCGATGATCGGAAAGATCAATTTATCCAGCAGGGAAGAAGAGAATTCGGTCATCGAATACGTAGACAGGGATCGGGTGTATACGCTTCCGATGTACAGTTTAAAAGAAGGGGTCAAATACGGATTGGATCTGCTCTGTGAAGTGATCAACAAATGTTTGGAGCTTTGCGGAGACCGAAATACCGATTACAAGCCCATCTTGCTGACAGGATGCGGAATAACGGGGATCCGCGGTGCGCGCGAGCACCTATCGGGGCGATTGAATAAAGTGGTTGAGATCATAGCTCCGAACTTGCCGTATTATAATAAGGCGGCGCAGAGTTCGGTTTTGAGTTTGCTGGATATGGCGCTGGAAACAAAACGTGAAAAAAGTTTTTTCTATAAATTATTTAATGGTATCGGAGGATTGATTTAACTATGTTTAACAGTTTGGACAGTTTGTCCGGAGTTGCAAGGATAAAAGTAATCGGCGTCGGCGGCGCGGGGAACAATGCGGTCAATCGCATGATCGAAGCGGGAATCCAAAGCGCCAGCTATGTTGCAGTCAACACGGACAAGCAGATTTTGTTGCTTTCGAAGGCAGAAAATAAAATTCAGATCGGTTCGGCGCTGACGAAAGGATTGGGCGCAGGAGCGGATCCCGAAGTCGGCAGAGCCGCTGCGGAAGAGAGCAAGGAAGTTTTGACCGAAGCGGTGAAGGATACCGATCTGCTCTTTATCACGGCCGGCATGGGCGGCGGAACGGGAACCGGCGCGGCGCCCGTCATCGCGAAAATTGCGCGCGATCTGAAAATCCTCACGATCGCCATTGTGACCGAGCCGTTCAACTTTGAAGGCAAGAAGCGCATGGACAACACGGCGAAAGGTCTGGAAAATTTAAAGAAGTACGTCGATACGCTGATCATTATCCCGAACGACAAGATCACCTGCGTCGTACCGAAGAATACGCCGATGGTAGAGGCGCTTCGCGTTGCGGATGAAATTTTGAAACAAGGTATCCGCGGAATTGCGGATTTGATCGTAAATCCTGCCTTGATCAACTTGGACTTTGCGGACGTTCGCACGATCCTGAAAGATCAGGGGCTCGCGCACATGGGCGTAGGCGTGGCAAAAGGGGAAAACCGCATCGTGGAAGCGGTGCGCCTTGCCGTCAACTGCCCGCTTTTGGAAACGACGATCGAAGGCGCGAAGGGCGTAATTTTGAATATTGTCGGCGGAAACGATCTGACAATGGACGAAGTGCAGACGGCGGCGACGCTTGTGCAGAGCGTGGTGGACTATTCTGCAAATATCATTTTCGGCGCGTGCATTGACAGCAATATCGCGGACGAAGTGGAAGTGACCGTGATCGCGACGGGCTTCCCGCACATTGAAAATATGTACAACGCGAAGGATGAGCGGAACGTAGCGAGCCGCAATTTCTTTGTGAACAGGGGCTTGCCGGAACGGGAAGGCGGCGCGGCGCAGCAGACGCAGCAGGCGCAGCCGGTTCAGTCTGCGCCTTCCTATGTGCGTATGCCGCTCAACAATACGATGCAGGGCCAGCAGCCGCCCGTGTACAGACAGCCGTATCAGCAGCAGGCGCAGGCGGCGCGGCAGGAACAGTACCAGCAGCAGTATGCGCAGCAGGCGCAATACCAGCAGCCGCAGTATCAGCAGCAGGCGCGTCCGCAGGCAGATATGGGACAGGCTCCGCAGTATCAGCAGCAGTATGCACAGCAGGATCCGTATGCGCGGACGCAGGGCCAGCAGATGGACTATCGTCAGGCGGCTCCGCAGTATCAGCAGTCTGCTCCGCAGCAGCGCCAGGAAAATTCGGATAAAGAACTTCCCACGTTTGTGCAGCGTCTGTTTAAGAAAAAATAATCTTTTCAAGCGTTCGGCAGTAGCATCGTTTTTTATTTGCAACGCCGAAATTGCCGAAAAGTAAATTTTGTTTTTCGCAGCTATCGACAGTCGTTTTGTATCGGCATTTTGATGCTCGGCGGAAAGGGAGTTTTTCGGCTTTTTGGATCACCCGTTCGTCCTTTGCTTGAAGCGTATCCCTTCTAGCAGAGAATCGGTGCGCTCGGGCAGCCGAATAAGCTATAAAAAAGCTATAGAAAAGACATAAAAAAACATAAAAAAACCATACAAAAACCATAAAGAAGCCATAGAGAGCATACGGTAACGCGGGATTTGATCGGTATCCTTTTACGGATTTACAAAAAATGCAGCAGTTTTCTGTAAAAAACAGCGTAGCGGCCTTTTCATCGGGCGGCTATGCTGTTTTTTGTGAAAAAAGCGGATCCGTATTCGGCGGAGGACTTTGCGCGGGCAAAATAAAAGCTATCGCAGAGCAAAAGGGAAAAAGAACTTAGTTAAAAATTTGCGCACAAAAAATTTGCAAAAGAAAAAAGAGAAAAGAAAATAGTTAAAAATTGCGCACAAAAAATTTGCAAAAGAAAATAGTTAAAAATTTGCGCACAAAATAATTGCAAAAGAAAAAAGGGCGCAAACATTGCGTCCTTATACCGCAGAGGGCCAAAAAGAGCTTATGGCAGAATTTTTAATTTACAAAAAAGCGCACGATTTGAACGTGCGCTTTTTTTGTAAGAATCGAAAAACAATCCAGGCATTTGAAAGAAAGCAGGGCAAGAAATTATTCGGCCTTAGCGGATTCCGCATTATAAGCGGTGAGAATCGCATTTCTCAATTCTTCGCGCGTTTCGGTGTTCAGCGGATGAGCGATATCCTTGAATTCACCGTCGTTTGTTTTGCGGCTGGGCATTGCAATGAAGGGCCCGTCGGCACCATCTATGACTTTAATGTCATGGACGACGAAACAATCGTCAATCGTAATGGATGCAACCGCTTTTAATTTGCTGTCGTCTTTTTTGACAAATCTGATACGCACGTCTGAAATTTTCAAAATTACCAACCTCCTTATGCAGCAGCGTTCATAATTTAATTCTACTATACATTTTTTGATTTTTCAAGAGAGTTTTAAAAAAAAATAAAAAAATTTCAAAAAAATTCCAAAAATTTGTCAGATTTTGGTTTTTTCAGCATATAAATATGCCATGAAAAAAAATTTTTGGTCCGAAAAGCGCAATATTTACTTTATAGGGATCGGCGGGATCAGCATGAGCGGCTTGGCGCAGTACCTGCATTTTTTAGGTTTTCGGGTATCCGGAAGCGACCTTTGCCGCAGTGCGATCACATCAAAATTAGAAAGTTTCGGGATAAAAATATACTATAAACACGACGGAGCAAACCTTTTGGGAGCGGACGCCGTAATATGCGGTTCTGCAATTTCGGAAAGCAATCCGGAAGTGTGCGCCGCGCGCGGCAGGGGGATCCCGATCGTCAGCAGGGCGGAGCTTCTGCATTTGGTTTCACAAGATTTTGAAAATGTCATAGGCGTCGCCGGCTGTCACGGAAAAACGACGGCAACGGCGATGGCTGCGCATATTTTAAAGAGTTGCAGCGAAAATGTGACCGCGCACATCGGGGGAGAGGACTATGAATTCGGCAATTTCTATATCGGCGGAAAAAAATACTTTGTTACGGAAGCGTGCGAATATAAGGGGAATTTTTTATCGTTAAAACCGGATGTCGCCGTAGTATTGAATACGGACGCGGATCATTTGGATTGTTATGCCGATGAAGCTGCGTTGGAGGATGCGTATGTGCAATATATAACGTCCGCATCCGCATCCATCGTTTGGAAAGACGACAAAATTGTTCCGCGTGTAGCTCCGACGCTCACGTTCGGGAGTATGGAGAATTGTGATATTTGCGCAAAAAATATACGCGGTTATAGAGGAAAATACTCCTTTCAGCTGCAAATTTTCGGACAGATATTCGACAGAATTAAACTGAATGTCTATGGAAAACACAATATTTATAATGCGCTCGCGGCTGCATCCGTAGCGGTTTACTATGGATACCCATCGTATTTTATTGCGGAAGGTCTTAAAAATTTTCAAGGGATCCGCCGCCGTTTTGAGCTTTTGGGAAGGGCAAAGGGGGCGGAATGGATCGCGGATTATGCGCATCATCCGAAAGAAATAGCCGCCGTTTTGCAGGCGGTCAGCGAGTTTTGCGACGGACGTCTGTTTGTTGTTTTTCAGCCGCACACCTATTCGCGCACAAAAATATTTTTAAAAGAATTTGTAAAGGCGCTGGGGCAGTTGGAAAATCTGGTGATCTATAAGACGTATCCCGCGCGGGAATATTTTGATGCGGAGGGCAGCGCCTTGACATTATCGGAGCATTTGCCGCAGTCTTTGTATGTAGAATCGGTGCGCGAATTGGAAATCTATTTGAAATGTTCCGTGCAGGCGGGCGATGTCATTCTGTTTTTAGGTGCGGGGGATATCTATTATGTGGCAAAGCAGGTGCTGCTGCAAATCAATTGACAGGGGAAAAACGTTGCGATAAAGAGTACTCTGCGTCATATACTGTTCAAAAAGTACCTGGAAACACAAAAAAGCGTCCGATTTTTCGGACGCTTTTCATTTTTATTGTATCTTTTTATTCTTGTGCAATGGGAGCTTTGCCATATTTTTTTTATTATTCTTGTGTAATGGAGGCTTTGCCATATTTTTTCATAGGGACGAAAAAAATTACGACAGGCGCGAATCGCTTGAAAGGGAAAGTTAAATGGTCGGAACGATCTCTTTTTGCTGGCAGGCATAGATATAATCGATGAATTGTTTTGCGCGTCTTGGAGAGCGGCCGCCCTTGTTGAGAGCCCACCGCTCAGCGAGAGCGAAGAGCTGTTCTTCTTCCATGGAAACTTTCAGATCGAAGGCAAGCTGTTTGATGATGGACAGATACTCCGCTTTGCCGGTGGAAGAGAAGCAGACCGTAAGGCCGAACCGATCGGACAGGGAAAGCTGTTCCTCCATCGTATCGCGCGCATGGACGCTGTTCTCGCGGTCGGAGAAATTTTCTTTCAGGATATGCCTGCGGTTGGAAGTGGCGACGATCATGACGTTATGTGATTTTTCGTTCATGCTTCCTTCCAGGCTTGCTTTTAAAGAAGTAACTTTTTCATCTCGTTCTTCCAAAGACAGATCGTCGATGAAGATGATAAAATGGAAGGGCAGAGAAGCGAGGAGTTCTTTTACGTTATTGATTTCGATGATCTGGTTTTTGGGGATTTCCACGGCGCGGAGGCCTTCGTCGGCGTACTTGTTGAGCATGGCATGGATCGTAGACGATTTGCCGGTTCCTTTATCCCCGTACAGGAGCATATTCGAGTAGGGCAGATCATTTAAGAAACTGCAAATATTTTCCTCGATCACTTTTTTCTCGTCGACGTAATCTTTCAAATCTTCCAAAGTAATGTTGGAGGTATTTTTTACGGGTTTTAATGCGCCGTTTTCAAAGGTAAAGGCCTTATTTCCGATAAATTGGCCGTAGCCGTTCTGTTTATAGAAGGAAGCGAGCTGCGTCAACGTGTTTTTGGAATCCCATTCAGCGCCGAAAATGCCCGTATCTTTGCCGTATTTGATTTGCGGCAGTCCTTCGCGGACGGCGGAGGCGATTCCCTGCGGCAGGTCTTGCGAAGATTTTGCCAGGTTTTGCAAAATGGTAAGGTCGTAGCGAAACGCATTGACGACGTCTTTGGACGCTTCGTCGCTGAACGATTTTTCGGAAAACAGGTTGTCGTCGTATAAAATTTTATGCTCGATAAAAGCGGCAAAAGAATTTTGCATATCTTCTTTTAAAAGTGCGGAATAGGCGTTCGCGTACTTTTCGACGTCATCCTCTTCGATGGCCTGCGAAAAGAGGGCGATCGCCTCGTCCTTCAAAACATTTTTTAAAAGAATCAGTCTTTCCGTATGATTTTTATTCATAAGTGTCACTCCCAATTCATTTCGTAACAATTATATATGTTTTTTATGGGAAAAGCAAATTATTTTCTATAAAAGATTAAATTCGAAAAGATGATAAAACATATCGGTAAAATTAATAAATAAAATTGCTTATTTACTTGACGAAGGAACGTTTGCGTACTATAATATTTAAGAAAAAAACAAAAATTTTCGGAGGATGAATACAATGTCAAAGATATATTATCAATCGGATTGTGACATCAATGTACTGAAAGGCAAGACGGTAGCGATTATCGGATACGGCAGTCAGGGACATGCCCATGCGCTGAATTTGCATGAAAGCGGCGTCAAAGTCGTGGTCGGCCTTTATAACGGAAGCAAATCCTGGGCTAAGGCGGAGAAAGCCGGACTGAAAGTTATGACGGCGGCGGAAGCGGCGAAGGTCGCGGACGTGATCATGATTCTTACGCCGGACGAAAAGCAGGCAAAGCTCTACAAAGAGAGCATTGAGCCGAATCTGACGGAAGGGAAGGCGCTTGCGTTTGCACACGGATTCAATATTCATTTCAAGCAGATTCTTCCTCCTGCCAATGTCGACGTGTTTATGATCGCGCCGAAGGGCCCCGGTCATACCGTTCGTAGCGAGTACGTTGCGGGCAAAGGCGTGCCTTGCCTGGTAGCCATTCATCAGGATGCGACGGGCAAAGCGCTCGACATCGCTCTCGCGTATGCCGCAGGTATCGGCGGTGCGCGTGCGGGCGTTTTGGAAACGACGTTCAAATGTGAAACGGAAACGGATCTGTTCGGCGAGCAAGCTGTTCTTTGCGGCGGCGTGACGGCGTTGATGAAAGCAGGTTTTGAAACGCTTGTGGAAGCGGGCTACGATCCGAAAAACGCATATTTTGAATGCATTCATGAAATGAAACTTATCGTCGATCTGATCTATAAAGGCGGATTCTCCATGATGCGGTATTCGATTTCGGATACGGCGGAATTCGGCGATTATGAAACGGGCAAACGGATCATAACGGAAGAGACGAAGAAGGAAATGAAGAAAGTTCTCGAAGAGATTCAGGACGGAACTTTTGCAAGCAAATGGATCGCGGAAAACAACAACGGCAGAGCGCATTTCAATGCAAAGCGCGCTTTGGAAGCGTCGCATCAGCTCGAAGAGGTCGGCAAGGAACTTCGCAAGATGTATTCTTGGAGCGATCAGAAAGAAGATATGTAATCAAACATAAAAAGTTTTTCAAAGTCCCCGAATTTTTTTCGGGGACTTTCTTTTTGATATAAAGAAAAACCACGCGATAGTCGCGTGGTTGGAAAGCGGTTAACCGATGAGTCTTGAAAAAAGGACTCCGATTGTGTAAAATTTAGCTGACCTGCCAGTCAGAAAAAAGTACACAATCGGAGGATATTAAAATGAGAGACTCATCTAATACCACAAACAGTTTAGCACATACGAAATGGAATTGCAAGTACCATATAGTGTTTGCTCCCAAATATCGCAGAAAAG
>CASDTU010000071.1 GCA_949283775.1 uncultured Bacillota bacterium
TATGAAAAGAAAAACACAGGTCGTAGACGAAAGCAGAACGCGCGACGAGCGGGAGAGCTGTTTTGCGGGATTTGGAACGGAGGCGGTCAAAAATGGAAGCAAAACGAGATGAACGCGGCGGCGTGAAGGCGCCGCAGCAAACAAACGGCAAGGCGGCCGCTCCGCCGGAAGGAGGACATCCTTCTCCGAGCGGCGTCAATGAAAATTATTTGCGGTATGTCCGTTCGCTGGCTCCGCCCACCAAGCATTTTCACAACTGCTTGCGCGCTTTTATCGTGGGCGGACTGATTTGCTGCATCGGGCAGTTTTTTCGGTTTGAATACGAATTTATTTTAGGTTTGAGCGGGGATGAACTTGCGGGCGCCGTTTCGGTTACTCTTATTTTTCTCGGCTGTCTTTTGACGGGCCTCGGGGTTTACGATCGGATCGGAAAAGCGGCCGGGGCGGGTTCGATTGTGCCGATCACGGGTTTTGCCAACAGCGTGGCGTCGCCTGCCTTGGAGTTTAAGGCGGAAGGACTGATCACGGGGCTGGCCGCAAAGATGTTTGTCGTGGCGGGTCCGATTCTCGTTTTCGGCGCCGTATCCGGTGCGGCTGTGGGGATGATCTATTATTTTCTCAGCTTAGGCTGAGATTTTTTGATTGCATAAATTTGTTTTTTCTGCTATACTGCAAGAGTCGCTTCTGAATTTTTACGGTATGAGCCGATAGAAGGGATTTCGGAAAGCGATACAAAAGCAGAGCTGTTCTTCACCGCAAAGTTTTAAGGCGTTTTAGCGGCGAAAGGCGTTGCAAAGAAGAGGAGCAGAGGGCAGAAATGAAGAAACATCTCAACGTAGTCGGCGCACTCATCATAAGGGAAGGTAAGGTTTTGGCGGCGCGCCGCGGGGAAAGTCCCTATGCGTACGTTGCTCATAAGTATGAATTTGTGGGCGGAAAAATCGAACAGGGCGAGTCGCCGCAGGAAGCGCTTCACAGGGAGCTGAGAGAAGAGCTTCGGGCAGAAGCGAGCGTGGGGGAGCTGTTTGAGACTGTTTTTCATGATTATCCTGATTTTTGCATTACACTGTCCGTATATCGCTGTACTCTGAAAGAGGGGTATGAAAATACGGAACATGAAGAGCTGCGCTGGATTCCGCTGCAAGATCTGAATGCGGCGGATTGGGCTCCTGCGGATGGGCCGATCGTAAAAAATCTGAGGAGCAGACATCGCGGCGAATCGGGCGCTTTCGGATGAGCCGATCGCAGAAAAGACAAGAATAAATAAATTTATGAAAAAAGCTCTTTTGCCCAAATGCAAAAGAGCTTTTTGATATTGAAATTCTAAGTCGGAAATTGTTTTTGAAAAGTTACGCAAAAAGAAGGGATCCGCGCACCCGTTTTGCCGAAGCGCATAGGTTTAGTCGGAAAGAACGTTTTGCATATCGTACAGTCCGGCAGGTTTTCCGCACATGAATTTAGCGGCTCGGATCGCGCCTGCGGCAAATACTTTTTTGCTGCGCGCGCTGTGGGAAAGGGTGATGATCTCATCTTCGCCGGCAAACATGACTTCGTGTTCGCCTACGATCGTTCCGCCGCGCACGGCATGGATGCCGATCTCCGCTTTTTCTCTTGCGCCGACCATTCCTTCTCTGCCGTAAACGTATTGTTTTTTGCCGTCAAACGCCTCATTGACGCTGGAAGCCAGCATATAGGCCGTTCCGGAAGGCGCATCTTTTTTCAGATTGTGGTGTCTTTCGATGATTTCGACGTCAAAATCTTCTCCCAAAAAGGCGGCCGCTTGCCGAACCAGCTTTTGCAGAAGGTTGACACCTACGGACAGATTTGCCGTTTTGAAGACGGGGATCTCTTTTGCCGCCGCATTGATTTGTTCCAGCTGTTCGGCCGTATAACCGGTTGCGGCAAGGATGACCGCGCAGCCGTTCTTTCTCGCAAAGTTTAAAATGTTGTCCAGGTTTTGCGCGCTGGAAAAATCAATGATGACGTCGGGATTTTCCTTTACGTTTGAAAAGGAACCGTAGACAGGGACATCGCAGAGAGAACCCGCTTTTAAATCCACGCCGGCGACGCAGCGGACGTCCTCATCTGCCGCTGCGAGTTCGAATACGTTTCTGCCCATATGGCCGAAAATGCCGCTAATCAAAATATTTACCATATAAATCTCCGTTTTTACCGATATTTACCGTTTCAAGTTCACGGCTGTCACTGCCGTTTGTTTTTATAGAAGCCGAAGCTGTCTGTCTTCCGATCGTTGAATGTGTTTTAGGCGTTCGGATTGTACAAGATTTTTCTTTGCCCTCAGCCGAAAGAGCGCAAACAATTCAACGCGCAGGATGTTTTCAAAAGATCATATATGCAGCCTTGAAAAGGAGCGCGCGCCGATTCAAAAGATCATATACGCTGCCTTGAAAAAGGAACACGGGCGTTTAAACGGTCAGTTTCAGACCGAAATTTTTCAGAATACGGATCATTTCTTCCTTATGCGCAGGTTCCAGCTCTGTCAGGGGTGCGCGGGGCGCGCCGGCATCCAGCCCGATCAGATCCGCCGCCGCTTTTGCGGGAATGGGGTTGACTTCCATGAACATTGCGTCGATCACGGGGAGCATTCTGTCCTGAATGGCGTTTGCCGAATCGAGATCGCCCGCCTTCATGAAGTTATAGAGCGCTTTGGTCTCTTTCGGAATGATATTGGACGCAACGGAGATGAGTCCGGCGCCGCCGATCGCCAAAATAGGCAAATTCAAATTGTCGTCGCCGGAATACAGGTCGCATTTGCCGCGGATCCGGCGCATGGTCTCGCAGATCTGTTCCATATTTCCGCAGGCCTCTTTGATGCCGGCGATATTTTTCAGCGTCGCGATTTTTTCCATCGTAGCGGGAAGGATGTTTACGCCGGTGCGCGGCGGTACGTTGTAGCAGATGATGGGGATACGCACGGCTTCGGAAATCGTTTTGTAATATTCGTAAATGCCGTTCTGGGTGCATTTATTGTAGTAGGGGGTTACGACCAATAACCCGTCCGCACCCATTTTTTCCGCTTTGATGCTCGCTTCGACGGCATGCGCGGTGCAGTTGGAGCCGCTTCCGAACACGATTTTCGCCCTTTTGGCAACCTTTTGCACGGAAAAACGCATGACTTCTTCCTTTTCGGATTCGGACATGGTGGCAGGTTCGCCGGTCGTGCCGAGAATCACGAGCACGTCCGTGCCGCTTGCGATCTGAAATTCGATCATTCTTCCGAACGAATCAAAATTGACCTTGCCGTCTTTCGTAAACGGCGTGATCATTGCCGTGGCAGTGCCTCTGAAAAAATTCAACATACAAAATCCCCCGATCAATCGATATAATTTTTAGCGCAGAGCAATTCCGCCATCAATACCGCGCCGCCGGCCGCGCCGCGCAGGGTATTGTGGGAAAGGCAAACAAATTTATAATCGAACACGATATCTTCGCGCAGTCTTCCGATCGATACCGCCATGCCGTTTTCGAGGTTGCGGTCGAGTTTTGCCTGCGGACGGTTATCCTCTTCGAAGTAGTGCAGGAATTGTTTGGGTGCGGAAGGCAGCTGCAATTTCTGCGGCTCGCCCGAAAAATCTGCCCAAGCCTTTAAAATTTCTTCTTTGGTCGGCTTCTTTTCAAAAGAAACGAACACGGAAGCCGTGTGTCCGTCCGAAACGGGAACGCGCAGGCACTGTGCGGTAATTTTAGGCGTATCGGTATTTACGATCGCATTTCCTTCAATTTTGCCCCAGATTTTTAAAGGTTCGCGTTCGGATTTTTCCTCTTCGCCGCCGATATAGGGAATGATATTGTCCAAAATTTCGGGCATACGGTCAAACGTTTTGCCGGCGCCGCTGATCGCCTGATAGGTGGAAACGGCGACTTTGGACACGCCGTATTTCAAAAGCGGATGAAGGGCAGGCACATAGCTTTGCAGCGAGCAGTTGCTCTTGACGGCGATAAATCCGCGCTTTGTACCGAGGCGTTTTTTCTGCGCGGCGATGATTTCCGCGTGCTGCGGGTTGATTTCCGGAATGATCATCGGTACGTCGGGCGTAAAGCGGTGCGCCGAGTTGTTGGAAATGACCGGAACTTCCGCTTTGGCGTATTTTTCTTCCAAAGCCTTGATCTCTTCCTTTTTCATATTGACGGCGCAGAATACAAAATCGACCATCGAAGCAATTTTTTCAAGGTCGGCTTTCGCGTCGAGTACGATCATATCCGCAAATTTTTCGGGGATAGGGGAAGTCATAGCCCAACGGTTCGCCACCGCGTCGCGGTATTTTTTACCGGCGGAAGAGGGGGAGGCCGCCAAAGCGACTACTTTGAACCACGGATGGTTTTCGAGTAAGAGGCAGAATCTCTGACCGACCATGCCGGTTGCGCCGATAATGGCTACGTTATACGTTTTCATAATATTTCTCCTGTAAACAGTATTTTAACGAATTTTAAAAACAGCTTTGAAAAGTATGCGCGGCGGATGCCGCGAAAAAGCTGTAAAGGTTTTTCTGCCGGGCGGCGGTATGCTGCGCAAAAAGGAAGAAGCGCAAAAAAGTGCGCGTGCGCAGGGGGATATCGGCGGAAAAAAGCAGAAAAAAGCGGCGCAAAGAAGCACCGCTTTGGAAAAACAAAATCCGCTTTCAAACAGGAGCAACAAAAAGAAAAGTTGCTCGCTTTGCAGTAATAGTTCTCCACACGACGGTGACAGTCGGGCGGGTATTCTCCCGCGCGCCCGGCGGCGGCAATGCGGTTTGGTTGCCGTGCCTCGGCGGGGACGCCCTTTTTTTCCGTCAAAGAAAACCGCTCTTTTATGCGGCGGAAATACTCTTGCTCTCCCGCTCCTCTATTCAGCACAAGAATTTTACCATATAAACGGAGAAATGTCAAAGAATTTTTTTGCATTGAACACCAATATTTAATTGAAATATTTTCCGTTTTGTAGTAGAATAAAAAAGTATATTGAAAAAGAAGCGTTTTCTCGCACAAGCGGAGGTTTTATGGCACAAGGCGAAAGAAAAGGGTTTATAGCCAGAATGTTGGAAGGAAAGGAGCGGGACGAGCAGTACGCTCGCAGCACACTGCCTTCGAATCGTTGGTCGCTCTTTTGGGATATATTTAAAGGAAGGTTTTCAAAACTCGTCATCGTCAATTTGCTGATGCTGGTGTTTTGCATACCGCTCATTGCGATCTATATTTTCCGGTACGTTTATTTGACGGTGCAGGGCGCGATGATGCCGTTTTCCGGCTGGGTAGGGATAGGGTATCCCGCTACGCCCAGTCTGATCGGCCTGCCGCAGCAGATCACCCTGTCGACGAACGTCATGTTCGGCGGCCTTTCGGTCATCGGCGTCATTATTGCGGCAGTCGGGATCTCGGGCGGAATCTATGTCATTCGCAACATGGTTTGGACGGAAGGTATCTTTGTTGCCAACGATTTTTGGCGGGGCATCAAGATTAATTTCTGGATCGTAGTGAAATCCGCCGTTTTCTATTGGCTGTTCTTGTATTTGTTCACCGTTTCGATCGATTGGGCGAACATGATGCTCGCCGTCGGCGAAGGGAATTCCGTTTTAATGAATATTTCCATCGTAATATCGTATATCGCCATTGCGATCGTTACGATGATGTTTTTATGGATGCTTTCGATGGGCGGCAACTATAACTTAAAGTTCTTTCCGCTGTTGAAAAATTCCTTTTTGATGACGTTCGGGCTGATTTTCCAAAACATATTTTTTATCTTTTTGATGGCGATCCCTTTGATCTTGTTTTTGTTCGGATCGTTCTTCCAGATGCTCGTCGCCATTATTATGATTTTGTTCGGGCTGTCGTATATGCTTTTGGTTTGGTTCAACTATTCGCAGTGGGCGTTCGATAAATTCTTCGAATCCAAGCGCGAAGGCGGAAAGGTAAACCGCGGCATCTATGCAAAAGTGGGCAAAGGCGGCAGCCAGAGCAAGGCGGTGCAGGAATACGAGGCCAATCTGGAAGCGGCGCTCAGCGTGAAATCCGAACTTTCTTCCCGTCCGATCAAGCCGATCACGGACGAACTGAAAGTGTACGAACTTCCGGAATCTTTCTCGCGCGACGATCTGAAAAAGCTGCGCGAATCGAAAGAGATCATCGTCGAAGATTCGCAAAAGTATGCGGAAGAGCATCAGAACGACGAAAAGTATGTGACGTACAACGCACAGTTCGAAAAGAAAGAAGAGGAAGAGGAAACGGATAAAAAGGGCAAGAAAAACGGCAAAAAAGAGAAAACGGACAAGACGGAGAAAGGGGAGAACTGATGGACGGGGCGTACACCAATCTCGCCGACTGGTTTGAATATCTGAATTCGGACTGCGACTATGAAAAATGGTCGCAGTACTTATATGCGCATTTGCAGGATTTGGGGATCGTGCGCGGAAAGGGGTTGGATATCGGCTGCGGCAGCGGCAGATTCACGCGCGAGTTTCAGCGCCGCGGTTTTGCCATGACGGGCTACGACGTGAGCGAACAGATGCTCGCCAAAGCGCAGCAGCTTTCCGCAAAAGAGGGCGTCTTTCCCCAATATATTTTATCGGATGCGCGCGCGGTCCGCGTGTTGGGCGAAAAGGCGGATTTTGCTCTTTGCGTCAACGACTGTTTAAATTATATTCCGCCCAAAGACATTGTATCCGCTTTTACGCACATTCGAAATTGCCTGAAAAAGGAAGCGGCTTTTTTGTTCGACGTGTCGTCGGAGACAAAGCTGCGCGAGACGATCGGAAACAATGTCTTTTGCGAGGATCGGGAGGAACTTGCCTATCTGTGGTTTAACCGCTTGCTGGAAGATCGGGTCGAAATGGAGATCACTCTCTTTGTCAAACAGGCGGACGGCCGCTTCGTCCGTTCGGAAGAAAGGCACGTGCAATATATTCATTCCGCTTCTTTTTTGCAAGATGCGGCAGAGCGGGCAGGCTTTTCGGTGTTGGCAACGGAGGGCGCGTTCGGGGACAGAACAGATCGCTCCCGCGTCAATTTTCTTTGCGTGCGCAAGTAGCCCGCGCAAAAAAACTGCCGCAAGTAATCCGCGCAAAAAAACTGCCGCAAGCAGCTCGCGTAAAAAAATCTTGCCGCAAGCCGGAGCGGAAAAAGTGCGGCGAAAACGCAAAATTAAAATCGAGAAAGAAAGCGAAAAAATAAAAAAATAAAGCGAAAAATTGAGGAATAAGCGAAAAATCGAGGGATTTGTATGGAAAAGTCAGATGTGATTTTACGCGGTTTAGTCTATAATGATGAAGTTTCCGTTGCTGTCGCGGATACGACGGCTTTGGTGAACGAAGCGATACGGATCCATTCGTTGTCGGCGCTGTCGGCGGCGGCTCTGGGCAGAACGCTGACGGTGGCGGCCTATATGTGCAGCGCGTTGAAACAGGAGCGCGGCGCGCTTTCCGTCACGATCAAGGGGGACGGAGCAGGGGGGCACATTTACGTCAGCGGCGACAGCGAGCTGAATATGCGCGGATACATTGAAAATCCGCAGGTAGAGCTTCCGCCCAACGCGCGCGGCAAATTGGACGTGGGCGGCTGTGTCGGTAAAAACGGCTATATATCCGTCGTGCGCGACGACGGGGAAAACCGTCCGTTTGTCGGAACGACGGAGCTTGTCAGCGGCGAGATCGGGGAGGACTTTGCCGCTTACTATGCGTACAGCGAACAGCTTCCGACGGCGATCGCGGTAGGGGTTAAGATCGGAACGGACGGAACGTGTCTGGGCGCCGGCGGCGTCTTTTTGCAGCCGCTTCCGGGAGCGAGCGAGGAAAGTATACAAAAGGCGGAACAGGCAATTTTGCAGTTTTCCGCGATCAGCTCGATGTTGGAGACCTCTTCGGCGGAAGAAATTTTAAAAAAATATTTCGGAGAGGTTAAATTTTACACGAGAAAACCCGTATATAAGTGCAATTGCAGCAGAAATTATATAGAGGGGATTTTAACGGCGATGGGCGAAGAGGAGATTCGTTCGGTGCTTGCCGAGCAGGGCGAAATTCGCGTGCATTGCCATTATTGCAACACCGATTACGTCTTTACGCCGCAGGATGCGGAAGAAATTCTTGCGCGCGCAAGGGCGGGAAAGGCGAACGGAACTGAGGATGCGAATGGGAAACAGAACGGTAAAATTTGATCTGAGCGAAGATACGCTCTTGGATATAGCGGAGGCAAAGCTGGACGGGGAGGATTATCTTTCTGCGCTTCGAATGCTGCATAAGGCGCTGGAGCTGTACGGACCGGGAGCGGACGAGTACGGCTATCTGGCGGACGCCTACGACGCGATGGAGCTTTTTGAAGAATCCGTCAACTGCTGGTATGCGTGTCTGGACGTGTGCGACGATTCCGAAAAGGCGGACGCCTACGAAGGGCTTGCTGCCTGTTATTATAATTTGGGAAACGACAGGCTTGCGACGTACTATTACAATTTAATGTTGCAGGACAAGTATGTGAGTGAACCCAACAACATTGAAATGGAAGAACTTTTGGAAAAGCCGCCGAAGAAGCCGTTCAAGATCACGTGGCCGCCCGAACGCGCCGATTATTCGGACATCATCGACGAAGGCCTGAAAGCGTTAAAGAGCGGCAAGTTTGCGAAGGCGGAATCCTGTTTTCAAAAGATTCATTCCGAATCGGAGTATTATTTGCCGGCGAGAAATTTTCTGGCGGTATGCTACTTATTGCAGGGGGAAGCTGAAAAAGCGGAAAGAGAATGCCTCAAACTCTTAGAATCGGCTCCGCAGGACGTGCAGGCGCTTTCGACGTACGCGGCGGTCCTGATCGAGCAGGAGCGCAGGGAAGAGGCGCGGACGGTTGCGGAAAAACTTGCGCGCGTAAAGACCGAAAATCCGGACGAATTGTATAAGATTGCCACAGTCTGCTGTGAGAACGAGCTGTATGAAGAGGCGTATGCGCGCTTTGAGCGCCTGGAAAAGGACGTGCGCTACGACCATACACTTTTGTATTTTAAAGCGGTGGCGGCGTTTCGCTGCGGAAAGCTGCGCGAATCTTTGGCGGGCTTCGGCAAACTTTTGGACGTGTATCCGAATGCCGCCGTTGCGCGATATTATTACCGCGCGATACAGGCGTATGCAAAAGAGGGGGGCGAAAAGCCCGAAACGGCGTTTTTCTACCGTGTTCCTGCCAAGGAACGGGAACGCCGCGTCCGTATTCTGACGGCGCTTGCTGCCGTGCCCGTCGCGGAGCTTCGGGCGTATTGCGAACAGACCGACCCTTCGGAACTGCTTATCTGGTGCCTGGACGAAATGGATCATTCGGATATCAAGTTGCAGATGCTCGCGCTGCGGGTGGCGGTGCGCGGCGGACAGACGGAATTTATCCGCAATCTTCTTTTGAACGCGCAGCTGAACGATTTGGTCAAGGCGGAAGCGGTGCGCCTTCTTTGCGAAGGAAATAAAGATCTTTCCTTTCGGCTCGTCGTTTCGGACGTCTTTCGGGAGATCCGTTTCACGCGGCTGGAAATCGGCAGGGTGAAGCGTTCGAAATTCGTCGGAGCGTATGCGCTGTGCGTGGCGCGTTTCGTCCTGTTCGACGAAACGGCGGACGTGCAGAAATTTCGCATTGCGGCGCAGGCGCTGTACGGCCTTTTGGAAGATGCCGGAAGGCTGGAACTTGCCAAAAATGCGGAGAGCGTGGCGTTTGTTTTGTACCTGACGGTTACGGCTGTGGATTTTCAGCGCGCGCAGGAAGTGATGCAGTATTTGGGCGCGGACGGAAAGACGGTCGCAGAGCTTCTTCGCGTGACGCGCGAGGCGGCGGAGGCTTTAAAGGAAGCGGCCGTAGCGGACGCGAACAGGCGGACGGAAAAGACAGACGACGCGGACGACGCGGCGAAAGTCGGCGCGCGAGCGGCCGAAACGGGAGATGCGGAAGTGCAAAACGGTAAAAACGGGGAGGGATCCGAGGATGAAACTGATTGATTTTGATGAAAAATTCAATAAAAAAATGGCTCAAATGCTGGAAAAGCACGCGGGCGAACGCACGGAAGAAGAATGGGAAAACGCGATCGCCGAGGCGTATGCGACGTTCGGGGATACGTTTATGGGCGCGATCGGCAAGACGCCGCGGCAGTACTTTGCGGAAATGTCCGATGCCTGCCTGGTCGAAGTTTTGAAAGAATATCTCTTGCAGGACATTTCCGTGCCCGATTTTCTGTGCGAGGAGATCACCGCAAGGGGCGAATTTGCAGAGCTCGTCGCACTTCTTTCGGAAACGGACGAGCAGCTGATCATGTACGCGATCAATTTGTTGGGCGCGGCAAAAAAGGCGTTTCCGCGGTACTGTGAAATGCTTTCGCAGGAGGACTATGACGAGCATATCAAGGACGCGATCGCGGATATTTTAAAGGAACACGC
This sequence comes from uncultured Bacillota bacterium, assembly GCA_949283775.1. Taxonomy (GTDB): domain Bacteria; phylum Bacillota; class Clostridia; order Christensenellales; family Borkfalkiaceae; genus Borkfalkia. The sequence continues at coordinate 10,383 of CASDTU010000071.1, forward strand.
GGACGAGGTCGTCGGCAAAGTGCTTCCGCTTACGGAGGGCGAAAACAGGGCGTATGCGCTTGAAATCCTGTCAAAGTGCAGAAAAAGGGACGAGCGCGTGTATGCGGCGCTTCGCGGCGCGTTTTGTTCGGGCGAAGACAAAGATCTGCCGCTGTATGCGGGATATCTCGCTTCGTACGGCGATGAGCGGATCCTGCCCGATCTGTACCGCACGATCGAGAGGGAGGACATCGATTACGTTTTGTTTCAGGAGTTGAAGTTCGCCATCGAAGCGCTCGGCGGCGAATATGAAAAGGAGCGGGATTTTTCGCAGGACAAAGCGTACCAGAAGATCATGCAGGCCGGCGGCGGGACGGACATTTTCGGCGCAAAGAAAAACAAAAATACGAAGTAAACGCACAAAGCAAAAAACGAAGGGGCAAAGCGGTTTTATTTTTGCGGCACGGGCGAATAACGTTCGGCTCGTTGAAGAGGGTTTTACATAAAAAGTTTTTGCGATATACCGCCAAACGTTTCGGCGCCTTGACGGGCTTTTTTGAACGTATAGATTTTTTCGCTTCAACAGGAAAATAGAAGAGCGGATTTTGTCGGAAAAGAAATTTTTTTGGGAAAGTCAAAAGGGACGCGAAAAAAGGCTTGACAATATTTTCCGTTTCATATACAATAAGTAACGTTGATTAAGTGCGTTGAGGCGAAGGAGGGTTGAAAGGAATGTCCACGATTAAAGTCGGAGAAAACGAATCGATCGACAGCGCTCTGCGCCGTTTTAAGAGAAAGTGCTCCCGCGACGGGATCATCGGTGATCTGCGCCGGAAAGAGCATTACGAAAAGCCTTCCGTTCGGAAAAAGAAAAAATCGGAAGCTGCGCGGAAGAGAAGCATTAAAAACTGATACGAAAGCCTGTTATTGAAAAATAACGGGCTTTTTGTTTGTGCGAATTTTGTCGGATCGGGGAGGATGGAAAAATGTCAAACAAGCGTACGGGAAACTTCAAGAGCGTTGCAAAAGAGGCGAAAAATCGTTTAAAGAGCGGTTTTTGGGAAAATTGCAAGAGCGAACTTTCGGATGAACTTGCACGGGCCCGCGATGCGGGCGTGAGCGAAAGCCGCGCGAGCCGCTATTTTGCAGGCAAGATCCATTACACTCTCAGGGGCGGCGACGACGACGCATTCTATGAAAAAGTGAAAGAGATGCTTCTTTCCGAAGGCGAAGTCTCCGATGCGATCGGCAG
>CASDTU010000072.1 GCA_949283775.1 uncultured Bacillota bacterium
TTCCATGGTTCTCCTCCGTGATCTTTAATTTGCAGCTGACACTCAAATTATATCACGGAGGTTTTTTCTTTTCAATTCTTACTCATCGGCATAGCCTCTTTGGAACCACCCGTTTAACGGGTGGTTTTCGCAAGCCAATAAAATCAAATGCCTTATGCAAAAAAACAAAAAGGTTTTCGGATCAAACCGAAAACCTTTTGAAAATTCTTGTAAAATTGCCGCACCGATTACTGTGCTTTGTAAACGCTGACCTGTTTTTTGTCTTTGCCCAATCTTTCGAAGCGTACCACGCCGTCCACGAGTGCAAACAAGGTATCATCCTTGCCGATGCCGACGTTGTTGCCTGCATGGAACTTCGTGCCGCGCTGACGCACCAGAATGTTGCCTGCGAGCACTTCCTGTCCGTCCGAACGCTTTACGCCGAGACGTTTCGCCTCGCTGTCTCTGCCGTTGTGCGACGAGCCCGTTCCTTTTTTATGAGCAAATAAATTGATAAGAATCATTTATTTTACCTCCTGAAAATTCGTTACAGCGAAATCTTTTCGATTTTAACTGCGGTAAAGGGCTGTCTGTGTCCCTGTTTTTTACGCTCGTTTTTCTTTGACTTATACTTGAAGACGATGATTTTCTTGAACTTGTCCTGCGCTTCGACTTTCGCAGTCACTTTTGCGTTCGCAACGTCCGCACCTGCTTTGATCCCGTCTTCCGCAGAAACCAAAACAACCTTGAACGATACTTCGTCGCCGACTTCCGCGCTGAGTTTTTCAACCCGAACCACGTCGCCTTCGGAAACCTTATACTGCTTGTTTCCGTTTTCAATGATCGCGTACAAAATAGATTACCTCCTCTAACCAGTCTCGCCGTATGCCAAGGCGGCGCAAAACTGCGCGCTTATAAAGCCCGCTCCGAGCGGCTCGAATATTACTTTACCATAGCGCCGCAAAATTGTCAAGCAAAAAAACAGCCAATCGGCGAAAAAACAGAGAAAAAAGGGCCTTTTTGACCTTTTTTTCCTATGAAAGCAACCTTCAAGCGACCCTGTTCCTCTTCTTGCCGCCTATCCGCCGACGCCTGTTTTGCAAGCTATTCTTCCGCATCGAAAAAATCCACGAACATACCCTGTCGCTTTAAAAGGGCGCGCAATTTTTGCACATCGACGTCAAACACGGTGTTTTGCGTCAACGCTGCTGCGGCGCCGGCGGCGTGTCCGGTCGCGCCGGCGATCGCCATGACGCGGCAGCTTGAATTTGCGACGTGCGTCGCGGAGATGCATCTTCCCGCCACGATCAGATTCTCCGCCTTTTCGGAAAGCAGGGCGCGGTACGGGATCTGATAATAGGGCGTTTTGACGTTTTCGCCGCGATGCAGCGGATTTCCGTCCGGATCCCACGGGTCGATATTGTATGTAGCAACGGCAATGCAGTCCGAAAATACCTTTCGCTCCAAAATATCGTTTAAATTCAGCGTGTATATTCCCCGCAGCCGCCGACTCTCCCGCACGCCGATCTTGGGCGCAATTTCACACACCGAAAAGCCCTTTTTGTCCCACTCGTTTGCCAGAGCCAGAAGTTTATCCAAAGCGCGGCCATACGCCGCGGCAAGCTGCTGCGGATCCGTCGTGTCTTCCACCGTTTCGGTCGGTCCCCAGATCAGATAATTGTCTTTGTCAAAATATGCCCAATCCGCCGGCCTATCGTGCGTACAATCCGCCTTCCTGCGCACGGTATACATCAAAGAACATTGCTGAACGGCGCGATCCGCCCGTACGGGCGCAAATTTTTCATGAAATTCGCTCGCCGCTTCCCTGCCGTATGCCATATCGCAGCCGGCAAGATACGCGACGTCCCCGTTGCCCGTCGCATCGATGTAAACGTCGGCGCAAAACTCTTTTTCGCCCGCAAGGACGGATACAATGCGCCTGTCCTTCCGCCGCACGCCGGTGATGTGTGTATCCGTGCGAATCTTTACGGGAAGTCCTTCCAAAAGCGTCTTCCAGGCGAGCAAATAGGATCCGGGAAAGAAAGCGTTTGCGTTTGTCATCTCGGGATTGAAAAGCCGCATTTTCTCTGTCATTTCTCTCTGTATCCCTTGAATGGGCTCGCCGCAAAACAGATTGATCCGGTAATCGATCGGCGCTCCGCCCCAAAACGCATCCTCTTCCAGCACCAGCACCCTCTTGCCCATCCGCGCCGCAACGGCCGCCGCGCAAAGCCCCGCCGTTCCGCCGCCGCAAACGATGATATCCGCACGCTCCACTCTTTCTGTCCCCCTCTTTTCGCTCTTTTTTGTAAATCTATTGTAGCACAAAATAAAAAAATTACAAAATAAAAGTCCTTTTTGCAAAAAAATTTATGCAGCCGAATTTGCACCCCTGCCGCTATGTTTTTACGGAAAATAAATTGTCAAACTAAGTGCAACTCCTGATAGGATTTTGTTCAAACAAATCGTACGGCGTTTGGAAATACAAAAGGGGCGGCGGATTTCTATACGCCGCCCCTTTTGCAGTTTACAAAAAACGCCCGATAAAGAATCAGCCCCGAGGCCGTATCAATTCGGCCTCGGGGCTGATTCTATAAATAAAGTTTTTTGTTTCCAAAAAGTAAATACGTCCTGCCCTATCCGAAAATATTACAGATAGCTTTTCAGCGTATCTTCATACCCCTGTTCCATATGCAGAAGTTCTTCCGCGATCCCGATCACCGTATCGTCCGCGCCGTCGCGCGTATCGCCGAGGGAACGCGAAAGCGCCGTGATCCCCATGACCGTACCCTGCGTCATCATTTCCGCAATATGTTCGGGCGACCCGTCTTTGAGCGTGCTCATCTTGATGGATCCCCACATCATCGCGCGCTTGACCGGATTGGGTTCTTTCAGTTCGATGCCGTGCTCGCGGGCATACAGGGCCGCTTTGCCGGAGATCTTTTCGTATCCGTCGTGCATTTTTTTAAGCTCTTCGCGCAGTTCCCCCTCTTCCGTTTCCGGAAGAATGTCCGAAATGGATGTCAGCGCATACTGCGCGTTTCTGTATATTTCCGCCAACAGTTCGTTTGCTTTTTTTTCGTCTGCCATAAATGCCTCCGTTTTTTTATCCTGCAAACAGTTTGCGGCAGTTTTGCGTTTTTTATGCGCGCAGACTCTGTTTTTTCGCATGGAACGGTACAAAAAGCCTCATTCCACCGTAACGCTCTTGGCGAGATTGCGCGGTTTGTCGGGATCGTATCCGCGCTCTATGCACATTCGGCAGGCAAAATATTGCAGCGGTATGACGGAGATGACCGGCATCAGTTCTTCGCAAACGGAGGGCAGAAGACATTTAAAATCGGCGCAGCTCTTCGACATCGCGCCTTCGTCCTGCGTAAACAGCACGGTATACGCGCCGCGCGCGCGGACTTCTTCCAGCGCATTCTCGCATTTCCCCGTCAAGGCAGAATTTGTCGCGATCATGATGACGGGAAACCCCTCTTCGATCAGGGCGATCGTGCCGTGTTTGAGCTCGCCCGCCGCATACCCCTCCGCAAATACGTAGGCGATCTCCTTTACTTTCAGCGCGCCTTCCGCGGCGGTGCGGACGTCCCTGTCCCTGCCGAGAAAGTACATGCCGCGCGCGCTCTTGCATTTTTCGGCCAAAATCCGCATGGGAATAAAGGTATCGAACGCCGCGCGCGCGGCTTCCGGCAGAAGGCAAAGCTGCGAATAATACGCGGGCATCTGCGCGTTTTTGTAAAAGTACAGCTGCGCCGCCAAATAGTACAGGCACAGGAGCTGACAGTTATAGCTCTTTGTCGCCGCCACCGCAATTTCCGGCCCCGCACGCATGACGATGGAAAAGTCGGCAAGACCTGTAATGGAGGAATGTTCGATATTGGTGACCGCGATGACGTACGCCCCGCAGTTTTTGGCAAGGCGCACCGCTTCCAAAGTATCCGCCGTCTCGCCGCTCTGACTCACCGCCACGACGACGTCCCCCTGACAAACGAGCGGCTTGCGGTAACGGAATTCGGATGCCGTATGGCATAAAACGGGGATCTTGCTGTCCCGCTCCACGGCGTCTTTAAACGCTAAGGCCGCATGATACGCCGTGCCGCACGCAACCGCAAACAGGCGCTTTGTCTGCCGCAATTCGCGCGCGCAAACGGCAAAATCCAGCCCTTTCAGCCCGACGTACGTTTCCGCCAGCGCGCGCGGGATCTCGCGGATCTCCTGTTCCATGAAACTTCCCTGCTGCGGCTTTTCCGCCCGCAGCACGGGGGATACGCGCTCAAAGACTTTGGAAATTTCCGCGCCGTCTTCATCGCAAAAAACGATCTTGGAATCTTTGATGCGGATAAATTCCCCGTCATTGGCCGTGCAGATGTACTCCGCCTCGCCGCACAGGGCCGGTATATCGCTGCAGACGTACAGGGCGTCATCGGACGCGCCGGCCACCAGCGGGCTCTTGTATTTTGCGCAGACGATCTCGCCGGGCGCGTCTTTGCACAGCACCGCTATGGCATAGGAGCCTTGCAGCCGCTTGCACGCCGCCGCGACGGCGGCAAAAAAATCGCCCGTATATACCTTTTCGATCAGCCGTACGATCACCTCGCTGTCCGTGTCCGACGCGACCTCGGCGCCGCCGCGCACGAGTTCTTCCTTTAATGAGAGATAATTTTCTATGATCCCGTTATGCACGAGCGCAAATTTGCCGCAGACGTGCGGATGCGCGTTGCGGTCGGACGGAGCCCCGTGCGTCGCCCAGCGCGTGTGCCCGATCCCCGTTTCCCCCGCTATTCTTCTCCCTTCGATGCCGCTTACGCCGCCCTTTCGCTTTCGCACGGTCAAAGTTTTCCTTCCCGACGAAAGCACGGCAATGCCGGCAGAATCGTAGCCGCGGTATTCCAGCCGATGCAAAAGCGTCAGAAGTGTATCGTAACATCCCTCTTTTTTAAAACAACCGATAATTCCGCACATACTCAACCCTCCGACCGCAAAATTGCTTCCCGTACGCGCTCCACCGCCCGTTTTGCCGCGCGCAAAGTATCCGCTTCCGCAAAAATACGCACGACCGGCTCCGTTCCCGACGCGCGAAGGACGAGCCGCTCCGCATCTGCGCCGGCCTCCTGCGCTGCCGCGCGCACCTGCTCGTTGCCCAAAACCCGCACTTTGTCCGCCACTTTCACGCTCGCGTTGACCTGCGGAAGCAGTGCCACATCCGCCAATACGGAAAGTCTTTCTTCCTGCAAAAGCGAAGCGAGAAATACCGACGTCAAAATACCGTCCCCCGTGGTGGAATATTCGGACAGAATCATATGCCCCGACTGTTCGCCGCCGAGAACGGCGCCGCTTTGCCGCATCTGCGCCGCAACGTATTTGTCCCCGATATCCGTGCGCAAGAGCCGTATGCCGCGTCTGCCGAGCGCCCGTTCCACACCCGTATTGGTATGCGCCGTTCCGACGACAAGATTTTTCGCCAGCCTGCCCTGCCCTTGCAATGCTAAGGCCAATATGTACAAAATTTTATCTCCGTCTACGATCTCCCCCTTTTCGTCCGCCGCGATCAGTCTGTCCGCGTCCCCGTCATAACAAAACCCTGCGTCCGCGCCGCACCGCAAGACCGTTTCACGCATTAGCTCGGGATGGAGCGCGCCGCATTTTTCGTTTACCGTATGCCCGTCGCGGCTGCACCCGATCGCGATCACATCCGCGCCCAAATTTTTAAATACGCGGGGTGCAAACCGCTCCGCCGCGCCGTTGGCACAGTCCAAAACAAACTTTTTGCCTCGAAAAGACGTCTTCACGGCGGACGAAAGATAGTCCGCATACGACTTTTTATCGCTGAGCGGACGAAAACTGCCGCACCCCAGCGGCGAAGCGAACGCATATTCGTCGAAATACCGTTCCGCGCGCTCCTCCTGTTTCTCTCCGAGTTTGCAGCCGTTTTTGTCAAACACTTTCAATCCGTTAAATTCGGGCGGATTGTGCGAAGCGCTCACCACGACGCCGAAATCGGCTCCCTTTTTCCGCACAAAGTGCGCCACCGCAGCGGTCGGAAGAACGCCTCCGTCCTCCACGCTTCCGCCGCCGGAGCAAACGCCGGCGGAAAGGGCGAGCGCGAGCATATCCGATGAAATTCGCGTATCCCTCCCCACAATAATGTGCGGCTGCGCGCTCAGACGGCAGAGCGCATTTCCGAGCGCAAAAGCCGTGCGCGCGGTGAGCTCTTTGCAGGCTACGCCGCGGATCCCGTCCGTTCCGAAATAGTTCCCCATTTTGTACCCCGTTAATTTTTCGTTTTGCCTGAACTTTTGAGCGGTACCGATCCCCGCCTTTTCGAAAAACTGCGCCTATGCGGAGATCGATTTTCGCAAAAAAGAAATCAGTACATACTATGCAGGGCCGCCGCAAAAAGTTGAATCGGCAGGAAATCTTTCCGCGCGCCGCACCTTAAAAAAGATCCGCGTGCCTCATCTGCCGCAAAAAACCGCCTTTCGGCAGACCGTTAAAAAAATTGCGGACAACGGCCGAAATTTTCAACCGAAAAATCGAAAAACAACCTTTCGCCGAAATATACTATTTTCTGCCGAAGATCAAAACAACAACTTTTCGCCGAAATGCGCAATTTTCAGCCGAAGATCGAAAAGGCGCGATGCGGCGGCAAACATTTCGAAAATTTTTGAAAATATTCGAGCGCTCTGTTTACTACCTCGTCCAAATATGGTATACTGAGACCATGATAAAACCGCAACTGATCTTTATAAACGGCACGATGGGCGTCGGGAAAACGGCGCTCTCCCTTGCGCTGACAAAACGGCTGCCGCGCAACGTCTTTCTGGATGGGGACGACTGCTGGAATATGCGGCCCTTTCTCGTCAACGACGCGACGAAAGCGATGGTCCTTTCCAACGTCAGCGCAGTACTGAACGGCTTTTTAGCCAGCAATCAATTTTATAATATTCTCTTTTGCTGGGTCATGCACGAGCAATCTGTCACCGAAGAAATTTTAAGCAGGCTGAACGGCGATTTTGATTTTCGCTTTTTTACGCTCGTTTGCGAGGAAGAAGAGCTCGTCCGCCGCCTGCAAAGGGACATCTCGGCGGGCCTGCGCGATAAAGGGGTCATCGAGCGCAGTTTGAAGCGGAGGCAGCACTTCCAAAATATGCCTTCTGTTTCCATTGATACCACCGCCCTCTCCGCCAAAGAAGGCGCGGACAAAATCGCACGGCTGCTAATGAAGCAGGATCTGACCTTTACCCTCTCCCTCGCGCTCGGCGAAGACGAACGCAATATCCGAAAAGACGTTTTTATGACCGAGCAGGGCTTTCAAGGGGAATTTGACGAAACGGACAAAACCTGTCTGCACGGGCTCCTGCGCTATCGCGACGAGGCGGCGGGCTGCTGTCGACTAATCGCGGAGCAAAACGGGTGTCGTATCGGGCGCGTCGCGCTGAAAAATGAATTCCGCGGCTGCGGTTTGGGCAAATATTTGCTGTCGTTTGCCGAAGAAGAGGCTAAAAAAACGGGGGCGGCGTTCCTAACTGTAAGCGCACAGACGCGCGCCTGCGGCTTTTACGAGCAATGCGGCTTTTCGCGCATCGGGAAAGAGTTTTCGGAAGAAGGCTGCCCTCACATAGAAATGCGGAAAATATTGCATTGAATTTTTCACAGCAAGGTTCGCTTTGCGCCGCCCTCTGCTTTCCTGTGTTTTTTCCTTTTCAGACAAAAAAAACGAGGCGAAATCCGACTGTTTGTCGGATTTCGCCTCGTTTAACATACCCGTTTTTTTGCTGTTTTTCCCTTCGGAATCCTTTCAAGTCAAACCGCCCTCTTTTCATAAAAACATCGAACTTATCATTTAATAGAGCAGGCGCGCGGTTTCGGGAAGCGTCAGAACGGTATTATTGTCGCCGCGCACGGTAAAATATTCCTCATGGAAAGTGCGGTGCGGGATCATGTAAACTCGTTTGTCGCGCCATTCCCCCTTTACGCAGTCGGAAAAGCGCCGCTTTGCCAGAATCTGCGCGAAGACTCCCGCATTCAATTCGACGATCACGCTGTTATAGCCGTCCGCAAAACAGCGCTTGATCGCGATCTGGATCCGAAAAGATAAATATGCGTCCGACAAAATCAGCCCCGATCCCTTGCAATGCGGACAGGATTTTGTCAGCAGCACCACGTTGTCGTTTTTAAATTTTTTCCGCGTAAACTGCACGAGCCCCAGGCCCGTCATCGGCGAAACATTGCATTTGGCACGGTCCTGCGAAAGATATTTTTCAAGTTCCGCAACGACCGCGTCGCGATGCGCGTCGCTCTCCATATCGATAAAATCCACGACGACGATACCGCCCGTGTTGCGCAGCCGCACTTGCCGAGCGATCTCCTTCGCCGCAAGCAGGTTGGTCGCAAAAACGGTGTCTTCCAGTGCCTTTTCACCGGTAAAGCGCCCGGTGTTGACGTCGATCGCCGTCAACGCCTCCGTCTTGTCAAAGATAAGATACGCCCCGTTCTCGAGCTCCACCCTCGGACTGATGAGCGCGTAGACCTGCTCTTCCAGATTAAAAAAGTCGAACATTTCGCGCTCGCCGGTGTAGCGGATCAGCTTGTTTTTATAGCGCGTCTTGCGGATCGCCTTTTCCACGCTGTCAAAAGCCTGTCCGCTGCCGATATATATTTTATCGATATCCGACAGATCGTAATCGCGCAACAGCCGCGCGTGCACGTCCGCATCGCGGTAGACGATCTCCCCGACCGATACCTTTGCAAACGCTTCCTGCGTCGCGGCATACAGGCCGCGAAGGTATTTCGCTTCCTCTTTCAGCTCGCGAAACGTAACGTTCTGCGAGTTGGTCCGGAGAATAAAGCCTCCGTCCCCTCCGCTCAGCTTTTCCGCCTGCTCGATCAGCTTGGCGCGCAGTTCCTCCTCTTCGATTTTTCTCGAAATCGCGCAAAATTCCGCCGTCGGCATGAAAATCAGATTTTTTCCGACAAACGAAAGGTTCATGCTCAGCCGCGCGCCCTTCGTGCCGATCGGCGATTTTGTAACCTGCACCAAAATTTCATCGCCGGCTTTTACGTTCAAAGAACGGGGAAGCTCGCCCTCCGACGCAGGTTCGTATCCCGCCGCCGCGGGAATATCTCCCGCCGATAAATATCCGTTCTTGGGCTGGCCGAACGCGACAAAGGCCGCTTGCATCCCGTCCAAAACGTTGACTACGCGACCTTTATAAATGTTTCCGGCAATTTCCGCCGAACTTTCCGTGTCCAGGTGGAATTCTACCAATTTTCCGTCTTCCGCAACGGCGGCAAAGCAATCCGTTCCGAAATAATCGAAATACATATTTTTTTGCATGTGTATCTTAACCTGTACCCTCCGCGAAAATCGCGGAGCGACAAAATTTTTTACAGAGAAAAAGCGCGTCGGAATGCCGTTTTCGAAGGATTTGCACTCTGCACATCATTTTATCACAGTTCTTTGATTTTTGCAACAAAAAGGAATATTCTGTCGCCTTTTTTGGCAAAAATCAAGCTCTTTCAAAATCAGGGAGCTTTTTCCTGCCGCAAGCAACAGGAAAAAGCTCCCCCGTTCCACTCCGCAAGGAATAGCGCCGCCGCAGCCGCACCGCCCTACAAGGAATAGCGCCGCCGAAGCAAAAGTTTTCTTTGCCGCCTTGCGGATGGGAAACAAAACCGTATTTACAAACGTAAACATATTTTTAAAAATCGTCGGCAACTGCTTCAAGATCAGCAAAAGTCTTTCAAATAGTCGGCGATCGGACGGTAAATATTTGCTTTTTCCAAAACCGCGTACAGTTCCGACTGCGTGATCTCGCATACAAATTCCCCCTCTTCATCGAACACGGTAATTTCCAGATACTTGCCGCGTTCCAGATAGGAGATCAGCTTTTTGACCGTGCAATCCTTTCGGACGGCAACTTTTTTGATCTCCGCTCCGCGGCGAAGCTCCTCCGCGCAGTCGTAGCGGATTTTTTGGTACTGCGGCTTATTCCCGAACGTTCCCGCCCCGATAAAGAGCGCAAAGAACAGCAAGGTAACGTTGAGCCGAACAAAGGCGCTCCAAAGAAAAAGCCCGAAAAACGCGCCGCAAAACAAAATCCCCAGCGCGATCATCAGCCTTCGCGCGATTTTCTCTCCCCCACGCTTTGCAGCGATGCAGTAGACGACACGCCCGCCGTCCAGCGGATATGCCGGAAGCAGGTTGACGGCGGCAAGAGCTGCGCAGGCGTAGGCGGCCATATCCGTAAAGGGATATGCGTCCGGATACAGCCACCAGAGCGCGACGAACCCCACCGCGCAGACGGCATTTAAAAAGGGTCCCGCCAAGGCGAGACGGATCTCGTCGGAAAGGCTGATCCCGTCGATGTCCCCCGAAACGATCGCGCCGCACGGGAGCAAGGACAGTCTGTTCAAGCGGCAGCCGATCTTCGCCGCGTACATCGCATGGCCGAATTCGTGCAGAACCGCAGCCGCCGTATAGGTAAAGAATAAAAAGATCTGACCGCGAACATAAAACCAGACGCCGAACAGAAGAAAGAGCGGATGCACGAATACCGTGAACCGCTCTTTCTTTTCCCCCTTTTTTTCGCGTTTTTTTGCGGAAAATAGCTTAAACATTCCAGACAATATCGTTATTTTCGTTCACACTATACGTGCGGATCATCGCGCCGTCGTCATACATGGACACCGCAACTTCGCCGCTCCCGTCCGTATATCCCACGGGGATCGTGGCAAATACCGTGTCCCCCGCCGCGCAATAGGCATAGGTCAGACCTGTGATCACGGACGAAAAACTCGTCGTATGCTCGATTTCAATCGTATACACGCCGTCCGCTTCCGTCACATTGCGCACCGTACCCCCGAACGGAGCGTACACGCTGCACGCGCCGGTAAACGTCAACACGCCTGCATCCGTAACCGTGCATTCGATCTCCGAGTCCGACACGACCGCGCCGAGCGTGAGTTCCGAATAGTTCCTCTCGTCCAGTGTAACGGGCGTTTCCTCGGTCACCAAACCGCGGAAAAAGGCGTTGATCGCACTGTTCTGCCAAAAAAGATTGGTCAGCAATATGGTCGCGCACAGCACGCATACGGCGATAAATTCCGCCAGCAAAAGTTTGCTGTCGAGAAATTTCTTTTTGCTCTTTTCCGTCCACTGCGGCTCGCTGTACTCTTCGCTTGCTCCGTATTCCACGACGTTTTCTTCCGTCGCGATGCGCTCGGACGCATATCCGGGCTCTTCATCCATTGTTTCCGCATGACGGTTGACCTTTTCGACAACCCTGTCTTTCAGATCCGATTCCGACTCTTTCTTTTTGCGGCTGCACTTTTTCGTTACGTTCAGCGTACTGACCGGAATTTCCAGCATCTCCGCATAATCGATGGATTCACTCATTGCAATTTCCTCCGTTTTTTGCTTTGTTTGTGATTCTATTGTATTCCGGCCTTCGGCTCCTTAGAACACTTTTTAAAAATTTTTTTTCTTTTGTTGCACCTTTTGGCTTTTTTCTGTATAATATAGAAAACAGATTTTTGCGCTTGTTTCGCTTTTGAAAGGGAGATAAGCGGTTTACAGGAGGAGCAACGCATGCTTTTTTCAGATTTTCTCAAACAGAACATCGTCGTCTTTGACGGCGCATTCGGGACCGTGTTGCAAAAAAAAATCGGCAATCCGGGCGCAATTCCCGAGCTTTTGATTTTTGAGCGCCCCGAAGTGATCGAAGAGATCCACCGCGAATATGCCGCTGCCGGCGCCGACGTCATCAGCGCGAACACGTTCGGCGCAAACGAAGGCAAGATTTCCGATCCCGCGCTCTCCGCAAAATTGACAAAGCAGGCTGTATCCCTTGCGCGCAAAGCGGCGAAAGAGAAATTCGTCGCCTTGGATATCGGCCCCACCGGAAAAATTTTGGAACCTGCGGGCGAACTGACTTTTGAAGAGGCTTACGGTATCTTTGCGCGGCAGATCCTGGCAGGCAAAGACGGTGCGGACCTGATCCTCATCGAAACCATGTCCGATTTGCAGGAACTTCGCGCCGCCCTTTTAGCCGCGCGCGAAAACAGCGACCTGCCCGTCCTCTGTTCGATGACGTTTACCGAAAGCGGACGCACGTTCATGGGCTGCGACCCCGTCAGCTACGCGCTCACGGCATCGCCTCTTTCCGACGCCGTCGGCGTAAACTGCTCCCTCGGGCCCGATAAGTTATTGCCCGTCGTACAGAAAATCCTATCGCATACCGCAAAACCCGTCCTCGTGCAGGCAAATGCGGGACTGCCCGACGCACAAATGCGCTACAACGTTTCGGCGGACGATTTTGCAAAGGCTTACGAAAAATTCCTTGCCCTCGGCGTGTGCATCATCGGCGGCTGCTGCGGAACTTCTCCCGAATATATTCAAAAACTTCGCGCCTTAGCGGATAAAGCTGTCCCCTCTGCGCCGCACCGCGTCCAAAAATTCGGCGTCTGCTCTTCGACAAAAGCTATTACGGGCTGGGATATCCAACCCGTGGGCGAACGCATCAATCCCACCGGAAAGAGCGATCTGGAAGAGGCGATCCGCGAAGGAAATTACGACGTCGTGCAATCGTACGCCCTCGACCAAATGGACGAAGGCGCCGCCCTTCTCGACGTCAACGCTGGAATTGCGGGGATCGACGAAGCCGCCGCGCTTTCCCGGATGATACGCGAAATTCAGGCCGTCTGCAATCTTCCGCTCCTCATCGACAGTACAAATCCCGCGGCGATCGAACAGTCTCTGCGCGTCTACTGCGGCAGAGCGATCGTCAATTCGGTAACGGGAGAAGAAGCAATCCTGCGCAGTATTCTGCCCATCGCTAAAAAGTACGGTGCGTCCGTCGTCGGACTTACGATGGACGAACACGGGATCCCCGACACTGCGCAAAAGCGTCTGAACATCGCAAAAAAGATCCTGCGCACCGCAAAAGAATACGGATTTTCGGAGCAGGACATCATCATCGATTGTCTTACGACCGCCGCCTGCACGGACCCGGAACAGCTCGCCGTAACCTTAGAGGCGACCCGCCTTGTCAAACGCGAATTAAACGTTCTGACCATGCTCGGCATCAGCAACGCTTCCTTCGGCTATCCGCACCGCGCCGAAATGAGCGCCGCATACCTCTCCGCCGCGCTCCTTGCCGGCTGTGATTTTCCGATCTTGAATCCTTCGGAAAAGAATATGCGCGTGATCGAAGCGTGCAGGCACCTTCGCGGCGAAAATTGACTTTTGATTCTTTTATTCCGTTTTTTGATACATTTTTATACTTGAACAAGTTCATAATCATTTTCATAAAAATATTTAATTCTCCCTTATAAAGTTCCAGTAAAAAAGTTTTCCATTATAAAAACAGAGAACTTTCGATCAAATACAATACCGCAGGTTGCAAAAATGCCCCCTGCGGTTCTGTTTACTTACCGTTTATTTTTTTTAACATCTTTTCTGGATCATTGTATTTATACAGCAACTTCAAAAATTTGTTTTTATCCTGCAAAAACAAATCAAACAAAGCGCGGTTGAGAAAATGTGACCGATCCTTTTCAAAAAACGTACAAAGCCTATCGTTAAGTTCATACATATGTAACAACTCCAAACTCTTACAATCGTAAATAAAAAGATAAAACTCAAACTTTCCTGAAACTGTTTTACAAAAAAAGTAAATCATACAGTTTTCCAAAGGAACCGCCGCCTGGTCTAAAATAAACGCATTGTTAACGATAAGAGATTGGTCTGCAAGATCGGCAACAGCTTTTGCAAATTCGATCTGTGCATATTTTTTCTGGATTTCTTTTGTTTTCTCTTCTATCAGCCGCAAAGAAATCTTCTTTCCATAAATGCAAAATAAAATCAACAGCACACACACAGCTACCATCCATATTAGAATCGGTATCCAAGCGATTCCTTCTAAATCTGTAACAAAATATAGAAGTATCGCCAAAGCAAAACTAACGATAGCCCCACTTACAACAAAAAAAAGACCCGGAAGTACCCTTTTATATAAAAACGTATACTGATAAACGGGCATATTCTTTTGTTCTTCATTCATGATGTCTTTAAATTTCCCCATACGATCTCACCTTCTGCTTTCTAAAAAGTTTTTTACATCACAAGATCAGCTTATTTGTTATTAAAAAAGTAAAATACTTAATACCTGTAAACAGGGCAATACGCTTATAAAATAAATACCGAAAAATCGATTCCGCTTTTTTGTGTTTTTATCTTCGCCAATAAACGCAGAGAAGCTCAAGCGGATGCCGTCTTATCAAAACAGGTGGAAATACTGTACTGATCAGAAATCGTACTTACATTCTTTCGCTTAAAAGTTTGTCATAAAAAATGAAATCCATTTCGTTCCGCGCAGTATTTTCAGATTCCCGATCGGTATCATAAGGCTCTATTATCACCAAATGAAAACAATGGATAAAAATGCAACTCCAAAACCGAGCAGGAAAGTTGCAGATCGTGGCCCTTTCAAAAGCGCAGAGGGGAAGCTGCCTCAAACGTAAAGGACAAAAATCCGAAATACATGAAGAAAGGGCGCAAGATGCGCCCTTCCCCACGGTTTGGTGTACCCGACAGGAGTCGAACCTGCGACCTTAGGAGTCGGAGTCCTACGCTCTATCCAACTGAGCTACGGATACATTTTTTTCTTCTTGCGCCTGTTTGTCTGTCCGAAATTAAAATAAAACACAACGGCGGATTTCCTTTATTATAGCAGATATAAATCAAAAAAGAAAGAAGAAACGCGGCACATTTTTAAATTTTTTTTCATACAATAAAATTACGATACTTTTCGAAAATGATTATCGCAAAAGAGGAAATCTTCATGACGCTGGCACTTTGTATGATCGTCAAAAATGAGGAAAAAGTTTTAGCGCGCTGTTTAAAAAGCGCGGAAGGAATCTTTGACGAAATTATTATCGTCGACACCGGTTCCGACGATGGGACAAAATCCGTTGCCGCTCGCTTTACCGATAAAATTTACGACTATCCCTGGCAATACGATTTTGCCGCCGCACGCAATGCGTCCTTCTCCTGCGCCTCCTCCGATTATATCATGTGGATGGATGCGGACGACGTTTTGCTCGAAAAAGACAGAGCTGCCCTGCTCGCCTTGAAACAATCGTTCGACGGCAGCATTGACACCTATTATCTGCAATACAACGCTGCCTTCGATGAGTTCGGAAACGTCACGTTTTATTTTTTCCGCGAACGCATCGTAAAGCGCGCCTGCGGCTTTGTTTGGAAGGGCGCCATCCACGAAACCTTACAAGTCAACTTAAACAGTGTGCGGCTGCCCATCGCCGTTACGCACTTGCGCGGCGAAAAAAAAGAATCTTGCCGCAACCTCTTTTTGTATGCCCGCCTGTTCGCCTCCGGTACGATGCCGGATGAACGGCAAAAATATTATTTCGCCCGTGAGTTGTTTGACAACGGACTGTACGACACAGCCGCCTCGGCGTTCGAATGGTTTTTGCAAGGCGACGGGTGGGTAGAAGATAAAATCTGCGCCTGCCGCAATCTTGCCTCCTGCTATAAGATTTTAAACCAAAAAGACAAGCAACTTGCCGCCCTGCTGAAAAGTTTTGACTTTGACTCCCCTCGCCCCAGCGTGTGCTGCGATTTGGGCGAATTTTTTATCGCACAGCATCAATATTCGCTGGCCGTCTTTTGGTTCAAACTTGCCGTCAATGAAGGTAAAACGCCCCACGACGGCTTCATCTCCCCCGATTTCAGCGGCTTCATCCCCTATATGTGGCTCTGCTATTGCTACGATCGCCTCGGCTCCATCGAAAAGGCAAAATATTACAACGACCTCGCCGGCAATTTAAAACCGCTGGATAAAAATTATCTGTACAATAAACAATATTTCGATACAATCTTTTCACAACGAGGATAAATTTCATGATCGACTTTTATAACAACAATTCAAAAAACTGCAATTCTTGCTTTCCATGCGAAAATTGCTGCAATTGTTGCAATCCCATAACGTATTCCTGCCTCATCCGTACGATCCATTCGATCGGCCCTACCGGTCCCACGGGTCCGCGCGGAATGACGGGTCCCACGGGGCCGACGGGTCCGACAGGCCCGACAGGTCCGAGCGGAGCAACGGGCGCAACGGGTCCGACAGGCCCGACAGGTCCGAGCGGAGCAACGGGCGCAACGGGTCCTACGGGTCCGACAGGCCCGACGGGTCCGAGCGGAGCAACGGGCGCAACGGGTCCGACAGGCCCGAGCGGAGCAACGGGAGCAACGGGTCCTACGGGTCCGAGCGGCGCAACGGGTCCTACGGGTCCGACAGGCCCGACAGGCCCGAGCGGTGCTACGGGTGCAACGGGTCCCACGGGTCCGAGCGGAGCAACGGGTCCTACGGGTCCGACAGGCCCGAGCGGAGCAACGGGTGCAACAGGTCCCACGGGCGCAACAGGGCGCGTAACGTATGGGAAACTTTTAAAAATGCCGAAAAAGCATCGGGATATTTTATCCCGATGCTTTTTTATGTCTTATTCACGATTGTTTTTACGGCACAACAAATAAATTTCATTTCACAAAATGCTCAGTAAAAGACTTCTTTATGTCTTGTAAAAAGCCTTACAACCTTCACTTTATACGCCATTTTTCTCCATTTCCGCCTGTGCTTTTTGCACAGCGGCCGCTATATCACCGGTTCCCACCAAAATTTCATCGATCAGCGTATCCCACGCTTCCCAGATAGCAGACGGCTTTGCCGATGCCAAAGACCACGAAGGGATCGCTCCGTCAAAATCATATTCGGGATCTGTAAACGGTGCAGTATAACTTTCCAATACGGCATAATTGCTCAGTTTCTTTAATTCTTCGCCGTTTAAAACATCTTTCACAACCGGAATACGCATATCCGTTTCCATCAATTTGATCTGCACGTCGTCGCGCAAAAGATATTTGATAAATGCCAGCGCACCCTCTTTATTTTTGCTGGTTTTTGTAATAGAATAATATCCTGTTCCGACCATGACATTGGATTTTTTGCCGTCTGTTTCAAAGACAGGGAGTTCCGAACATACGAGATCTTCTCCGGTGATCGCAGGATAGGCTCCGCCATACGTCTTGGAAGGAATATCTGTCCCATCAAAAATATACGCAGCATAGCCGTTCAGGAATTTATTCCACAAATCATCGCCAATCACGCCCTGCAACGTACGCGCAGGAGCAGTTTTCGCCAATTCACGCATCATTTCAAACGCTTTAATGTTTTTATCCTTATACGGATCTTTTCCGATCACCGCATGATCGTCCACGCCGATCTCGCCTCCGGCCGTACGCAGTACGCCCAGCGCGCGCCAAGACGAGCCTTCTTTTGCGTTGCACATCAAGATACCGCCGCAGTCGGAATCATCCGTCTCGTCTTCCGTATTGTAATAATTTTTAATAAATCGGCAGATTGCAAGAAGATCTTCCCATGTTGCAGGCGCAAACGGATCAATCGTATCCCGGTTTCTCCCCGCCGCCTCCATCGCGGTTAAAAATTCCTCCGTAACCTCGTCCGTGCGCATATCGATCACGCCCGCTTCCCGCAAGACGATCTTGTTTACGCATAGGGACAAGCTGCCCGTCCATGCAGGAACGGCGTACCATTTTCCGTCCTTCTGTCCGACGGCTTTCGCGCTTTCGATGATCTCCACATCGCCGATATCGATTTCATCGAAATGCTCGTTGATCACATACGTACGCACATATTGTTCGCCGACAACGACGTCCGGAAGCGTTCCGCCGGAAATTGCGCGCATCAGATCTTCATTCAGTGAGTCTCCCCAATTGCTGCGGATCAGATCCAACTGATACTGCGGATAATCTTTTTCAAAACTTTCCACAAACCACTTTGTAAATTTTGCCTGCGGATCGTTTGGCTTATTGCGCAGCACCGTTTCCCAGTTATAAATCAGCGGCGCAACCGTCCAAATTTTTATTGATGTGCGACCGTCCGCAGTTTTCGTCGAATCCGTTAAATTGCAGCCTACAAAAGATAGACAAAAAAGTAGCGATAAAATCAATACCAACAATTTTTTCATAAAATAAAATTCACCTGCCTTTTAGTACTTATTCATAACAGCAAATCTTTCCAGACATATTGCATCATCTTTCCAGTTCTTCCCGAGCGATTTCCACCCATCGGATCACATTTTGAGGATTTTTCCCGATCGTGTGGCAATCTTTCATGATCACTTCGATGTGACAGTTGTTTTTTCTTGCTACGGCAATCTTATCTCGCAACTCTTTTCTAGCAGCATCCTCGTCAATGTTTTTCACCGCCAAATAACTGGGGCTTGGTTTCAAAGAATACACGTAGCCGGAACCTAATTGCTCGCTCATTTTTCCAGCATTTGCCCAGTGCGAGACAGATACGCGCCGCAAATTTGGAATTGTTTTCACATAATCCCAACGACTTTCCAAAGCCTCGCAACAACCGTAACAATTCAAACCGAATCGTTTTGAAATTTCATACTGATAAGGGAAGATAAATTCGCCGAACATTTCCGAGGATACCCCTGTCGTTTCCTGACTTTCAGCCAACCCCCACATATCCCGTGTTGTTATTTTGGAAAGATCGTCGACTTTCTTTAAACAATTTGTAAAACCAAAACCGCCGCTTCCAACGTAATGTGCCCCGATATTCTGACATAACAAGCCTAATTTTTCCAGATCGTCATACATATGCGAGATACCTGAACTTAAAAACTGCATAAGCTTTTTAAGTTCCTCTGGATGATCATACATATCCAAATAGAAATTTTCCAGTCCGCGAAGTTCGATTGCTATATTGGAAAGCCCATAACTCCACAGCCAATTCATATAATACTTTGTTTCTAAGATCCCGTCAAATATATCTCTGCATTTGTTATAAACGTTTTCCGTTGCTTCCCGGTCAAACTTAATTTCCGGAAATTTCATCAATTCAAGTTTTTGATAATCATCAAATGCGGGAACTACAATGTACGAGCCGTTTTCTTCGGTACGAATGTGCTTACTTTCCAATCCCCAGCCAGTGCTATGATGAATATAGCCGCAATATATGACCGGTTCAAGCACTTTATCGTCCTTCATCTTAGTTGCGCTGAACAAATCGCGCAACAACGCAAATTCCCAAAATCTGCAATCTTCATCCTCGCATTGCAAATCCTGCTGCAAAATAACTTCATTCCAACCGTTTTCGGGATCACAAAACACCATTGGCCTCGATCCGCTTTGCAGATCATTATGTTTCACCCAATCCGCTGCTTTATCCAAATTTTCTTTTGAAAAAGCAATTTCCCGCGCTAACTTTGCAAGCTCTTGCAGTCTGATCTTATCTTTTTTCAGCATTCAATACTCCCTCTGCATATAAAACAAAAGTATTAAAACGTCAAAAGTATAATACAATTTTCTTACGGTACGCTACTTTCTTTTAAATATGCCTTTTTGTTTTCCTTTTTTAAAAGCAATGAATATACTGCAAATAAAGATGCAACCAGAAAAAATTATCATATTTGAATAAGAATAACTTGCATTACATCCCGTATCTGTATACGGAACTATATCAGCAAAGGATTGACCGATGCCGGCGACATCCGAACTCGTCGTCCATTCTGTACTGCCGAGCGGCTCGCCTTTCATCATAGAATCCAAATCTTCCTGCGTATAATTGTGCGGAGTATCCGTAAAGATCACATAGTCGAGACGAACCGTGAGCGTTTCGTTGGAAAGAAAATACAGACGCATCGCCTTTACTTCCTCGTAAACAAAAGTACCTCCTACATTTACCGCCCACTCCTTATTTGAGTTGTCCACTTTATGGGAAATAAAATTCCATCCGGCTTTTAAATCCATCGCCTGAAAGGACAGGCTGTTTTCATACATATCCGAAATGCCGGTACCCAACAATTCAAACTGACTTTCCGTCACCGCTTCCGGTTTATCGATGTAAATGAACGCTTCAAACCATGCATCCTCATACGCCGGCATCGATGCGCGATCCAGCCCCAACATGCTGTAATAAATCCCGATATTGTTATTGACGTTCATTACGCAGCCTTCCCCTTCCAGATAGGACGTGCGGTCAAAATTCGTACCTTCCGAAAATCCGTCCGCCGTATCGCAGGAAGTGATTACGCACGTTTTGCCGTTTTCCTCGGCGTTCGCCTTAGGCGAACGCACGACAACGCACAGCAAGAACGACAATAAAATGCACGACAGCAGCAAACAATACGTCAAGCTGATTCTCCGATTTTTCGTTTTCATATTTTACCTCACCCCGTTATTATAACCCATCAAGAAATAGAAAGTATACGGATCCACGATTTCTATTTCCAGAGAAGGCGAATAGTACGGCGACGACGGATTCGTCAACCGCTCGAACGTTTCGTAGATGAAAGTAGGCGATTTCAAAATAAAACGGAACGTCGAGAACATCGGCTCTCTGCGCGGTTTGCTCATTGTCTTAGACAGATCTTCCGCACAAGCATAAGGGGTCGTGTACGGTATATCGCGGGATCTGCCCCAAGAAACAGGTTTTCCTTCGCTGTTGTAATGCACTTCTCCGAACAGATTCTCAACATAATTGCCCGCGTTGACACCGTAAGGCGCCATGTCGCTCATATAGGTAAACCATTCGTCCGACATGGGGATTTCTTCATCCGGCGTCGTTTTGATAAACAGCGCTTGAATATCCAAATCATACTTTGCCCAGGAGTCCTTTGTCACTTCCAGGAAATCCTCTTTGCTTCCGTATACGCCTTCCGCAGCTTTTGCACCGATCTGCATAACATCGATGTACCCGTATCCGTTATGATCGCCGACAAAGTAATCGTTTTCGGTTTTATTGGCATACATATATTCGGTCACCATCGGTATACGGCTCTGTCCGGCAGGATTGACCGGCCAAGACAAAGCATTCGTTCCAAGGTGCGGATCGCGGAAATTGTTGATCATTGCCATTGCCGTCCAGGCGCCGGCGTCGTAGTCGCCCATATAGATCATGACATAGTTCTTTTTCAAAACGTTTCCGTCTTCATCTATATATTTCTCTGCGGCCTTTTTGAGAATTTCATCCCGGTCGATCCCTTGAGACAGGGTTTCCTGCGTTGCCGATTTGCAATAGATCGACGCATTCGCAAGACTGGTAAATCCATACGCATCTGCATCCTTGACCATATAATACTGTCCGAGCAACGTTGCGAGCATCCATTCTATGGCCACGCCGTTCGTGCCGTTTTCCGGCATCGACTCTTGCGAATACTTGATCCACCAAGGATTGAACCCTCCGAACGTCGTAAGCTCCCCCTTCGCAAGCTGATTTTGCGTTTTCAGAATTTTTTCCAGCGTGGCGCGGTCTGTTCCCACTTTCTGCGTCGGATCATCGTTCGGCGCATAAGCGGATTCTACGCACAGATCCATAAAGAAACATTGATTGGCTATATAGTAATCTTTGTTTGCAAGGAGCTGCTGCTGAATATTATAATAGGTCGTCGTAAGTCCCGATTTATCCCATGTAAACGCGTCCAGATGATACGCAATGATGTTTTTACAGGTCTTGCCCGTATCCATATATTTCGCTTTTGCCCACAAATAGGCATCATTTTTTGCCGAACCCGTAGAAGCTATTTCCGTATTCCAGATTTTATTGGTCTTTCCGGAAAATTTATCGACTAAATTGACTTTCACATCTTCGCTTCCGTCTTTGAGCAATACCGAACAGAGAGAGGCCTCTTCCATATATCGAAGCGGCAGTCGATTCTCCACGCCGCAGACCGTAGCGGCAACGTTGCTCGTTGCGGGAACGTCGTTATCCCACAATACATATCCGTTGTAAGCGTCTTTGAAAATTCTCAGCAATGCCGCGGGCGATTCGACTTCCACAACATCCTTCCCTTCCAAAAGCTGCCCTTCTCCCTGCAAATAATCCAGCCAGAAATTGTCCATATCCGCAGAAAACGCGTTTCTTCCGTTAAAGCGTATGAAAAGATGCTGTCCGTCCCGATTGACGATACCTTGCAAAACGCTGATCATAAAGGCGACGTCATAATTAAAAACGGAATCCCCCGTCGTCAGCATAAAGTCGTACAAGTCAAAATAATACAATTTGTTTGCATCGTACTGCAATTTTTGGTCCGCTTCCGTTTCTGCAAACATGGCTTCGAAATTCGGCCGGATATGTTCCTCTTTCTCAATACCCGTAATAGCAAGATAGGCCAACGTGACCGTACATTTATTTAAATATTTTACTTCCAGCGTAAGGGTAGTAGTCTTTGCGAGCGCAAATGTTACGCCGATATCCTGGCGCACATTCGATTGGGCAAGATCCCAACGGTAGATCTCGCGATCCGCGATCGCCTCCCCCGTCTCTTCGTCGATCACGCGAAGTTGCAGGACCATATCGTTTTCCATGTTGTTATTTTCTGCGGAAAAACGATTTTTGTCGATTGCAATGTTGATATCGTACCGATAAAATCCTTCCATAAGCTGGACGCCCTTTTGACGCGCAAGCGTTTCATCTACATACCCGAGATCGCTGCCGATCGGAATGCCGTACCAAAAATAATTCCTTTCCTCGCCGAAAATGTCCGAATCTTCCCGACCGTTCATTTCGGTCGCCATGATCTTCCGCGTATATTCCGTGTTCGTTTTAATTTCATCGACCGTTTTTTCCCAATCTGCCGTACCAGTACTCGCGCAACCGCAAAACAGAAGCAGACAGGCACATACGATCGCAAAAATCTTAAATTTTTTCATATTACTCCTTCCGTTTATCTTTCTTTCGCCAAACAGCAACACAGGACGCACCCAACAACATCAGACCGCCAAGCGCAGAACTGCCGAAAACGATTCCGCCGCAGCCGCTTTCTTCCGCCTGACCCTGATCGGTATTTCCCGTCCCTCCCGTAGTATCTCCGCCGGAAGGATTGCTCGGCTCTTGCGACGTGTTTTCTGCAACGGTAACGGAAACGTCAACCGTCTTTCCTTTATAGGTAACCGTCACCGTCGTCGTTCCCGCCGTCAGTCCATCCTGCGGAAAAATCAGATCTTCGATCGGAACGGACATCGTTTCGCTACCCAGATCCGTATCCGTTCTGCTCAATGTAGCTTCGACTTCCAGACCTGCCGGATTAAATTTTTCTCCTTCCAGGTATTCCGTCTTGATCTGCGGCGTCTTTACGCGCAGTTCCCCGATCGAAACCGGATACGCGACGCTCAAATGCACCTGATTGGTAAAATGTCCGCCGTATCCGTTCGTCTGATTATAGTCACCCAATTTCAAATACAGCGTTCCGCCTTCCTCTTTTAAATATTTGCTTACGTCGAGCACCGCATCCCCCGTTCGGTTGAACGGCCGCGCCGAAACGTCTTCATACGTCACGTTGTCCGATGAGATAGACAACAGATACGAACCGGCAAAATCGGCCCACAAAATGCCGCCCAGCGCGCCTGCGCCGTATTGGAGCGTATAAATGCCGTATTTTGTCGCATCGTAATAAAAGGTCGTTCCGTTGTTGCCGCCGTTGGAATAAATAATATAATCGTTGCCCGTTATTTCTCCGGCATCCGCTGCAACTCCGGCTTCGAGAATATCTTTGACCATATCAAAGCCTGTTTGAATATTGCCGAC
>CASDTU010000073.1 GCA_949283775.1 uncultured Bacillota bacterium
TTCAGCGGCGGCTCGATCAGAAAATCGCATTGCAAAAACCCCGTCTGCTCGTTTCGGAAAGTCTTTCCGGAAGAATTGACAAACAACGTTTCCCGATAGGATTCCGCTTCCGACAAAGCAATCCCGACCACGTAATCCGCGCCCAGCTCCTTTGCCGCATCGCCCGGAACCGCATTGCAAAAAGCTCCGTCCGCCAAAAATTTCCCGTTTAAGGAAACGCTTCTGAAAAACGGCGGCATCGCACAGGACGCCAGCACCGATTGCGCGACGTTCCCCTCCCGCAGCCGCACTTCCGTCCCGTTTGAAACGTCCGTCGCCACTGCGGTAAACGGCTTTTTCAGATCCGAAAAATCGCTTTCTCCTAAAATCATGTCCACGCGGTTCTTTACCGGCGACACACTGCCTGCCATCAGAACCGAGAGCGCCATCGATTTATAATCAAACTGCCGAACTAGTTCCAACATATCCGAAGGCGAATACCCTCTGGCATACAGTGCGCCGATCAGCGAGCCTGCCGACGTTCCTGCCACGACGTCAAACGCAATTCCGCCTTCCGTCAATGCCTGTAAAACGCCGATATGCGCAAACCCCTTCGCTCCGCCGCTGCCGAGCGCAAGGCCCAGCCTCTTTTTTCTTTTTCCGAATAACTGCATATTACTTTCTATCGATCCGATTCTCCCTCCGCACGTTTCCTTCACGGCTTTTGGACGGGAGATTTTATGTGTAAGGAAATCTCTCTTTCCCCTGCGGCAAAAGGCGGTTATAATGTGCCCTTTTCCGCAGCGGAGAGCGCCTGCAACACGCCTTTTTCCGCCGCATCCGCCAAAAACTGTTTGGCGCGCGCCCTCTCCTGCGGCGATTGCAGAAGTTCCGATCTCTTGCTGGTACAGCGCCCGTATTCGATTGACGGAAAAACGCCGTCAAAAGCGCGCTCCGACTGCAACCGTATCAACAAATTCGCCGCGCCCAAAAGTTCGAAGCAGATGTCCTCGTCCAGCCAATTCGATGTTTCCGTAACACCGGTAGCCAGCATCGTCAGCGTGCCGGCATCTTGCAGGTTCCGCGCCGTATTAAAATATTTTTTCAACCACTGCATGGCGTTCATGTCCACTCCGCCGCGCGTCGTTACGCCGCAAGGGGGATTGCTCGCCATATATGCACGCGCCAAAACATTGACCGAATCTACCAGCAGCAAGACGTCTTTTCCGGATT
Source organism: uncultured Bacillota bacterium (assembly GCA_949283775.1). Taxonomy (GTDB): domain Bacteria; phylum Bacillota; class Clostridia; order Christensenellales; family Borkfalkiaceae; genus Borkfalkia. The sequence goes on from CASDTU010000073.1 coordinate 1,213, forward strand.
CGGCTGCCCGTTTTGCAACTTCCAGCGCAAGCTTTGCCGCCTGCATCGTCTGCAAGGCAGGCGCATCAAACGGTGTTGCCGCTACCAACGCAGAAGGAAATTTGTTGCGAAATTCCGTTATTTCTTCCATCCGGTATTCCGGCAGAACCAGCAAAAGTTTATGCTGCGAATATTTTTGCGTAAATTCTTCCGCGATCTGCATGAGAAGAGACGTCTTTCCCGCTCCCATCGGAGCCAGAATCAATCCTCTCTGCCCTTTAAAAAGCGGACAAACCAGATTCAGCGCGCGAAGCGCCGCACTCTTTGCTTTGGAAAAATCCAACCGCTCCTGAGGATAGACGGAAATATACTCTTCAAAACTTTTGCGCTCCGAATGATACGGCTCCCGTCCGTTTACCGTCGCGAGCTGCAAAAGCTGCGGGCTCTTGCCCTCTTCTTCCAGCGCATAGAAATTGACCAGATCGCCTTCTTTCAAAAAATTATTCTTGATCATCCCGTCCGACAAAACGGGATCTTTCTCGCTGCTCTCGCAGTTCATGCCGCGAAGCACGCCGACGCCCTGTTTGTTGATCTCCAAATACCCTGCAAAGCACGTATCTCCGTATCCATACTGTTTTTTACTGCCTGATCTGTCCGCAAATTGCATTTGCGTCGGATTCAGCTCCCATTCCCGATACGCCATCGCCGCGTTACAGCGCGCGATCCTGTCCCGCACTTCCGCGATCCGCTCTTCCGATACGGGTTCCGCCTTCACGCGCGCGCCGCGCCGGCTGCGCGCCGGCGGTTCAGATATACCCGTCGCAACGCGAATGATCGACATGATCAAAGCGTGCTTTTTCGGCGTAGACGGGCATCCGATCCCGAATGCCCGCGCCAACTTTCGAACCTCATGGATCCCGAAGCGGTCAATATACTCGTATACGTCCCTGTAATTTTCTAAAAGAATGCTATCTTCCATTGTATTGCCGCTCCAAAACAATAATTTCTTCTTTCGTATCGTCCTCTCGTTCCGTATCGTATGAATACGCGCAGCGAACCTGCATTTTCTCCTCCGCCAAGCGCAAAAATTCGGACAGCGGCGCTATGTCCAAAGTACACTCCCGCGTGCGGTAATGCATCGGAAAAACTTTTTTCGGATTCAATGCCTGCACATAGGCCAAAGCGCCCGCCGCGTCTACCGTATAGGTACCGCCTACCGGCACGCACAGCAGATCTGCCTTTCCGATCTTTGAAACGAGCTCTGCGCTGCAAGGCTGCCCGATATCTCCCATATGACAAAAGACTGTGTTGTCTTCCTCGAAACAATACACGATGTTTCCGCCGCGCTTCGCGCCCTTTGCATCGTCGTGATAAGTTGCGATCCCCCGTATTTTCATTCCGTCGACGTTCCATTCCCCCGCCGCGGAAAAGATCGATTCGGCGCCCTGCACGCCCGCAAAATACGCGTGATCAAAATGTCCGTGACTGCACAAAATATAATCTGCGCGCACTTTTTCCATTTCATACCCGACGCCCGTAAAAGGATCTGTTACAAACCGCAATCCGTTTTTTGCCGTCAATAGAAAACAAGAATGTCCGTAATATTCTATTTTCATAATCCCCCTCCTGCCGTAAAAACATCCTTCCCCGATTTGGGAAAAGCCGCTTTTTTCCGGCGCTTTTTCTTTTGTATATCCGCTCAAACGCATTCCGCTTGTCGCTTTTTCGCTTCGGCTTTCGCACCCCTTTCGCCTAAATTTTTGCCGATCAATTTTTTTACTTTTCCGAAAGACCGTGTGGTCGGTTTCATAAAAAGCTGAATAAAAAACCGCCTTTTATTTTTATCCGGCTGCTACGGCTGTTCTTGCTTTTCCGAATGCTACGGCTGCTACTACTGTTCCGGATCTTCCTGCAACCCTATAAATACCAATCGGTGCTCCTGTTCGTATTCGGTAAACAACAGCCGATATTTTACGCTGTATTTCCATTCCCTTCCCCGTATGACCAAATTGCTCTCATCCGTCTTGACCGAAACCGGAATTTCTCCAAATTCCGTTACAAGACAGGCCTGCGTTATTTTTGACTCGTCAAATATTAAACGGTACGAGATCTCCCCCCTGCATTCCAACTGCGGCACCTTGTAAAAAGATATCGTATATTCCGCATTTCCCATTGTAAATAAAAAGAAACCGCCGCGTTCATCCTTTGACCAAACGCCCGCCGCTTCCGCGAACAGTTTTTCTTCTCCGCTTACCGTCTCAAAAGATACCTTCGCCCTCTGCATGTCTCGATATCCTTCCCCATATACTGCCGTTTTATTATACCATATCGGCTTTTTTTTGTAAAATATTTCAAAAAAAGAATTCGCAATCTAAATTCTGCCATCTCCGACCGCGCTCGTCGAAGCCGATAGCCTTTCTGGCCTTATGCGCAAAAAATGATCATAAAATCTTCTTTTCCGCATCCAACACTTCCTTGCGCAATCTTCCTTCCCGCAGCAGCTCGGACAGCCTCTCTTCGTCCCCCGCCCGCAGCGCCGCTTCATATTCCCGCAGGCGCGAAATCAAAAACGACAGCTCTTCCCGGATCGAATCCCTGTTCAGCATATACAGCCGCGCCCAAACTGCTTCATCGACCCCTGCAATTCTGGTCATATCCTGAAAACTGCCGCCCGTAAAACCGGAAAACCCTTGAGCGGTGGGACTCTTTACATAGGCGTTGCTCACAATATGCGCCAGCTGCGACGTATACGCTATCTTTTTATCGTGGTATTTCGCCCCGCAGCGCTTGATACAGGCACACCCCATCTGCAAAAAATAATTTTCCGCTTCCGACAGCGCCGCGGGATCGGTTTTTTCGTTTTCGACTAAAATCACGCTCGCGCCGTCAAACAGCGTAGCCAATGAATTTTCAAATCCGGACACCTCTCTTCCAGCCATCGGATGGCACCCGATATAACGAAAATTCCGCTCTCTTGCGTAAACGCACGACTCTATCGCTTCTTTGACGCCGCAAATGTCCGCCACGATCGCTCCGTCCCGAAAAGACGACGTATCAATCAGTTTCATCGTCAGATCCGGCGGCAAAGCGAGAAATACTACGTCGTAGTCCGCAAAATTTTTCGCTTCGTTTTGTATCGCGCCCGCTTTTTGCGCCGCAAAAATAACCTCTTCCCGATCCCAGCCGTCCACCGCGTAACCGGCGCGCCGAAGCGCTTTTGCCATAGAACCGCCGATCAGCCCCAATCCGGCAATCATGATCTTTTTCATTGTTTTTCTCCGCTATAAAAAAACGGTTTTGCCGTATGCAAAACCGCAAAGCATTTATCTGAATTTATAAATGCTGCAAGCAATCTTTATCGCTGTCCGCAACCAATTCGTCGCTTTTACAGACCATGCAGTTTTTCTGTCTTTACGATTTGTATCATTATACATTTTACTTGCAAAAAAGTCAACAAATTACGCCAAATCACCTTTGCGCCGACAGAAACAGTTGACAAAAAAATACCCTTTTGATACAATAAAGAAACTTGAAACGAATTTATGCAGAGATGGCAGAGTGGTCGATTGCGGCGGTCTTGAAAACCGTTGAGGTGAAAGCCTCCGGGGGTTCGAATCCCTCTCTCTGCGCCAAAACAGGGACGCTTTCCGGCGTCCCCGTTTTTCTGCTTACAGCAAAGAATTTTTAAAATACAGCGCTGTGTTTATGCTTTTTACAAACAATTCCCCCGCCTTTTGCCCCTTGCGGCACCTTTTCGCTGCGCTGATTTTCAAACTTGCCGCCGATTCAATTGGCAGGCTTTTGCGTGCGTGCCGCGGCGCGCACCAAAAAACTATTTGAATTTTTTATGATCAGCTTGTGTTCGGACCGGGCATATGCTATAATGTTTTTAAAATTTCAATTTACCGAAGGAGCCTTATCATGCTGCAAAAAGCAATCGATTATCTCAAAAAAAACAATATCAACGCTTACCGCATCTGCGAACTGAAAAACGGCAAAGCGGTCAGCTATGAGTTTCAGCCCGCAAACCCGATCAATTCCTGCTACTCACTGTCAAAAAGTTTTACCGCAACCGCCGTCGGTATTTTGGAAAACCGAAATCAACTCGCTCTAAACGATAAACTCATTGATTTTTTTCCGGAAGAATTCAAAAACAAGAGCAATTCTCTGTCTGAAAATCTGACGATCCACAATCTTTTGACACATACCTGCGGCTTTGAAAACGGCTTTCTTTTTGAAGGCGATAAATATTTGCATGGGACCGATAATTGGATTTCCCTCCTCTTTTCCGAACCGACGCCCTATGAAGCGGGTTCAAAATCCGTCTATTCCAACGCCACTTATTTTATGCTGTCCTGCATCGTCGAAAAGATCACACACAAAACGCTGTTTGAATTTTTGCGGCAAGAACTCCTTTTGCCTTTAAAATTCAAGGACTTTGCGGCGTGCGCCTGCCCTCTCGGGCATACGATCGGCGCTACGGGAATGATCTTTTCCTGCGAGGACCTTTTAAAACTCGGAAAGCTCTATCTCGACGACGGTGTCTATGAGAATAAGCGGTATCTCTCTTCGAATTTCATTTCCAAAGCCACGGCGCCGCTGTATCCCTGCATGGATCGCTTTTACGGTTACAGCTTTTGGAAAAATCAGGCGCAAGATCACTTCTTTTACGGCGACGGTGCGCACGGTCAGCTGATCTTTGTCCACCGCCCCTCCGATACCGTCCTGACCCTGCAAAGCTATGACAATCAGCTCATCATGAAAAATTTCACAAATTACCTTGCTGACGAACTTTAATGAATTATTCTTCCTTTTAATCCCTGATACTATCGGTATTTTCCATTACCGCACTCGCATCCGGCAAAGAATCTTTTGCCGGATGCGACGCTTTGCGGCTGCGTTGAAACATTTTACGGAAAAACTTTGCTCTTTTCTTGCACCGCAAACTTAAAGAGCGCTTATCTTTGCCGCGCAATGTTTGATCAGACAGGCGGCGCGCATACCGAGAATCGGTAT
>CASDTU010000074.1 GCA_949283775.1 uncultured Bacillota bacterium
ATCGGGGCGCTTTTCCCTCGTCAGCTTTTCCGATTGTTCTCTGCGCCACGCATCGATGAGCGCATGATTTCCGCTGCGCAGCACTTCCGGAACGGTGAGCCCCCTGTATTCGACGGGACGGGTATACTGCGGATATTCCAGCCGATTTTCCGAAAAACTTTCCTGCACCAGCGAAGAGGTGCTGATCACGCCGTCCACATACCTTGCCACGCAGTCGGTAATTACCATCGCCGGCAATTCTCCGCCCGTAAGCACATAGTCTCCGATGCTGATCTCCTCGTCGATAAACAGATCGATGGCGCGCTGATCGACGCCCTCATAATGTCCGCAAAGCAAGATAAGGTGTTCAAACTCTAAAAGTTCGAACACTTTCTGCTGACGAAAGGTCTCTCCCTTCGGCGAAAGATAGATCCGATGCGCCAAATGCTTCGGATCGAGCGCTTCGATCGCCGAACCGATCGGCTGCGCGAGCATGACCATGCCAGCTCCGCCGCCGAAGGGATAATCGTCGCATTTCAAATGTTTGTCTTCGGTGTAGTCGCGTATGTTTACGACATTGATCTCGATTTTGTTTTCCTTCTGCGCGCGCCCTAAAATACTCGCCTGCATCGGCGCAAACATTTCCGGAAACAGCGTTAAAATATCTATTTTCATCCCTTTCACCGTCTTTGCTTGAACTGTATTGCTGCTTACACAAAACTTTTATGCCGCGCTCGCCGCCAATCCATTTTACTGCTGTACAAGAACCTGCAACAAGCGCTTTTTGTCTACGATCAGCCTTTTATTCTCCACGTCCACGTCCAGCACGACGCCGTCCGCCGCCGGAAACATGGACTCTTTTTCTCCGTCTTTCAGCACGTAGATATCCGTATGCGCAGGAAGCACGTCCGCAATTTCGCCGAAACGCTCCCCCTTTTCGCTGACTACCTCGCAGCCGATGATATCCACGATATAATAGCGCCCCTCTTCGGGAGAAGGAAGCTCACTGCGAAAAACTTCCACTTCCTTTCCGCGCAGAAGTTCCGCCGCGTCCCTGTCCGCGATGCCGCTGAGCACAAAATATATTGCCGCCGCGTCAAAACGGGCGGAAAGCACTTTATACGAAGCGCCGCCGATGGATACCTGTCTGAAATTTTTTACGTCGGAAACATCGTCCAAGAGCGGTTTTACCTTGATTTCTCCGCGCACGCCCTGCGGTTTCAATACTTCCCCGATCACGATGGTATTCTGCATCTCTTTCTGCCTCCCCAAACAAAAGAAGGGAAAAACCGAACATTTGCTACCGATTTTTCCCTGTCTTGCACTTTCTTGCGCTTCTTGTATGTTTTTTGCGTCCTCTGCGCCGCGAACGCTTTCGGCGCTCTTTGCGCGCGCCGATTCCGCTTTTTGCGCTTTTAAGAATTATTCAGCTTTAACTTTTTCTTTGATCTCGATGTTGTATTTCTTGCCCTCTTTCGCAGAAGCGCAGCGAACGAGCGTACGGAGCGCTTTGGCAATTTTACCCTGTTTTCCGATCACTTTTCCCATATCCGATTCTTCGAGAAGGACGGTAATCTCTACCCCGTCTTCCTTCTCTTCGACCTGATATTCGATTTCATCTTTGTGCTCGGCAAACTGGTTCACGACGTATTTTACGAGTTCCAACATTTTCCGCGCCTCCTAAAAAATTACTTCTTCTTTCTCGTCTTGGTTCTGGGTGCGGAAAGTTTATCGGATTTTTCCAAGATCCCTTCGCGGATCAAAAGCGTCTTTACCGTTTCGGTAGGCTGTACGCCCTTAGCGAGCCAATCTTTCGCCTTGTCTGCGTCGAGAACAAGTTCCACCGGTTCGCTCGTCGGGTTGTAATGACCGATCTTTTCGATGTATTCCCCGTCGCGCGCCTTTCT
>CASDTU010000075.1 GCA_949283775.1 uncultured Bacillota bacterium
GTCGTGCCGCCGACGCTCGTCCAGGCAAGCCCCGTCGCCGCGCCGACTTCATTGCCGTCCAGATGCGCCGGATCGGTGTTGAATTTGCGGATGCCGAGCAGCGTTTCCAGATTTTCCGCCGTCACGACCTGTTTTTCCAAATCGCGGTTTTCCGCATATTTCACTGCGATCTTGCGGCAAACCGAACCGACCTGCCGCTCGAGATTGCGAACGCCCGCTTCCATCGTGTACCCTTCGATCAGGGCGACAATCGCGTCGTCCGTCATTTCAAAAATCCCCTCTTTCAGGCCGTTTTCCTTACTCTTTTTGGGAATGAGGTAGCGTTTGGCGATTTCCTTTTTCTCGTCGAGCGTATACCCGTTCAGTTCGATCAGCTCCATACGGTCGAGAAGCGGTTCGGGTATGGTGTCGACGGTGTTTGCCGTCGTGATAAACAGCACTTTCGAAAGATCGTACGGCACTTCCAAAAAACGGTCGCGGAACGAAAAATTCTGTTCGGGATCCAATACCTCCAACAGAGCGCTCGCGGGATCGCCGCGCATATCCGAAGAAACCTTGTCGATCTCGTCCAGCAAAAATACGGGATTGATGCTGCCCGCCTGTTTCATCGCGTAAATGATGCGCCCCGGGATCGCCCCGACGTAAGTGCGGCGGTGGCCGCGGATCTCTGCTTCATCTTTCACTCCGCCCAGACTCATGCGCACGAATTTCCTACCGAGAGCGCGCGCGACCGAACGGGCGATGGACGTTTTTCCCACGCCCGGAGGCCCTACGAAGCACAAGATCGGCGCGTTCATGCTCTTTGTCAGCTGCAAAACCGCCAAATATTCGGTAATGCGGGTCTTTACTTTTTCCAGGCCGTAATGGTCCTCGTCGAGGATCTTCTGCGCCTCGCTCAGATCTTCCGTATCCTTAGTCTCCTCCGACCACGGCAGGTCGATCAGCCAATCGAGATAGTTGCGAATGACGGTATATTCGGGCGAAGAAGGCGGCATTTTATCCGTCCTTGCGATTTCTTTGAGCGCCTTTTGCTCAATCTCCGCCGGCATATGTTTGCTTTTGATCTGTTCGGTCAGGGTATCCCGCTCTTCCTCGTCGTCGCCCAGCTCGGTATGGATCGCTTTCAGCTGCTCGCGCAGAAAATATTCTTTCTGATTTTTGTCGATGCTCTGGCGAACCGTCGCGCTGATCTTGCGCTCCAATTTCGCAATTTCCAGCTCATCGTTTAAACAGCGCTCGAAAATTTTCAACCGCTCCACGACGTTGGTCGTTTCCAATATCTTTTGCTTTGTTTCCTCTTTGATGTGCAGATAGTTCAGCGCATTTGCTATATACTCGTCCGCATTTTCGATCTTTTCGAGGTTGTAGCCCGCTTCCTTCGGAAAGCGCGGATCGTTCGCCTGAATATCGCGCATCACGTCCTGCGCCGTGCGGAAATACGCCTCCTGCAACACTTCATCGCCGCTCTGCGTCTTAAATTCGTATACGTTTGCGAAAAAACAGCCGTTTTCTTCGTAAATTTCTTCCGCCTTCGCGCGGTATAAACCTTTTACGGTAACGCGCAAATTGTTGGACGGAAGTTTCGCGATCTGCGTTATTTTTACGACGGTTCCGACCGCACAGACGTCTTCGGCAACGATCTCATCCTTTTCCGCGTCCTTTTGAAAGCTGACAAACAGCGTCATGCCCCCCTCGGAAGCGCGCGAGACCGCGGTAAGGGAAATCAGTCTGCCCGCGTCGAACGAGCTCGTCGTATCCGGAAATATGACCTTACCGCGAAGCGCGATAAGGGGTAAATTTAAAATCTTTTTCGTTTTTGGCATAATTACCTCTGTTCTTCCTCTGCAGACCCCTTCGATTCGGGATCCTTCTTTTAGTATACCACACTGCCGCCGTTTTTACAAGCCGATTTTCTATCTTTCACGGTTTCAAAAATATCTGCGCCGAATTTACAAACAAAACCGATCCTTTTTGCGCTTGGCCGCCCTGCACCGTTTTCTTTGCGCCGCATTTGCGCTTGGCCGCCCTGCACCGTTTTCTTTGCGCCGCATTTGCGCTTGGCCGCCCTGCACCGTTTTCTTTGCGCCGCAAAACGTTTTCTGTTTCAAATCAACACGGACATTTGCCGATTCATAAAGGCCCTTTCGTTTTTGTTTTACGGCCGAATGTGCGCAAAAAAATTTTTATCGTCCGGATTTTTTGCCGCCCCGTAACAGAAAATCCCTGTTTCATCGGAAGCAGGGATTTTTTCATTTTCAACGCAATATTGAAACCGACCATTTGTCTTGCGTTTTTTTCTCGCAAGAACGTGCGGCCGAATTTCCGTTTCGCTCATTTGCCGCTCATGCAATATCTTTGCCGACGTAATTTTGCATAAACGTTTTAAAATGTTTTTTTATTTCGCGTTTTTCTTTTGAATGTACTCGTCGATGGCTTCCGCCGCCGTCTTGCCCGCGCCCATCGCTAAGATAACGGTCGCCGCGCCTGTAACCGCGTCGCCGCCGGCATAGACTCCTTCCCGGGACGTAAGACCGTTTTCATCGGCGATAATTCCGCCCCATTTCTGCGTTTCAAGCCCCTTGGTCGTATTCTTGATGAGCGGATTGGGCGACGTTCCGATCGCCATGATCACGCAGTCGCACTCCAACGTAAATTCGCTGTCCTTCTTCTCCACGGGGCGGCGTCTGCCCGATGCGTCCGGTTCTCCCAGCTCCATTTCCACGCAGGTCATGCCGCGCACCATTCCGTTTTCGCCTTCCAAAATCTTCGTGGGATTGGTCAGCAGTTTAAAGATGATCCCCTCTTCCTTGGCGTGCTCCACTTCTTCCGCACGGGCAGGCAATTCGTTCTCGCCGCGGCGATAGACGATATACACTTCTTTCGCGCCCAGACGCTTTGCACAGCGCGCCGCGTCCATGGCAACGTTTCCGCCGCCCACAACGGCAACCTTTTTGGAATGCAGGATCGGCGTGCGGGAATTCTCTTTATACGCCTTCATCAGATTGACGCGGGTCAGAAATTCGTTCGCGGAATACACGCTCTTTCAGTTTTCGCCGGGAATGTTCATGAATCTGGGAAGTCCCGCGCCGCTGCCGATAAACACCGCTTCAAAGCCGTACTCTCCCATCAGTTCATCGATGGAGAGAACGCGCCCGATGACCATGTTCGTTTCCACTTTTACGCCGAGCGCGGACAGATTTTCGATTTCCTTGCGCACGATTTTTTTCGGCAGACGGAATTCCGGAATCCCGTAAACCAATACGCCGCCGGCAAGGTGCAGAGCCTCAAAGACGGTAACGTCATAGCCGCGCTTTGCAAGATCGCCCGCGCAGGTCAAGCCCGCAGGGCCGCTGCCCACGACCGCCACTTTATGCCCGTTGGGCGCCGCTTTTACGGGAAGATCGCAGCTGTTTGCATTGTGCCAATCCGCGACAAAACGCTCCAACCGCCCGATCGCGACCGGCTCGCCCTTGATGCCGCGCACGCACTTGCTCTCGCACTGCGTCTCCTGCGGACACACTCTTCCGCAAACCGCGGGCAAAGAGCTGGTCTGCTGGATGATCTGATACGCCTGCTCAAATTCGCCCGCCGCCACTTTCGCGATAAAGTCGGGAATGTGGATCTTGACGGGACAGCCGCCGATACAGGGCTTATTTTTACAGTTTAAACAGCGCTGCGCCTCTTCCATTGCCGTTTCGGCCGAATATCCGAGCGCTACTTCTTCAAAATTCTTATTCCGCACGTCCGGCGCCTGCGAAGGCATTTCGTGCTTTTTCAATGACATATTCGGCATGATTACTTTACCTCCTTCTTAAAGAGGTTGCACGCCTCTTCGCGCTCTCGCTGTTCAAATTCTTTATAGGTCGACGCGCGCTTCAAGATCTCGTCGTAATCCACTTCGTGTCCGTCGAAATCCGGACCGTCCACGCACGCAAATTTCGTCTTACCCGCGACCGTCAGGCGGCAGCAGCCGCACATTCCCGTTCCGTCGATCATGATCGGATTCATGCTCACCACCGTCTTAATGTTGTATTGCTTTGTCAAAAGGGACACGAACTTCATCATAACGACCGGCCCGATCGCGATCACTTCGTCGTAGCTGTTGCCTTCCTCGATCAGCGCCTTCAACGCGTCCGTTACGAGCCCCTTCGTGCCGTAACTTCCGTCGTCCGTCATGATCTTGCAAAGATCGGACACGTTTTTGAATTCCTCTTCCAAAATAACGAGATCTTTGTTGCGGAACCCTACGACCGAATGCACGGCCGCACCCTGCTGATGCAGCTTTTTCGCGACAGGATACGCGATCGCACACCCTACGCCGCCGCCGATCACCGCAACTTTTTTCAATCCGTCCGTATGCGAAGGTTCTCCGAGCGGTCCGACAAAATCCGCAATGGATTCGCCTTCTTGCAGATGATTGAGCCGCTGCGTCGTGCCGCCCACAATCTGAAATATGATCGTAACCGTGCCTTTTTCCCTGTCAAAATCCGCGACTGTCAGGGGAATGCGCTCCCCCTCTTCGTCCACGCGCAGAATAATAAACTGCCCCGGTTCCGCTTTTCTCGCCACGAAAGGCGCCTCGATTTCCATCAGCGTAACGGTAGGATTGAGTTCTCTCTTTTTTACTATCTTATACATTTCAGACCGTCCTTTTCTTTTGACCAATGCCCTTTTTATTTATCTTTATATAGTATAATAAACCCCGAAAGTTTTTTCAAGCGTTTTCCCCCTGCCGTTTCAATTTTCCGATATTAAATTTTCTTATGCCCGCAAAACATACAATGCGGTTCAACCTCCCCCCGCCCCCTTTAATACGCACCGTGCGGGATTATATTTTCCCGCACGTTTGAAAGCCTTGCGCCCTTTTTGCTTACAGTTTCCCTCCCGATTTTTTGTACTGCGCAACGCTGATCTTTTTTGTTTTTGCTCCATTTTTTCCGCGCGCAAGCCAATGCAAAAAAGCATACAATAGGTAATGACAAGACACGTTCGACAATCAAGCGCTTTTACCAATCAGGCGCGTTTTACAGTCATGCACTTTTTATTTTCAAGCGTGTTTTATAATCAAACGCGTTTACTGTCTGGCGTTTTTACCGATCAGGCGCATTTTTACGATTTTACGGAGAAATCAAATGAAAGATTTTCTGAAAAAATTAAAATACAACGCTATAAAACTTCTTTCCGTCAACACCTTTTTGCTGTGTTTTCTGCTTTTGTTTTTCTTTCAGATCGCATACGGACTTTTTACCGATTCGCCGCTTTCACCGCAGACAAACTGATCTTTTTCTCTATCAAAAAATAAGCAGGTATAGTCTCCCCTTTCGTAAAAAAGTTTATGAGGATCTCTACCTTTAAAGAAAAGGTCGCATTTGGTCAGAAAATACCATAACGTGTGAGAAAAACAGTACCAAGAGCTTTTTTAAACCGAGGGCGCAGACGCATTTTTGCGCCTGCGCCCTTCGTGTAACTTTTCGGCAAAAGTCAGCCGCCGCACAAAACCATGCGCGGCGGCTTCTCTATATCTTTGAAACTTTTTTATTTTTCTTCTATAAAAATACCCTTTTATCGGCAGATGCAGCAACCGTTCACAAATAACGGGCAGCAGGTCCTGCAACAAGAAAACAAGCAGATATTCCGATCGTTACGGCAAGAGCAGCAACCGCAGCAATTTCGGCAGCAGCAACAATGTCTTTGAATATTGTACGTATACGGCGTATACTTAGCTTGCACGATCGTTGTCGATACGGAATTACTGAAATATTCTTCTCCGATAGTATTTTTAGTGCTTTTACTGCATTCAGGGGCTTGCGTGTTTTACGGCGGGTATGCTATAATAAATAGGCAAATAGTGTCTGTTTGCGGGGTAAAATCGTAATTTTTTGGCATTGTAGTAAATGTACACTTAAACTACAAGGTCGTAAAGGAGAATATCTATGAAAAGAAAAATGTTACTTGTTGCTCTTGCGTTGGTTTGTGCCTTAACCTGCGCGTTCGGGCTTGTTGCTTGCGACAACGGCAACAATGATAACGGCGGTACAGGAAACAACGGCAGTAACGGCGGCGATAATAAGCCGTCGCATACGCATACCTATTCCACAACGTGGACAGGCAATGAAACGCACCATTGGCATATCTGCCTTAAAGACAACTGTGACGAAGTGAGCGACAAAGCCGAACACGTTTGGGACAGCGGAGAGGTTACCAAAGAACCGACTTGTACGACCGCAGGCGCAAAAATTTATACCTGCACGGTATGCGACAAGACGAAAACAGAAGAAATCGCGGCG
>CASDTU010000076.1 GCA_949283775.1 uncultured Bacillota bacterium
TTGACGAAAGGACAAAGGAATGGTACAATAAGAGTGGAGGTTGCTTATGAAAATCGGTATATTGACAAGCGGAGGAGATTGCGCGGGGCTGAATCCCGTCATGCGCGCGATCGCAAAATTTTGTTATTTGAATATTAAAAATACGGAGATCGTCGGTATTCCGGACGGATACGGCGGACTGATCCGCGGCGAGAGCGTTTGTATGCACGAAGCGGACTTTGAAAATATTTTAAATCAGGGAGGAACCATCCTCGGAACGGCCAGAACGCCTTTTAAGATGATGACGGTTCCCGAAGAGGACGGGGAAACCAGGCTCGAACGCATGCTTGCAAATTATAAAAAAATGCAGCTGGACTGCCTCTTTACGTTGGGCGGCGCAGGAACGCACAAGACGGCCGCTCTGCTCAGCGCGGAAGGGTGCAGAGTGATAGGGCTTCCGAAAACGATCGACAACGATATTTACGGCACGGACGTAACGTTCGGATTTCATACGGCCGTGGACGTCGCGACGGAAGCGATCGATCGCGTGCGCACGACGGCGGCGAGCCACGGAAGGACGATCCTGGTGGAAATTATGGGCAATAAGGCCGGTTGGCTGACAACGTATTCCGGAATTGCCGCCGGCGCGGATCTCGTATTGATTCCGGAAATACCCTTTCATTTGGACACGGTCTGCGATGCGGTGGAACGCACCTATCGGAAGGGAAAGTCATGCTGTATCATAGCGGTCGCGGAAGGGGCGATCTTGGACGACGAAGCGGCGAAGAAAAAGAAGGAGCGCACCTTCATTCGCGCCGAACGCGGCGAGACGACGGTTACGGCGCATCTTGCGGAAGAGATCGGTGCGTGCACGGGCGCGGAAACGCGTGGCACGGTGCTGGGATACATTCAGCGCGGAGGAGATCCTTCTCCCTATGACCGCCTGCTCTGCACGCGGCTGGGAAGCTACGCGGCGAAGCTGGCAAAAGAAGGCAGATTCGGCGTTACGGCGGCGGTCAGCGGCAGCGCGATCACGTTTAACGCGCTCAGCGATATCGCTGGGAAATATAAATTGGTCGATCCGGATTCGGAGATCGTCCGTTCAGCGGAGTCGATCGGGGTTTGTTTCGGGAGGAAATAAGGAGTAAACATGAAATATTCGGTAATTGATATCAGTTCGAGCAGCATTTCCATGATCACGGCGGAGGTATCCGAGTGCGGCTGCGAGATCGTTTTTAAAGACCGCGAAAGCCTCACGCTGATGCGGTATTTGGAAGGCAAGAATTTATCGCGGCGCGGAATGGAAAAACTTGCGGAAGCTGTTTCGCGGATGATGGAGAAATGTGCCAGCCTCGGCGCACAGGTATTGTACGTGATCGCAACGGCGGCTTTGCGCGTCGTTGAAAATTTTGAAGAGATCCAGGGATTTTTAATGGAAAAAACGGGGATCGCCGTCAATTTGCTGGAAGGGAAAACGGAGGCGTATTGCGATTATATCGCGAATCGGTATTATGCTTCGTTTGACCGCGCGGTTTTGGTGGATATTGGCGGCGGAAGCATTGAGATCTGCGGCCTGTCCGGCGACAGACGGGACGAAATGTTCAGCCTCGCTTTCGGCATTTACAATTTGCATCAAAAGTTTTTAAAGAAGATCCAGCCGAGCGAAGAAGAGGCAAAGGAAATCAAAAAATACGCCATAAAAAAATTCAATAAAGCAGGCGTGGCGGAAAAGGACGTCTATTCCACGGTGGTTTTGGTCGGCGCGACCGGTATGGCGCTGTACGATTTGTATGTCGAATATTTTAAAGAAAAGACGGAAGATATCCATCGCAGAATGCAGTTTAAAAAGTTTAAAAAACTGGCCAAACATCTCCTTACGGGTGCAAGCCGTTCGCGCCTGATATTGGAAACTACGCCGGAAAAACTCTACTCTGTCGGGATCGCTTCGGTCATCGTCAAAGAGCTCTATAAGCGTTTCAAGGCCGAAACCCTTTTGGTCAGCGACCGAGGCGTCAAGGAAGGGTATCTGCAACTGATTCTGGAAGAAAAGCAGAGGGGCTCGTTTTTTGATTTCGCCAGCGGAAAATGCGTCGTCTTGACTTCGGAGCAAAGCGCGAAGAAAGAAAAAAAGAGCGATTCCCTCGCGGCGGAACAAGCAGAGCGCTTCGACGGCGCGCAGGGTAAAGACAAAAACGGCGCATCTGAGGAACGTGCGGCGAAAGCGAAGCAGAAAATTTTGAAAGAATCGGCCGAAGCACAGGCAGCACAAAAAGAAGAAAAGACAAAGAAATCGGCCGAACAGAAAATTGCCGCGCCAAAAGAAGAAAAAGCAAAGAAATCGCAAGGGACAAAAGCGGCAGAGAAAGTGATGTCGAAAGAAAAGAGCGGCGAAGAAATCGGCTTTGATGTGTCGGGCGCTTGTGAAAGAAAGGCAAAGGAAGATTTGTCTGAAAACGGACAATCGGCGAAAAAACCGATAAGGCGTCGCGCGAAAAAGGCGGCGGACGGCTTCGGCGCAGAAAACTCTGCGGCGGAAGGCTTGCAGGAAAAGGCGGAAGGTTCGCAAGAAAAGGAAGGGGAGATGAAACAGCGGTGAAAAAGCAGATTTCAATCACGAAAGCGAAGGAGCGGTTTATCAAAGGCATTTATGTGAATCGGGAATATTCTTGGCTTTTGTTCAACAAGAGGGTGTTGGATCAGGCGAACGACGATACGAATCCGCTCTTGGAACGCTGTAAATTCTTTTCGATTTTTTGTTCCAATCTGGACGAGTTTTTCATGGTGCGCGTGGGCAGCCTCTGCAACGAAAATTTGCAGGCGCCGAACGCTACGGAAAACAAGACCGATCTCAATGCCGTCAAACAGCTTTCGGGGATCATGGCGGTCGTCAAAAGTTTATACCGTTCGCGCGCCTGCGCGTACATAACGCTGCGGCGCGATCTGGCGAAGGCAGGTTTGAAAGTCCTAACGGCGGAAGAGCTTTCGCCGCGCCAAAAAGAAGAGTGCAAAAAATATTTTACCGACGAAATGCTTCCGCTTCTTTCCGTCATGGTTTTGGACGCAAAGCATCCGCTCATGCAGTTCGAAAACAGAAAATGCTACATGATGTATGAGCTGGAAAAGGGCGGAAGAAGGATGTTCGGCGTGATGAGCCTCAGTTACGCGGCCGATAAACTATATAAGATCCGCAGGGGAAAAACGACGAAGGTGATCCCGGCAGAGGAACTTTTGAAGGTGTTCGGACACCTTGCGTTTACGGGATATACGGTCAAAAACCGCATGATGCTGCGCGTTACCCGCAATGCGGATCTGGATACCAGCATGAATGCGGACGAGGAGATCTGCGATATCGAGCACGATTTTTCCATCGTCATGAAAAAGAAGATCGAAACGCGCGCAAAATTAGGCGCGGTGCGGCTGGAAGTGGACAACGACAATTCCGCGCTCAAACCGCTTGCCTTGAAGCTTTTGGATTTGGATCCCGCCTTCTGCTTTAAAGAGGAGCGCTGTTTCGACTATAAATTTTTGTTTCAGATCGGAAACTATTTCCCGGAAGAGACGGCGGCGGCTTTAAAATATCCGCCATTTCACGGCGCGGTCGCCGAGGAACTCGTGCAAGCTCCTTCTTTGATCGATTATGTGCTGCAAAACAATATCTTTTTATCCTATCCCTATGACAGTATGTCGCCGCTTGTGGATCTTTTGGACGAGTGCGCCAAGGATAAGCGCGTATTGTCCGTGAAAATTACGATCTACCGTCTGGCGAACCATTCCCGTATCGTGGACGCACTCTGCAAGGCCTGTGAAAACGGAAAACAGGTTACGGTCATCATAGAGCTTTGCGCGCGCTTTGACGAGGAAAACAATCTGCACTTTGCGGAAAAATTACAGGAGGCGGGCTGTACTATCATTTACGGAATGGGAAACTATAAAGTTCATTCCAAAATTATATCCGTTGTCTTAAAAGACGGCGATCGGTTGCAATATATTACGCATCTGGGAACGGGCAATTACAATGAATCGACGTCTAAACAGTACACCGATCTGAATATCATAACGGCGGATGAAACGATCGGGGAGGATGCTGTGGCGTTTTTCCGCAACATTGCGATCGGAAATATCGACTATCAATACGAAAAGCTGCTGGTTGCTCCGAAAACGTTGAAAACGGGGCTCGTTTCTCTCCTGGAACGGGAGATCGAGAAAGCGCGCAGAGGGGAAAGCGGCAGGTTCCTTGCAAAGATGAACAGCCTTACGGATAAGACGATCATCGATAAATTGGTGGAAGCGAGCTGCGCCGGCGTCAAAATCGATTTAATCATCCGCGGCATCTGCTGCCTGCTTCCCGGCGTTGCGGGACGGACGGAAAATATCCGCGTGATCTCGATCGTCGGAAGATTCCTCGAACATTCCAGAGTCTATTGCTTCGGGGAAGGGGATGCGCGCATCATGTACATTTCCAGCGCCGATCTGATGACGAGAAACACCGACAAGCGCGTGGAGATCGCTACCCCCGTATCGGATAAAAAGATCGAAGAGCAGATCTATTCGATTTTACAGGTCATGCTCGCGGACAACGTCCGCGCGAGAAAATTGTGCTCGGACGGAACGTACAGGAGAGTGGAAACGCTCGGCGAGGCGCTGGATGCGCAGCAGTCTTTTATTAAAAATTAAAGGAAAGCAGTATAGCAGCAGCCTTTTATTAAAAATCAAAGGAATTAAGCAAAAAGGTCGGCAAAACGGTTCAGCCTTTTTCAATGCAAAGGGTAAATCAAAAAAAGAAGCGGGCAAGGAAAATCCTTGCCCGCTTCTTTTTAATACCCAAAAAACGAATCGCTTAAAAACGATATACTATTATATAATTTAATATTTTTATTGATTGACAACATATTTAGAAATGAATATAATAAAAGAGCATAGAAAAATGCAAAGTTGAAGTGGCGGAGAATAAAAGAAATGGGATTGAAAGATGATTTGATACGGCAGTTGCAGGAAAAGAGGGAAAAGGAAAGCGAGCAGAGAGCGGAGCAATATAAACGGGAACGTCAGATCGCCGCGATGGAGCAGGAAGAAAAAGAAAGGGCAAAGCAGAGCATCGAAAGTCAATTCGATCAGCTGCGAAAAAATGTGGAAGGCGGAAGGGTTCCGCAGGATTGGAAGGATTGGTACGACAAGTTTATTGAAAAGATCAAAGCGGATGTATTGGGAGGAAAAGAGAATTTCCGCGTTGCCGAAGATGTATCGGAAGAATATTTTTACGAAAAGAAAAACCTCTGCAAAGGCAAGCTGAGTGAAACGGATTTGATGAATAAATACCTGACCCAGCGCCTTGTAAAAGACGGTTTCAAACGCGCAACGTTCAGGCTTGTCGATGAGATCGAATATTACGCGACGCAAGAAGATTACGATCGGCTGGACAGAGATCAGAAGTACAACGAAGCAGAGGCGGAATCCCGCTACCAAAATGCGCTTGCGGAATGGGATAGAAACCTGAATAACGATCTGTATACTCGTTTGCCGGACAGATCGTCGTATAGGGTGAAGCAGGCGCAATTGAAATGTACGGGGGAGATCCATCATTATCGCGTTGTTGCGGAGGGCGGATTGTACAGACAAAATGATGTAACGGACAAAGAACGAGGGAAATCTACTCCTTTTTTCATTTTGAAAATGGTATCCGTATGGTTGGGTGCAATTGTCGGATTGGTGCTGTCAATTATATATCTTACGAAAATTGACGAATTTTTTGTACGGTTGGGTGTAAAAATATCTCCGATTCTGTTCTTTATTGCAGGGGGAGTGCTCGGTGCGCTGCTTTTGTTTCTCATTGCTTTGCTGCTCACTTGGATTGCCGTGAGGTTTTTGGCTTTATTCAACGACAGATTTTCCGCGCGCCGAAGAATATCTTCTGCGATCGGGTTGCTCTGTGTGCTCGGGATACTGACGGGAGCCGTTATCGGCGGTAGTTATGCGATCCAAACGTATTTCCCGTTTGAAAATGTAACGCAGGGCGGCGTTGTATACAAAAAGGGAAGCGATTATTACGGCATTGTCGGGATCGAAGAGGGCGTCACGGAAATTACGATCCCTGCCGAAATGCGATTCAATAAGGTGCGTCTGGACGAATTGCGATATCATCTAGCTGAAAACGAAACAGTGAAAACCGTTACGCTGACGGGAAATTTTACCGAGATCCCGCCGTATAGTTTCAGAGTATGTCCATATGTTGAAAAAATCATTTTGCCCGATTCCGTAACGACGATTCATGAGGAAGCGTTTTGCGGCTGTGCAAAACTTGCTGAGATCGTATTGCCGGACGCGGTGACCGAAATCGAAACGGGAGCCTTTCGATCTTGTTCTTCGCTGAAGACGATACACTGGCCGAAAGATCTGCAAATCGTTCGGGATAACGCTTTTTACGGGTGTTCCTCTTTGACGCAGCTCGATTTTTCCGATTCGTTGCAGGAAGTGGGAGAGAATGCTTTTCAGGATTGTTCTTCCGTGCAAAGTCTGAAAATCGGCACACAGTTTGCGGCATATAAGGAAACTTCGTTTCAAGGTTTGACATCCCTGCGGGATATTTATTGGAATAATGAGACGCTTCAGCTCAGAGATCCTTTGATTCCTTACGAAAAAGGGTATGACATGGAGTACCGTTTGGAAATCGGGAAAGACGTGGAAAATTTTTTAGAAGGATTAAGCGGGTATTCTTACGGTATTTTTGACACGGTGTCCAGAGAAAATTTGAAGTCGCTGACTTTTGAAGAAGGCGGTAAGTTAAAGATGATCGGCGACGGGGCTTTCCGGTACACCGGCCTGCAAGAGCTCGTTTTGCCGGACGGGGTCGAAACGATCGGAAGTACTGCCTTTGCCGGCAGTAGTTTGCAGCGCGTCGTCCTTTCCGATTCGGTTTTGGAAATCGGAAACAGAGCTTTTGCGGATTGCAAAAATTTACAGGAACTGCATCTGTCGCAATCTCTGCAAAAGATCGGTGCAGAAGCGTTTATATCAAGCGGCCTCACGAAAGTCGTGATCCCCGATTCCGTTACTTCCATCGGGGAACGCGCTTTTGCTTATTGCGATTTGGAAGAGATCACGATCGGAAAGTCTGTTGTCGAGATCGGGAGAAGGGCGTTCTATGCGTCCGATACAACCTTTACAATCTATTACAACGCGACCTCTTGTCCGGATTTTGCGGAGGATTTGCAGATTTTCAACCCTTCGTGGAGTTATGGAAGACAGCAGATTTATGTCGAGATCGGTGCGAACGTAGTGCATATTCCCGCTTATTTGCTCGCCGGAAACGATAATGTTTGGAGCGTGACTTTTGCGCCGGAGAGCTGCTGCGAATCGATCGGCGCTTATGCATTTTCCGAAGTGAAACAGCCGCAGCTTCCTGCGTCTGTGGTAACAATAGGCGAAGGAGCTTTTGCCGCTTAAAAATTTGCTTTTGGGCAAAAAATCGTTTTGAAGCGGCGGCATATGCCGCCGCTTCAATGGAAGTTGTTTGAGCGGCAGGGGCCGGACGGGTCTTTCGGATCGGTTTTAATCGATTGTTTTTCGGCAAAAATTCCAAATTTTCGGCATAATTTTACGTCGTTATTCATATTTCATAAATATGGCATACTATGACTGCGGCGAGTATCGGTACAGGCGATACAGGCGTCCGTCGAGATACAAACGGTATATTATTTTTGGAGTTTGCATTGTCGTTGTACTGAGCCTCTTTTTTTTCTTTCGGAAAAACGTGGAGAAGACTTTGTATGAACTGAGTGCGGCGTCTGTACGAAGTACTGCCACGACGGCGATGAACGACGCCGCTTTGGAAGTCCTCAGTTGGAACGGCGCGGATTACGATTCCCTCGTCCATATCCAGCGGGACGGGCAGGGAAACGTGCTGAGCATGGAAGCGGACGCGCAGGGGATCAATCTTCTTGCGCGGCAGACCGTTTCTGTTTCGATGAGCAAACTTTCCGCCGCCTGCAATGCGGGCGTCAAAGTGCCGCTCGGGGTGTTCAGCGGGATCGGGATTTTATCGGGTTTCGGGCCGAAAGTTACCTTTAAAACGGCGCTGGAAGGCAGTGTGGACTGTAAGCCTCTTTCCAAATTTGTTTCTGCCGGCATCAACCAGACGCTGCATGCGATCTCCCTGCGCATCACGGCGACGGTACAGCTGATCCTGCCGACCGGCAACAAGGACGTCTTTGTCGAAACGGAAATGCTCGTCAGCGAATGTGTGATCGTAGGGAAAATTCCGGATATGTATTTAAACGGCAACCTGTTCGGCTGAAAAAGCCGGCGGATTCTTTGTAAAAAAGATCGACCGCGCAAAACGGCGGGGTGCTTTTCTCTTGTACAGGGGAAGGGCGCCGACGATAAAAAATTTGTTTTCGGCGCAGAAATCGTTGACTTTTTTTCGCGTTTGTTTTATTATTGTCCTATCAAAAGGCTGAGACGAAGACAGACGCGGCATAAAGTGCGTTTCCAAGAGAGGAAAATTCAGAGGCTGAAAGATTTTCCGAGATGCAGGCTGCGGTATTCCCTTCCGAGCTTCTGCTTTGAAAGATTCGAGTAAAGGCAGGCGTGCGCTGCGCGTTAAGCAGAAAATGAGGCAAAGTTTTTTATTCGGCTTTGCGAACATAGGTGGTACAGCGTTTCATGCGCCCTGTGACAGTTCTGTCACAGGGCGCGTTTTTCTTTCCCGAGCAAAGAGGAAAGAGAAAGGGAATCAAAGCGATGGCTTTTTTCGAAAGAAAAACAGCGCGGAAGGAAAGCAAAAAGAACGAAAGGAAAGCCGCCCGAATCGGGAAGGCCCGAAAAAACGGCAGCGAAACGGAAAAAAGCGAAACGTAAGAAGCGAAAATATTTAGAGAAAGGAAAAAAACAGGGAGCGAATCGATATGAAGGAAAAAATCGAAGCCATGCGCGTCTCGATCGAAGAAGGGATCGCAGCGGCGGAAAACCGAAAGGAACTATTTGAGCAGAAGATGAAATATCTCGGGAAGACGGGCGAGATCACGGCGCTTCTGAAAGGGATGCGCGACGTCGCGCCCGAAGAGAGGCCGCAAGTCGGAAAGATCATCAACGAACTCCGTTTTTGGGCGGAGGAGGCCTTTGCCGCACGGGAAGAGGTTTTGAAACAGCAGGAGCTTTCCGCGAAGTATGCCAGCGAAAAAATTGACGTTACGATGCCTGCAAAGTTCGTGGAAACGGGCAGCGTGCATCCCGTAACGCTGGTAAGGCAGGAGCTTTTGAATATTTTTACCGGAATGGGCTTTGACGTTTACGAGGGTCCGGAGATCGAAAAGGATTATTATAACTTTCAGGCGTTGAATATTCCTGCCGATCATCCGGCGCGCGATATGCAGGATACCTTCTTTATTTCCGGGGAATTTTTGCTCCGTTCGCAGACGTCCTCGGGGCAGATCCGCGTGATGGAAAACAAAAAGCCGCCTATCAAGGTGCTCAGTCCCGGCAGAGTGTACCGTTCCGATTCGGACGCAACCCATTCGCCGATGTTCCACCAGATGGAGGGGTTGGTCGTCGATAAGGGCATCACGCTCAACGATCTGAAAGGGCTTTTGGACGAGTTTGCGCGCAGAATGTTCACTTCGGAGACGAAAGTGCGCCTGCGTCCTTCCTATTTCCCGTTCACGGAACCGAGCGTGGAAGTGGATCTTTCTTGCAGCAACTGCGGCGGAAAGGGCTGCCGTATCTGTAAGGGTACGGGCTGGATCGAGGTGCTCGGCGCCGGCATGGTCAACCGCAAAGTGCTGGAAAATTGCGGCGTGGATCCGGACGTATACACCGGGTTTGCGTTCGGCATGGGCTTGGAGCGCATCGCCATGATCAAGTACGGGATCAGCGATATTCGTCTGATGTTTGAAAACGACGTGCGTTTTCTCAAACAATTCAAGGATTAAAGGAGGGACCCGAAATGAAAGTACCTTTCAGTTGGCTGAAAGATTATGTGAATATAGATATCACGGCGCAGGAGCTGACGGAAAAATTATTCTCCTGCGGCTTTGAAGTGGAAGAACTCATCTATGTCGGAGCGGAGATCGATCGCTGCGTCGTCGGCAGGATCACGGCGATGGAAAAACATCCCGACGCGGATAAGCTGAAAATCTGCAAACTCGATTGCGGACAGTTCGGCGATTCGATCCAGATCGTAACGGGGGCGGACAACGTCAAGGGCGGCGATCTCGTTCCGGTCGCGCTGGAAAATTCGTCGCTCGCAAACGGAGTCAAGATCAAAAAGGGAAAACTCCGCGGCGTGGAATCGTGCGGTATGCTCTGTTCGGGCGAAGAGCTCGGCATCACGGACGATTGGTACGAGGGCGCGGAAGTCAACGGGATCCTGCTTTTGCAAGAGGATATTCCCGTCGGAACGGACATTCGCACGGTAGTGGGACTGGACGATTATATTTTTGACATTTCGGTTACGGCGAACCGTCCCGACTGTCAGAGTGTGTACGGGATCGCGCGGGAGGTTGCGGCCGTTTTGCACCAGCCGTTGCTGCCGATCGATCTTTCCTTTAAACCGGATATGTTCAGCACGACGGAGCGCGTGAACGTGAGCGTGGAGGCGCCCGATCTCTGTCCGCGCTATATCGCGCAGTATGTGCGCGAGTTGAAGATCGAGAAATCGCCGCAGTGGATGCGCCGCCGCCTCGCCCTGTGCGGGCTGCGCTCCATCAACAACGTGGTGGATATCACGAACTTCGTGCTGTTGGAATTGGGGCAGCCGATGCATGCGTTCGATCTTTCCCGCATTGCGCAGAACAAGATCTGCGTGCGGCGCGCGGCCGAGAATGAAAAAATTACGACGCTGGACGAAAAGGAATTTTCTCTCACGTCCGAAAATCTGGTGATCTGCGACGGCGCAAAGCCGGTCGCGCTCGCGGGCATTATGGGCGGCCTCAACAGCGGAATTACGGACAGCACGGGCGAAGTGTTGTTCGAAAGCGCGAAGTTCGAGCGCGCAAATATCCGCAGGACGTCTAGAAGTTTGGGACAAAAAAGCGATTCTTCTGCGCGCTTTGAAAAGGGTGTCGACGCCTATACGACGGGGATTGCGATCAATCGCGCCTTAAACCTGATCGATTCGCTCGGATGCGGCAAGATCGCGAGAGATCGGTACGATATCGGCCTGAACCATACGACGCCGATGACAGTTTCTACGACTGTGTCGCAGATCAACGCGCTCTTGGGCATTGAGGTCCCCAAAGCGGAGATCTGCGCGATCTTAGAGCGCCTGAATTTTAACGTGAAGGCGCGCGGCGACAGTTTGGAAGTGACCGTTCCCGCATATCGCGAAGACGTGGAAGGATATCCCGACCTTGCGGAAGAAGTCATCCGTATGTACGGATACGATCATATCGAAGGGACTTTTTTGCAGGCGGCGGCAGTTACGAACGGGGGACTGACGGCGATCCAGCGCGGAGAAGAGGCGATCAAACGCGCTCTGCGCAGTCAGAATTATTGCGAGATCATCACCTATTCGTTTATTTCGCCCAAAGATTATGAGCTGATCCATATGGCAGAGGAAGCAAAAAAGGCGATTCATATCAAAAACCCGATCGGGGAGGATATGAGTATCATGCGCACGACACTTGTGCCGTCCATGTTGTCTGCCATTGTGCGGAACATCCGCCGCGGAAACGACAGCGCGCGCCTCTTTGAATTGGCGAACGTCTATCTCGCTTCTCTTCCGCTGACCGAGTTGCCGCATGAACGCAAGACGATTTCGATCGGGCAGTACGGCGCACAGGAAGATTTCTACGGCGCCAAGGGTGCGTTTGAAGCGATCGCGGCGCAGGCAGGCATAACGTTTTCGTATGAGCCGGCGGAAAAACCTTTCCTGCATCCGGGAAAATGCGCAAAGGTCCTGCTCGGCGGCGAGGAAATAGGATATCTGGGCGAACTCGCTCCCGATATTGCGGAACAGCTTGTGATCGACACAAACGTGTATTTGGGCGAATTAAACTGCGAAAAGTTGTCTGCTTTATGCGCCCATACCATTAAATACAATCCGCTGCCGAAATTCCCCGAAATCAAGCGCGACCTTGCAATCGTCGTCGACGAAGCGATCACCTGCGCGCAGGCGGAAACGGCCATTCGGGAAAGCTGCAAGTATGTGACCTATGTCCGTCTGTTCGACGTGTACCGTTCGGAAGCGATCGGAAACGGCAAAAAGAGCATGGCGTTTTCCATTACCTTCACGCCGCACGAAAAGGCGATCGGGCCGGAAGATGCGGACGGATATGTCAAGAGGATCTTAAAGAGCCTAGGCGAAAAGGTCGGCGCGGTGCTGCGCTGATTGTCGGGCTGTGTGTTCTTGAAAGCGCGGCTTCGCTTTTCCATCTCGGCAAGCAAGACAGAATTTAAGGAAATAGAGAGATATAGTTTAAGAAAGTAGAGAGAAATAATTTGAGAAAATAGCAAAGCCGCGGCGAATGTTTCGCCGCGGCTGTTTGATTTGTCAAGAAAACGGCAATTTGCCGCTGTTTGGACATTGCGCTGGCTTCGCCCTGTTTTGGCAGAGGAGAAAAGGGAAGAGGATGCCGCCGCCGATCGTTCTCGGCGAGCGCCGAGAAAAATACTGTAAAAGGATCTATCTTATCCTAAAAAATAATTGACAAATTTTGATAGGCTTAGTATAATGCAAAGGAATGGATAACTTCTAAGCATTAGAGTCTTCCAAGCAATTATTGGGACCACTTTTTTAAAAAA